>DASSSV010000767.1:0-5791 GCA_035708265.1 Thermomicrobiales bacterium | reverse complement strand
GTGCCGATCGCCGCGCCGCCGCGCGCCCGCTCCTCGAGCTGGTCGAAGAGCGGGTGGTAGGGCATGACCAGGTGCGCGCGGTTGCTGATGCGCAGGTTCGCGAGGTCGATCCCGGCCGCGCGCAGCATCGCCATCTCGTCGAGGAGTCCCTGCGGGCTGATGACGACGCCGTTGCCGATGACCGAGATGGCCCGCGGGTGAAAGATGCCGCACGGGATCAGGTGCATCTTGAAGGTGCCGAGCGGGTTGATGACGGTGTGGCCGGCGTTGTTGCCGCCCGTCGCGCGCACGACCACCGCCGCCCGCTCGCCGAGCGCGTCGATGATCTTGCCCTTGGCCTCGTCGCCCCACTGTCCGCCGATGACCAGCCGTGCCGGCATGCCGCCATCCACTCCCCGCGCCGCCGCGCGCTGTTCCCTCCGGCAGTCCGCCCCCTCGCGCGACCGCCGGCGGCAACTATAGATGATGGACGGGGAGAAGGGAAGAACGGCCGAGTCGGGAGTTCGGCAGTCGGGAGTACCGGCTTACTATTACCGACCGGGCTGGCCCACGGAAGCCGCCTCTTCCGACTTCCGACTTCCGACTGCCGACTACTCGATCTCCCGGCGCAGCGCCTCCAACTCGCGGTGCAGCTGGAGCATCCGCTCGCGCATGTTGAGGATCACCTCGGCGCCGGCGAGGTTGACGCCGAGGTCGTCGATCAGGCGGCGGATCAGGCGGACTTGTTCGAGGTCGGCCTCGGTGTAGGTCTGGCCGGCGCTCTCGCGATGGAGCAGGCCGATCCGCTCGTAGTGGCGCAGCGTCCGCGGGTGGACGCCGACCAGCCGCGCGGCGACGTGGATGACGTAGCGGCGCTCGCCGGGGCGCCCGGCGTGTGGATACTGATTCATGCCTATCAGTCTCCGGTCTCGGCGGCGCGGGCCTCGCGCGCGTCGCGCAGCTCGGCGATGAGTTCGCGCTCGCGCTCCGTCAGGCCCGTCGGCAGCTTCACGTTGACCCGCGCCAGCAGGTCGCCGCGCCCGCCGCCCTGCGACTGCGGCCGCGCCAGCCCCTTGCCGCGCAGCCGGAAGGTGCGGCCGTTCTGCGTCTCCGGCGGGATGCGCAGCGCCAGCCGGCCGTCGAGCGACGGCACCTCGACCTCGCCGCCGAGCAGCGCGGTATAGAGCGGCACGTCGACCGCCGTGCGCAGGTCGCTCCCCGCGCGCTCGAAGCGCTCGTGCGGCCGGATGCTCACGACCAGGTAGAGGTCGCCGTTGGGGCCGCCCGCGAAGCCAGGGCCGCCCTGCCCGGCCAGGCGCACCCGCCCGCCGTCCGGCACGCCGGCCGGGATGCGGGCCTCCAGCCGCTTGGTGCGCAGCACCTGGCCACTGCCGCCGCAGGTGGGGCAGACGTGGTTGGCGCTGATGCCGGTGCCGTGGCAGGTCGGGCAGACCTCCGCGACCTGCAAGTCGAGCATCCGGGTCGCGCCCTTGTCGGCCTCCTCCAGCGTGATCTCGACGCCGTACTCGTAGTCCTCGCCGCGGTGCGGCGCCATCCGCGGCGGCGTCCGGCCGCGCGCGCCCGCGCCGCCGGCGAAGCGGCCGAAGAGCGACTCGAAGAAGTCGGAGTATGCGCCCGGCTCGCCGCCGAACTCGTGGAACTCCACGCGCGGCCCGCCGCCCTGGCCGGCCTGCCCGGTGTACCACTGGCTGAAGTCCACGTTCGGCGCGCCCTGGCCCGCCTGCGCGGCCTGCTGATAGCGCTGCCAGTCGGCGCCGAAGCGGTCGTACTGCTTGCGCTTCTCGGGGTCGCCGAGGACCTCGTGGGCCTCGTTGGCCTCCTTGAACTTCGCCTCGGCCTCGGCGTCGTTCGGGTTGATGTCCGGGTGGTACTTGCGCGCCAGCCGGCGGAAGGCTTTGTGGATGTCCTTCTCGCTCGCGTCGCGCGCGACCCCCAGGATCTGGTAATAGTCCTTGAATTCCATATGGAGCAGCCAATCCCCCCTCTGTCGCGGCGCCGCGCGCCGCGCTGCCACCCTCCAGTGTACTAGTTGCGTCGGATTGTGTCAAGTTTCGTGCGCAGAAGAGGGGCATTCCGGCGCGGCGGGGCGGGCCGCGCTACGCCGCCGCGCGGCGCGCCCGGCGGGCGCGCAGGGCGCGCAGGAGCAGGAGCAAGCCGAGGAGGAGGAGCGCGACGAGGATCCCCACCGCCACCGGCGCGACGAAGGCCAGGACCGAGAGGGCCATCGCCGCGATGTCCTCGCCGACGCTGACGACCGGGTTGCCGATCCCCGCGGTCGAGACGGTGACCAGCGGGCGGGCGCTCGCCTTCAGGCCGTGGACGCCGCCCGCGACGATCAGACCGAGTGCGAGGGCGAGGCCGGGGCTGAGGGTACCGGCGCCGGCGCTGGCGAGCATCAGCACCGCGCCGGCGGCCGGGCGGATGACGGTGTTGACGAGGTCGTTGACGTGATCCACGCCCGGGATCTTGTCGGCCAGCACCTCGATCCCGAGGAGGATCAGCAGGACGGCGAGGCCCCAGTTCGAGGAGAGCGCGTCGTAGGGCGGGTTGAGGTGCGCGAAGCCGAAGCGCCCGGCCAGCGACAGCGCCAGGAGGGGGATGTAGGCGTTCAAGCCGGCGGCGCCGGCCAGGCCGACGCCGCTCAAGATCGCGTCCATGGGCTCGTTTCACCGCCGGGCGGCGGCGCGGCCACCCGGCCGCGCCGCCGCGAGCGAAGGGCTCAGAACGGGTAGCCGGAGGGGTAACCGGGCTGCGGCTGGCCGTAGCTCGGGGCCGTGCCCTGGGCCTTGCGGTACGCCTGACCGTAGAGATGGTAGTTCACCAGGCTCGCGTAGAAGACGGTGAAGAACAACCCGATCCCGCAGGCGATGAAGCCGATGCCGCTGATGAACCCGGTGACGAGACTGAGCAGCCAGACGATCAGGTAGGTGCCGATGTTCGTGCGGAAGGTCGCCCAGAGCTCGTTGAACCGCAGCGTCATCGCGATGTTCCGGGTCGCGGCGTAGCGGCCGATCGCGACCGGCAGGCCCAGCGCGCAGGCCAGGCTGACCAGCCAGGTCAGGCAGCCCAGGCAGAGCCCGACGGCGCCCAGTCCCGCGCCGGCGGACGAGGAGTTACTGGAACTCGCGATGCTACCGGCGACGCCCACGACGAAGTTGAAGATCTCCAGGATGAGGGCCGGCAGGAAGATCAC
The DNA here is from genome assembly GCA_035708265.1 of Thermomicrobiales bacterium. Lineage (GTDB taxonomy): Bacteria > Chloroflexota > Chloroflexia > Thermomicrobiales > CADCWN01 > DASSSV01. Next base: position 2,598 of record DASSSV010000767.1, on the reverse strand, counting down.
GATGGTGACGACCAGCGCCTTCGCCCCTTCGGACAGGAAGTTGCCCCAGTCGGCCCACTCCGGCAGCGGATACTGCTCGTTGGCGATGACGTTGCGGACCAGCTGCACGAGATAGCCGAGCAGGATGATCCACAGCACGATGCCGACGACGATGATCGAGGTCAGGAAGGCGACGAAGACGAGCCCCGCGCCGATCAGTACTTTCTGGACCCACTTCGGGTCGTTGAAGACGTAGGTGAACGCCTTGCCGATGTCCATGTCCGCCGTTTGCATGCTCCCCCTCCTGCGCGTCGCCCGGTAAGGTCGTCGGCGCGACGGGAGATTCCGTCAACCCGACACACCAGATGTACGAGGAGTTTTCCGGCCGCGTTTCAGCGCGCGGCGGTGGGCGAGGGGACTACGCGCCGTCGTCGGCCTCGGGCGCGGCGGCGTCGCGCGTCCAGCCGCCGAGGAAGGGGGCGACGATGGACCAGGCGAGCGCGAGCGACCAGGGCAGTCGCAGCGCCAGCGGCGAGAGGGCGTAGAACTGGAACGAGGGGATGATCTTCGGCCAGGGGCGGTCGAGCTGCGCGGCCCAGGCGGTGAAGAGCGCGCTGTGGCCGTCCGGCTGGTTGTACATGATCTGCGGCGCGACCAGGAACGCGCCCATGACGAGGAGGCCGGGCAGCGCCGCCAGCGCCAGCGCGGCCGCCGCGAACGCCGGCCGCTTGTCCGCCACCCACGCCGCCAGCGGCGCGGCGATCAGCGGCGCCACCGGCGCCAGGTAGCGCGCCGGCGGGCCCCACTCGCCCCACCAGACGCGGTAGAAGGCGACCAGCAGCAGGTACGGCGCGACGACGAGCAGGAGCGCGGTGAAATCCTCCCTGCGCCGGCGCCAGAAGTGCGCCAGGCTCGCCAGCCCCAGCAGGTAGAGCGGCGTGTAGATGACGAGGCCCCATTGCTCGTCGAGGAAGAGGCCGAAAAAGCCGTTGACCGTGCCCCAGAGGTCGCTGAACCCGGCGTGGTCCTCCGCGTTCGGCAGCGGCCGGCCGTAGAGCCACTGGTAGAAGGCCAGCAGCGCGAGCCCCGCCAGCACCGGCGGGACGACGGCGGCGAGGCGCCGCCCCCAGGAGCGCTCGCGCAGCCAGCCCGGCAGCAGCGCCAGCGCCAGCCCGAGCACGGCCGGGATGAAGCGCGCGTGGAGCCAGGGCAGCAGGGCCAGGCAGCCGCCGACGAGGAGCCACTGCAGCGCGTTGTTGCGCCCCTCTCGGGAGCGCCGGAAGGCGTAGACGATCGCCAGCGCGGCGAACATCTCCGGGAAGATCAGGTAGGCGTAGCTCATCAGCGGGTTGCTGAGCGCCAGCGGGACGGCGATCGCCGCGGCCCAGCGCCAGTCGCGCGTGTAGCGCCGCGCCAGCAGGTAGACGTTCAGCGCGACGAGCGCCGCGACGAGGTTGAGCAGCCAGACCGCGCCGGCCCGCGCGCCGAGCACCCAGGCCGGCAGGATCAGCAGCGCCACGCCGAGGCCGTGTTTCGAGTAGAGGCCGGGGCGGATGCTGTGGGTCGCGTGCGGCGGCAGGTCGCGCGGGAACGACGTCCAGCCCTGCCAGTCGACCGGCAGCGGGTCGGGCGGGTAGAAGGCGTCGTAGTAGCGCTCGGCGTAGCTCTTCGTCTCGTCGAGCGTGTGGTCGCGCCAGATCGTCAGCGCGGTGACGACGTAGAAGGGCTCGTCGCCGGTGAGCGGCGCGAGCGAGCGCATGACCTGGGGCGCGAAGAGGGCATAGACGGCGAGGAAGGCGACGACGATCGCCGCGTTGCGCCCCGCGCGCCCGAGCGCCGGCCCGGCCGCGCCTGCCCGCTCCCCCGCGACGCCGGCCGCCCGGCGCGTCAATGCGGTCATGCCGCCGCGCCCCCCCGGTGCGCGAGCGCGGCGTCGTAGGCCGCCTCGACGCGCCCGACCAGCCGCGCCCAGTCGAACTCCCGCCAGACCCGTTCGCGCGCCGCCGCGCCGATCCGCCGCCGCCGCTCGCCGTCGCGCAGGAGGGCGGCGACCGCGGGCGCGAACGCCTCGGGGCACTCGGGCGGCACCAGCACGCCGCTCACGCCCGGCTCGAAGTAGTCGCGGTTCTGCCCGACCGCGTCGGCGACGACCGCCCGGCCGCTCACCATGAGGTCGAGCGTCTTGACCGAGCACTTCGCGCGGTTCACCGGCGTGTCGTCGTAGGGCAGGATGGCGACGTCGCCGAGCGCCAGGTGCGCCGGCAGGTCGGCCGGCTCGACCCAGGGCAGGTGCGTCGCGGCGTCGGCCAGGCCCGCCGCGCGCAGCTCGGCCAGCAGCGCCCGCTCCTCGCCCCGGAAGCCCGCGCCGATGACCAGCAGGCGCGCGTCGGGCGCCTCCCGGCGCACCGCGGCGAAGATGCGCGCGGCCCGCGCCGGGGCGAACTCGACGAAGCGCGTGTAGAGGAGCAGGATGGGCGCCGCGCCGAGGCCGAGCGCGCGCCGCAACTCCGGCGCCCCCGCGGCGTGCTGACACCAGTCGCCGTGCCGCCACGCCGTCACGCCGTTGGGGACATAATGGACGCGCCGCGGCGCCAGTCCGAAGCCCCATTGGCGCTCTTC
>DASSSV010000766.1:0-4606 GCA_035708265.1 Thermomicrobiales bacterium | reverse complement strand
GGTTGCAACCGCGGCTGGAGGCTCGCTCGCGCTCGCCGCGAAACCCGCCTCCGCGGGTTGTCGAGTCCGGTCCGCGCTGGCGGACTTCGTGGCGCGGAGCGCCATTCGGGCGCGGTTTCAACCGCCGGCACCTTCCCTGCCCGAAGCCCTCTCCGCAACCGTCATCTTAACAGGTACGGCGAACCGGGCGGCACTATGCCGCCCGGTTCGCCGGTCTGTCGCTGGTTCGGCCGCGCGTTAGACGGTGCTGCGGCTCGACATGGCGCGGATCGCGTAGAGGATGATCACCGCGCCGATGACCGCGAGGATGACCGTGCCGATGAAGGTCACCGGGCCGCGGCCGGCGAAGAGGCTGAAGATCCAGCCGCCGAGCAGGCCGCCGCAGATCCCGATGATGATCCCGCCGATCCAGCCGCCCGGCGTGTTCCCCGGCACGATCAGGCTCGCGATCAAGCCCGCGATCGCCCCGATAATGATCCAGCCGATGATTAGACCAACCATTCGTCCCTCCTATGCTTGCTTAGGCCACCCTGCCGCTCCACTCGTCCGCCCGGCGCCCCGCCGGTTGGACTCGTCTAATGCAAGCGTCGTGCCACGGCGGCAGGAGGGGCGTACGGCGGGCTGGTGTAGACTGGGGGGCGGAGGTGGGCGGCCGGCGACGGCGAGCGACGGATCGAGGCGATGGGGCAGGCGGCGTACTTCGACTGTTTCAGCGGCATCAGCGGCGACATGACGCTCGGCGCGCTGGTGGACGCCGGGTGGCCGGTCGAGCAACTGAGCGCCGGGCTGCGCGAGGGGCTGCCGGCGCTCGACGGCTACCGGATCGAGGTCGCGCGCGCCGCCCAGCACGGCATCGCCGGCGCCCGGCTCACCGTCGCGCTCGACGTCGGCCGCGCGCAGCCGCAGCGCGATTGGCGGCAGATCCGCGCGCTCCTCGCAGGGAGCCGGCTGCCCGCCCCGGCGCGCGAGACCGCGCTGCGCATCTTCGCCACGCTGGCCGCCGCCGAGGCCGCGGTCCACGGCGTCCCGGTGGACGACGTCCACTTCCACGAGGTCGGCGCGATCGACTCGATCGTCGACATCGCCGGGGTCGCGCTGGGGCTGCACGAGTTGGGCGTCGGGCGGGTCTACTGCTCGCCGCTCAGCGACGGGCGCGGCTTCACCCGCTCGCAGCACGGAGTCATCCCGGTGCCCGCGCCGGCGACGCTGGCGGTGCTGGCGGCGGCCGGCGCGCCGACGCGCGAGGCCCCGACCGAGAAGGAACTGGTCACGCCGACCGGCGCGGCGATCGTCGCGACCCTGGCCGAGTTCCGGCGACCGGAGTTCCGCCCGCGCGCGATCGGCTACGGCTACGGCCGGCGCGAGCTGCCCTGGCCGAACGCGCTGCGCGTCTGGCTCGGCGACGTCGCGGACGATGCGCCGGACGACGCCGAGCGCGACGAGGTCGTGCTGCTGGAGACGAACATCGACGACATGAACCCGCAGTTCTACGCGCCGCTGCTGGAGCGCCTCTTCGCGGCCGGCGCGCTCGACGCCTTCCTGTCGCCGATCCTGATGAAGAAGGGCCGGCCGGCGACGAAGGTGAGCGTCCTGGCCGCGCCCGCCGCCGCCGCCGCGCTGAGCGCCCTGCTGATCGAGGAGACGACGACGCTCGGCGTGCGCGCCGCGCGGCTGGAGCGGACCAAGGCGGGCCGCCGCGTGGAGACGGTGCAGACGCCGTGGGGCCCGGCGCGCGTCAAACTCAAGGTGTGGCGGGGGCGCGTCGCCGCCGCGGTGCCCGAGTTCGACGACTGCGCGCGCCTCGCCGCCGCGCACGGCCTCCCCGTCGCGACCGTCCACGCCGCCGTGGCCCGCCTGGCGGCGCCGCTCGTCGAGGACGGCCCCCCTGTCCCCCCAATCCTGGGGGGAACCCGCTCGGACGATGCGCCAGGGGGATAGGCGCGAGCCGGGTCGGGCGCGGCGGCGATTGAAATCACCACTAAGGGCGCCTGCGGCGCCACGAAACCCACGCCCAGAGGGCACCCGGCGGGTTGGGACGATGCCCAGTCCGCGGAGGCGGACTTCGTGGCGAGCGCGAGCGGGCCTCTAGCCGCGGTTTCAACCGCGGGCGAATCAACCGCGGACGCGACCGGTTGCAACCACCGACGCGACTCTACCGCCCGCGCTCAGCTACGCGGACGCGGATCCCCTGCCAGGGCGCGGCCATCGTCGGGTCGTAGAGGTGGGCGATGTCCTGGCCGGGCAGCGGTTCGAGCGCGTAGTGGCGCAGGACGTGCGCGGCCAGCGCCTTGATCTCCACCTGTGCGAAGTTGACCCCGATGCAGATGCGCGGCCCGCCGCCGAACGGCACCAGCGCGTAGGGGTGCTTCTTGTCCTCCTCGCGCGGCGGGGCGAAGCGGTCGGGGTCGAAGACGCCGGGGTCGCGCCAGATCGTCGGCAGCCAGTGACCGGCCGCGATCGAGTAGCGGACGCGGGTGCCGGCCGGGACGCGGTAGCCGGCGAACTCGAACGGCGAAACGACGCCGCGCGGCGCGTTGCCGACCGGCGGGTAGAGGCGCCCGGCCTCGCTGAGCGCGTTGGCGAGCACCTTCATCGCCTTGATCGCGTCGAGCGAGGCCGGTGCGTCGCCGTCGCCGAGCAGGCGGTCGAGTTCGGCGTGGACGCGCGCGCGGTACTCCGGGTGGATCGCCAGCAGGTAGAGGAGCCAGGCGCTCATCGTCGTGCTCGTCTCATGCCCGGCGACGAGCAGGATGTTGACGTGCGCGAGGATCTGCACGTCGCCGAGCGCCCGGCCGTCGTCGTCGCGCGCGGCGACCATCATCCCGAGCGTGTCGTCGGTCGGCCGGCGCCGCCGCTCGGCGATCAGGCGCAGCAGCAGCCCGCCCAACTCGTCGCGCACCGCCACCTGGCGCCGCTCGTGGTACTCCTGCCAGGTCATCGTGTCGGAGTCGAAGTCGGGGGCGTAGAGCAGGGAGTAGAAGAGTTCGCGCATCCGGTCGACCTCCGCGCCGCCGTCGAGGCCGACCAGCGCCTCGGCCGCCACGTCGAAGGTGATCTTGCGCGTCTCCTCCAGCAGGTTGACTTCGCCGCGCGCGGCCCACTCGCGCGTGCGCGCCGCAATCACGCGCTGCATGATCGGCAGGTAGCGCGCCATGTAGGCGACGGTGAAGGCCGGGTTGAGCATCTTGCGGTGGCGGTCGTGCTCGGGGCCGTCCATGTTGAGGAGGCCCTTGCCCAGGATCTCGCCGATGATCGGCGTCCAGCCAAGGTCGTGGCTGAAATGCTCGCGGCCGGTGTGCAGGACGAAGCGGTTCGCCTCCGGGCCGACTAGGTAGGTCATCACGAAGTCGTCGCGCCAGGCGACCCGGAAGAGCGGGCCGTGCTCCAGCGCAAGGCTGGCCAGCCAGCGGGGCAGCTCGCGCTCGTAGCCGTCGATGATGCCGACCGTGGGGACCGCCTCGAACGGCGCCGCGGTGGTGGTGCTTGCGGTCATAGCGCCTCCTTCCATCACTCCGTTCAACGCGACGGGCCGGGTCGCTGTTACACCGCGGATCTACGCGCGCCCGGCGCGGCGCGCTACAGCGTCCCAGCCGCCGGCGTGACAGGCCCCGCGCGGCCGTCGTATTCTCGGGCGGACACGGCGATCATCGCAGCCGGGACGAGGCCGCGGGCGGCCGCCCGCCATCTCCCGCGAGCGAGGAGCGAGGGCCATGGCGGAGGCCGCGGCGGGCGCGCTCGATGGGCGCTATCGCCTGGAGCGCGAGCTCGGGCGGGGCGGCTTCGCCCGCGTCTACCTCGCCACCGACCTGCGCCTCGGCCGCGCCGTCGCGGTCAAGGCCCTCGACGCCCAGCTCGCCGCCCAGGCCCCCGAGCGCGACTTCGCGGTCCGCTTCGACCGCGAGGCCCACGCCGTCGCCGCGCTGCACCACCCCCACATCCTGCCGGTCTACGACTACGGCGCGGCCGGCGGCGCCCTCTACCTGGTCATGCCCTACGTCGCCGGCGGCAGCCTCGCGGACCTGCTGCGCCGCGAGGGGCCGTTGTCGCCCGCGCGGGCGAGTCACTACCTGGCGCAGATCGCCGGGGCGCTCGACTACGCCCACCGGCGCGGGGTCGTCCACCGCGACCTCAAGCCGGCCAACCTGCTGCTCGACGAGGGCGACCGGCTGCTGCTGGCCGACTTCGGCATCGCCAAACTGCTGGGCGAGGCCGGCGCGACGACCGGCCAGACCGGCGTCGTCGGCACCCCGAGCTACATGCCGCCCGAGCAGTTCCAGGGGCGGGTCGGCCCGCCCACCGACATCTACGCGCTCGGCTGCCTGCTCTACGAGTTGCTGACCGGCGCGCCGCCCTACGGCGGGACGACCGAGCAGGTCATCTACGGCCACCTCTACGGCGCGATCCCCTCACTGGCGGAGCGCACCGGCGGGCGCGCGCCGGCCGCGCTGCAGCCGGTGCTGGAGCGGGCGATGGCGAAGTGGCCGGAGGAGCGCTATCCCACCGCCGGCGACCTGGCCGGGGCGGTAGCCGCGGCCCTGGCCGCACCCGCCCCGGCGCCCGCACCCCCGGCAGCCGGGTGGGCGCCGACGGCGCCCGCCCCGCCCGG
>DASSSV010000765.1:0-11247 GCA_035708265.1 Thermomicrobiales bacterium | reverse complement strand
CCCCCCCCCCCCCCCCCCCGACTCACCCCGGGTGGGCCATCGCCAGCGGCGCGTCGTCGCGCACGGCGAGCGAGGCGACCGTCTGGCCGGCGTACTTGGCGAGGCCGTTGTTCCAGCCGATCAGCCAGCCGTCGGCCGGGGCGAGGATCTCGCCGCCGTCGAGCGGCCGGCCCCAGAGGTCGACCAGGCGGGCCAGGAGCTGGCCCGCGGCGAAGCGCGCGCCCGGCTCCAGCGCCGGCGCCAGGATGCCGGCGCGCGGCGCGCGGGCGGCGTCGTCCCGCTTCGTCCGGAAGCCGGGATCCACGACCGGGCAGGCCGTCACCGGCTCCGGCGCGCCGGGGAGCATCCCCGCCCAGCGCAGGACGTTGGTCACGCCGGTCACACCGGCCTCCACCGCGGCCGGGTCGAGCGCGCCGGTCAGGCCCAACTCGATCGTCAGCGCGGGGATGCCGTGGACGTTGACCGCGGCGCCGCTGACCGAGCGGTGCAGCGTCTGGCGCACGTACCTCTCCGCTACCGCCTCGTGGACGGCGGAGACGCCGAAGGCGCGCGCCATCGCCGTCACCTGCCGCGCCAGTGCCTCGGCGCGCGGGCGGTCGCCCTCGCCGTCGTAGAGCACGCGGTCGAGGATGGTGAAGGGGATCGTGCGGATCGCCGCGTTGTGCAGGTCGAGCAGGTAGTCGGCGCGGCGCGCGATCTCCGCCGAGACGCGCTCGACGAGCTGTTCGTAGGCGCCCTGGACGGCGCCCTCGCCGTCGCCCCGACGCGCGGGCCAGAGACGATTAGGGTCCGTGCGGCTGTAGTAGGGCACGCGCTCGGCCGTGCGCAGCCCGGCCGGGTTGAGCGTCGGGATGGCGACGATCGTGCCGCGCAGCCGCGCCGCGATGTCGCCGCTGACGACGCGGTGGATCACCGGGATGCCGGTCAACTCCGCGCCGTGGATGTTCGCGGTCAGCCAGAGGGTCGGGCCGCCCGGCTCGCGCCCCCGCGCGATCAGCACCGGCAGGATCTCCCGGCCGCCGGTCGGTAGGTCCAGCACCGGCAACTCGCCGTAGACGATCTCCCCCGGCCGCGCCACCGCCGTCCCCACTGCGTACGCCCCGCCGCTCATGCTCCTCCCTTTCTGGTAATTGCCCAGGATACGCCGGTTTCACCGCAGAGGCGCAGAGGGCGCAGAGGGCGCAGAGAGAGACGGGGTCTTAATTCGTTCTCTCCTCGTCCTCTCCTTCGTCCTCTGCGCCTCTGCGGTGAACGTCCTAATCGTTGGCCGCGAGACGCGCGAGCGCCCGGCCGAGGTCGGCCTCCAGGTCGGCGGCATCTTCGATGCCGACCGAGAGGCGCAGGAGGTCGCTGCCCTCGAAGGGCCAGATCAGCGTGTCGCACTCACCGAGGCTGACGGCGAGCGTGCAGACCTCCAGCGCGTCGAGGAACGGCCCCAGCGCCGCGCGCCCGCCGCGCAGCGCGAACGAGAGCATCCCGCCGTAGCGGTCGCCGACCAGCCGGCGGGCGACGTCGTGGCCGGGGTGCGCCGGCAGGCCGGGGTAGTTGACCCGCGAGACGACCGGGTGCCCGGCCAGGAGTGCCGCCAGCCGGCTCGCGTTCGCGCAGTGCGCCGCCATCCGCAGCGGCAGCGTCTTCATGCCGTTGAGGATGAGCCAGGCGTTGAACGGGCTCATCGCGCCGCCCAGGCGGGAGATCAGGCGGTGGATCGCGCCGACCGTCGTGCGCCGCCCGCAGACCACGCCGCCGAGCACCTGCCCATGCCCCGCGAGGTATTTCGTCGCGCTGTGCAGCACGAGGTCCGCGCCGTGCTCCAGCGGGCGCAGCAGCGCCGGCGACAGGAAGGTGTTGTCCACGGCCAGCGGGATGTTGCGCTCGTGGGCGAGCGCGGCCAGCGCGTCGAGGTCGGCCACGCGCAAAAGCGGGTTGGAGAAGCACTCCGTATAGAGCGCCGTCGTCGCGGGCGTGATCGCCGCCTCGACCGCGGCGAGGTCGGTGAAGTCGACCAGCGACACCGTCGCGCCGTGGCGCGGCAGATCCTCGCGCAGGAACGCCGCCGCGACCGAGTAGACGTCGGCCGAGGCGACGACGTGCGCGCCGGACGGTGCCAGGTGCAGCAGCGTCGCCGCGATCACCGCCATCCCCGACGCGCCGGCCGCCGCGAACTCCGCCCCCTCCAGGTCGGCGATCTTCACCTCCAGCGCGCGGACGGTCGGGTTGCTGTCGCGCGTGTAGACGAAGTGGGGTGCGCGGCCGGCGCGCAGCGCCTCCAGCGCCTCGTAGGAGTGGAAGGCGTAGGTCGTGTTCTGGTAAATCGGCACGCCATGGGCGCCGGTCGTCGGGTCGGGCGCCTCGCCGGCGTGGACGCTGCGGGTCTGCAAACCGGCCATGCTGCCTCCCTCGCCGGTGCGGGCCGCCGGCCTACCCCGCCGCCTCGTCGTACAGGCGCATCAGCGCCGGCAGGTCGTCGACCAGGTAGTCGGGCTTGATCGGGCCGTCGGTCGCCTCCTGGCGCGTCGAGACGCCGGTCAGCACCATGATCGTCGCCATGCCGGCGTTGATCCCGCCGAGGATGTCCGTCTCCAGGCGGTCGCCGATCATCCCGACCTCGCCAGCGTTCAGGCCGAGGCGGGCCAGCGCCTGCTCCATCATCGGCACGGCCGGCTTGCCGAGGACGACCGGCTGGCGGTCCGTGGCCGTCTCCAGCAGCGCCACCAGCGCGCCCGAGCCGGGCACCAGCCCTTCCTCGGTCGGCAGCGTCTTGTCGGTGTTGGTCGCGATCCAGTCGGCCCCGGCGCGGATGGCGAGGCAGGCGCGGCGCAGTTTCTCGTAGGTCACGGCGAAGTCGGCGCTGGAGATCACCACCTGCGGCGTCCGCTCGTCCCAGGTGTAGCCGGTACCGTCGAGCAGGAGGTCCTGGAGCGCCTGCATGCAGACGCCGTAGAGGCGCGTCCCGGGCGGGTAGTTGGCCTGGAGGAAGGTGCGGGCCACGATCCCCGAAGTCAGGATCGCCTCGGGCGGCACGTCGGCGCCCAGCTTCGCCATCTTCTTGCTGTAGCCCTCGGGCAGCGTCGTCGAGTTGTTCGTCAGCAGCAGGTAGCGCAGGCCGCGCGCGTCGAGCCAGCGGAAGAACTCCGCCACGCCCGGCGTCGGCGTGTCGCCGCGATAGAGCACGCCGTCCATGTCCATGACCAGGGCGCGCAGGTCGCGCAGGCGGCGCGGCGCGCGGTGGGCCGGGGTGACCTGCGGGGCGGTCGGGCCAGTCATCGCTCCTCCCTGGAGTCGCCAGTCGTCAGTCGTCAGCCGTCAGCCGTCAGCCGTCGGCGATCGGCCGTCGGCGGACGGGGGCGCGGGCTAGCCTACCACATCGCGGCGGGGAGTGGCCTTGCAATGTGTTTGGCACGGCGGGAACGTCTTTGGATTGCACGGCGGGGGCCGCCCTCCTACACCCCCTATCCCCCTCCGCCCCCTCCACCCCCCTGCCTTCCGCTACAATGCCCGTGCTGGCGGGCGGGCATGGCGGGAGGCGACGATGAGGTTCCGGGACGTCGACTGGCGCGGCCTCGGCAAGACGGCGATCGCGGAGTTCCAGCGCGACGACGTGCCCGGCCTCGCCGCGGGCATGGCCTACCACTTCATCTTCGCGCTCTTCCCGTTCGTGATCTTCCTGGCCGCGCTCGCCGGCCTCGTCGGGCGGGCGATCGGCAACGGCGCGCTCTTCGACAGCATCATGAACTACCTCTACAGCAACGTGCCGACCGCCGCCTCCGCGTTGAAGGAGCCGCTCGACCAGGTGCTCAACCAGCAACGGGGCGGTGCGCTCTCGCTCGGCGCGGTGCTGGCGCTCTGGTCGGCCTCCAACGGTGTGCGCACGCTGATGAAGGCGTTCAACCGCGCCTACGGCATCGACGACAACCGCAACTTCTTCCTGAAAGCCGCGCTCTCGATCGCGCTGACCGTCGCCATCAGCCTCTTGCTGATCGTCGGCTTCGTGTTGCTGATCTTCGGCGGCAACATCGGCGCCGCGCTGGCGCGGTACCTCGGCCTGGGCGGGATCTTCCCCGTCGCCTGGAACGTCGCGCGGTTCGTGATCGTGATCGTGGGGATCTGGCTGGCACTGTCGCTGCTCTTCTGGCGCGCGCCGGACCTCCGGCACGAGTTCCGGTTCCTGACGCCGGGCCCGGTCTTCTCCACGCTCGCCTGGCTCGTCTTCACGATCCTGTTCGGCGTCTACGTCCAGTACCTCGGCAACTCATCGTACAGCAAGACCTACGGCACGGCCTACGCGATCGTGCTCTTCCTCTTCTACCTCTACCTGAGCAGCATCATGATCTTGCTCGGCGCGGAACTGAACGCGGAGGCGGCCAGGCGCTACGCGCCGGGGCCGCTCAAGGACCGGGTCACGGACCCGCACAAGCAGCGCCTCTCGCGGCGGGAGGGGGATGACGCCGCGGCGGCGGGACAGAGCACACCGGCCCTGCCCACGGACCCGTCGGCGTCGGAGGAGCGGCTGCGCGCCATTCGCGAGCGACCATTCATCTTGGCCGCCGAGCGTGCCCGGTTGGCGCAGGAGCGGCTATCCCCCGCCGAACGGGCGCGCCGGGCGCGCGCCGCGCTCGCGGCCGTCGGCGTCTCGACGGCCGCGGCGGTCGGCGGGGTGGTCGTCGGGTCGCTGCGGCGGCGCCCGCCGCGCTGACCGCCGCGGGGTCAGCGCGGCGCGACCAGTTCCTCCTCGACGGCCGGGGCGACCGCGGCGTCGGCGGCGCTCTCGGCGACGAGCGTCATCGCGACGACGCGCTCGCCGGCGTTCACGCGCATCAGCGTCACGCCCTGCGTGGCCCGGCCGATCCGCGAGACCTGCTCGCCCTGGATGCGGATCACGATCCCTTTCGACGTGATCAGCATCAACTCGTCCTCGCCCGCGACCATCTGCGCGGCGACCAGCGGGCCGGTCTTGCTCGTCACCTTCATCGCGATCACGCCGCCGCCGGCCCGATTCTGGCGCGGGAACTCCTCGATCGCCGTGCGCTTGCCGAAGCCGTTGGCCGAGACGAAGAGGAGGTCGTGCCCCGGCTCGATCACGTCCATGCCGACGACGCGGTCTTTCGGCGCCAGCTTGATCGCGCTCACGCCCGCCGCGTCGCGGCCCATCGAGCGCACCTGGTCCTCGGCGAAGCGGATCGACTTGCCCTGCGCGGTCACGACGATGATGTCCTGCTTGCCGCCGCTCATCCGCACCCAGGCGAGCTCGTCGCCGTCGTCGATCCCCAGCGCGCGCAGGCCGTTGGAGCGCACGGCGGCGAACTGGCTGAGCGGGGTGCGCTTGATCTTGCCCTTGCGCGTGGCGAGCACCAGGTAGCGCGCGCCGTTGAAATCGCTCACCGCCATCGGCATCGTCACCACCTCGTCCGGCTGCAAGGAGAGGAGGTTGACGATCGCCGTGCCCTTGGCGGTGCGGCTGGCGTCGGGGACCTCGTGCGCCTTGAGCTGGTAGACGCGCCCCTGGTTGGTGAAGAAGAGCAGGCTGTCCATCGTGTTGCAGGTCAGGATGTGCTGGACGCCGTCTTCCTCGCGCATCGTCAGCCCGCTGACGCCGCGCCCGCCGCGGTGCTGCGTGCGGTAGGTGTCGTTCGGCAAACGCTTGACATAACCCTTGCTGGTCAGCGTCACCAGGACGTCGATCTCGGGGATCAGGTCCTCGTCGGTCAGCTCGCCGTCGCCGTCGCGGATGACCGTCCGGCGCGCGTCGCCGTACTTCTCCTTGAGGAAGGCCATGTCCTCTTTGATCACGGCGAGGATCTTGGCGGGATCGGCCAGCAGCGCCTCCAGGCCGGCGATCGTCTTCAGGAGCTCGCGGTACTCCTCGTCGATCTTGCGCCGCTCCATCTGCGCCAGGCGGGCCAGGCGGATGTCGAGGATCGCGTTGGCCTGCGGCTCGCTCAGCTTGAACGCCTTCATCAGGTTGGCGCGCGCCGTCTCGGTCGTGCGCGAGGCGCGGATCGTCGCGATCACCTCGTCGATGTGGTCGAGCGCGATCCGCAGCCCTTCGAGGATGTGCGCGCGCTGGCGCGCCTTCTCCAGCTCGTAGACCGTGCGGCGGCGGATGACCTCCTGGCGGTGCTCGATGTAGAGCTGGAGGATGCGCTTGAGTGGCAGCACGCGCGGCTGCTTGCCGTCCACCAGCGCGAGCATGTTCACGCCGAAGGTGCTCTGCATCGCGGTGTGCTTGAAGAGGTTGTTGAGCACCTTGCGCGGCTGCGCCTCGCGCTTCAACTCGACCACGATACGCATGCCGTTGCGGTCGGACTCGTCGCGCAGGTCGCTGATCCCGTCGATGCGGCCCTCCTTGACGAGCTGGGCCGTCTTCTCGATCAACGCGGCCTTGTTGACCGTGTAGGGCAACTCGGTGACGATGATCTGGAAGCGGTTGCCGCGCGGCGCCTCCTCGATGTACGCCTTGGCGCGCATCACCACGCGGCCCTTGCCGGTCGCGTACGCCTGCTTGATCCCCTCGCGCCCGAGGATGCTGCCGCCGGTCGGGAAGTCCGGGCCGGGGAGGAGTTCGGTCAGCGTCTCGACCGGGGCGTCGGGGTGGTCCACCAGGTAGGCGATGGCGTCGCAGAGTTCGCCGAGGTTGTGCGGCGGGATGTTCGTCGCCATGCCGACCGCGATGCCCGAGGCGCCGTTGAGCAGCAGGTTCGGCAGGCGCGCCGGCAGGACGGTCGGTTCGAGGAGGCTGTTGTCGTAGTTCGCGGTGAAATCGACCGTGTCCTTGTCGATGTCGCGCAGCAGCTCCTCGGTGATCTCGGCCATGCGCGCCTCGGTGTAGCGCATGGCGGCCGCCGAGTCGCCATCGACCGAGCCGAAGTTGCCCTGGCCGTCGACCAGAGGGTAGCGCATCGCCCAGGGCTGGGCCATGCGCACGAGCGAGTCGTAGACGGCCACGTCGTTGTGCGGGTGGAAGTTCTTGAGCACCTCGCCGACGATGCCGGCGCTCTTGCGGTGCCGCCCGGAGTGCCGCAGACCCATCTCGTTGAGGGCGTAGAGGATGCGCCGGTGGACCGGCTTCAACCCGTCGCGCACGTCGGGCAGCGCCCGCTGCACGATCACGCTCATCGCGTAGTCCAGGTAGGAACTACGCATCTCGCTGTCGATGTTGACCAGCCGGACCGTCCCGATTTCCATCGTGCTCCTGCTTCCCTCCGGGGCCCGGCGGGCGCCCTCGCGGGGGCCCGCGCCGCCCTCGTCCGCCGCGCATTCACCGACAAATTATAGCACGGCGACTGGAAAAATCCCACTTCGGCGGCCGTGCTAGAATGTGTACGGACAGGGAGGCGGGGAGGGGCCGTGGGGTACGTCGAATGGAGGGACGACGCGCCGGCCGGGCCGCCGCTGCTGGTGCAGCACGACGGCCGGCTGCTGCTCGACACCACCGCCCGCGCCGCCCCAAGTGTGGCCGACGGCCTGCGCCGCTTCGCCGAGCTGGAGAAGTGCGTGGGCGACTACCACGTCTACCGCCTGACCCGCCACTCCCTCTGGCACGCCGCCGCGGCCGGTGTCACCGCCGCGCGGATCGCCGACTTCCTCGCCCGTGCGGCCGGCGCGCCGCCGCCGCCCGGCCTCGCGCGCCGCATCGCCGCCACGCTCGACCGCTACGGCCGCGTCGCCCTCGTGCGGGAGGGGGGCGCGCTGCGGCTGCGCGCCGACGACCCGGCGCTCCTGGCGACGCTGGCCGTGCGGCTGGACCTGCCCGCGCCCGGCGCCGACGGCGCGGTCGGGCTCCCGGAGGACGCACGCGGCGCGGTGAAAGAGCGCCTGGCCCGCCTCGGCTACCCCGCCCGCGACGAGGCGGGGTACGCGGCCGGCGCGCCGCTCGCCGCCGCCTGGCGGCCGGGGACCGCGCTGCGCGCCTACCAGCGCGAGGCCCTCGCCGCGTTCGTCGCGCGCGGCAGCGGGCTGGTCCTGCTCCCCTGCGGGGCCGGCAAGACGCTCGTCGGCATCGGTGCGACGGTCACGCTCGGGTGTAGCACGCTGGTTCTCTGCCCCCACGCCACCTCGGCGCGCCAGTGGCTCGACGCCTACGCGGCCTGCACCGACCTCCCGCCCGCCGACCTCGGCGAGTACGGCCCGCGACGGCGGGCGGTGCGCCCCGTGACCGTGACGACCTACCAGATGCTCGCGGCGCGCCGCGGCCGGGGCGGCGAGCGGGCGCACCTGGACCTCTTCGGCGCCCGCGACTGGGGCCTGATCGTCTACGACGAGGCGCACCTGCTGCCGGCCGACGTCTTCCGGCTGACGGCGGCATTGCAGTCGCGCCGCCGCCTCGGCCTGACCGCCACGCCGGTGCGCGAGGACGGGCGCGAGGGCGACCTCTTCGCCCTGGTCGGCCCGGTACTCTACCGCGCGCGCTGGGGCCGGCTGGAGGAGGAGGGCTGGATCGCGCCGGCGCGCTGCGCCGAGGTGCGCGTGCCGCTCCCCGGCGGAGCGCCCGACCTTACGCACCGCGAGGCGGCGGCGAGCGCGGCGAAGTGGCCGGTGGTGCGCGCGCTGCTCCGCCGCCACGCCGGCGAGCCGGCGCTGGTCATCGGGCACTACGTCGCGCAACTGCGCGCGCTGGCCGACCGCCTCGGCGCGCCCCTCGTCACCGGCGCGACGCCCGCGGCCGAGCGGGAGCGCCTCTTCGCCGCCTTCCGCGCCGGCGAGGTGCCGGTGCTGGTCCTCTCGCGCGTCGGCAACGCGGCGCTCGACCTGCCGAACGCGGCGGTGGCGCTCGAAGTGTCGGGCAACTTCGGCTCGCGCCAGGAGGAGGCGCAGCGCCTCGGGCGCATCCTGCGCCCGAAGGGCGGCCGCCCGGCCCATTTCTACCTCGTCGTCGCCGACGACCCCGCCGAGCGCGCCCACGCCGCCCGGCGCCAGCGCTACCTGGTCGAGCAGGGCTACCGCTACACCATCCTCGACGCGCGGGAAGTGATGAGTGACGAGTCGGTGCCGAGCGACGAGCGATGAGGGGCGCAGGCATCCCCAGGATGGCGAGGGGCGACGGGGAGAGGCGCGCCGGCGGCTGAGGTGACCCACAACCTCGATTGCTCGCCATACAGCCCGGCATAGGTCAGGCTGGATCATCGCAGAGAACCCAGCCCGCGCAGGCGGGCTTCGCGGCCCGCAGGCCATTCAGGCGCGACTTCGGTCGCTGGCCCCCGCGCCCCCCGCGATATCTGTTGGCGCGCGCGAATGAGGCTCCCTGACAGCCCCCTTCGGCCGGTGCTATACTGCGGAGAGAGCCACCCCCGGGGCCGGGGGTGGTCAGTGCGTGGCGTACCAGGCCAGCAAGGGGCGACAGGCCAGCACAGCACGGCGCCGCCGACCGCGCGCCGGGCGCCGGCGATGAGGACGGGTGCATGGAGTTCGAGACGATCATCGGCCTGGAGGTCCATACCCAACTTCTGACGCGCAGCAAGATGTTCTGCGGGTGCAGCGCCGAGTACTTCGCCGCGCTCCCCAACACCCATGTCTGCCCGGTCTGCCTCGGCCTGCCCGGCGTCCTGCCGGTCGTCAACAAGGCGGCGGTCGAGGCGGCGGTGATGACCGGGCTCGCCTTCGGCTGCACCATCCCCGACTTCAACAAGTTCGACCGCAAGAACTACTTCTACCCCGACCTGCCGAAGGGCTACCAGATCTCGCAGTACGACCTCCCGCTCGCGGTCAAGGGCGCGCTCGACTTCACCCTCGACGGCGCGCCCCGCCGCGTCGGCATCACCCGCGTCCACATGGAGGAGGACACCGGCCGCCTGCTGCACGCGGTTGACGCGGCCAGCGGCGAGGCGCACAGCCTGGTGGACCTCAACCGGGCCGGCGTGCCGCTGCTGGAGATCGTCGGGGAGCCCGACCTGCGCTCGCCGGAGGAAGCCCGCGCCTACCTGATGGCGATGCGCCAGATCCTCCGCTACCTCGGCGTCAGCACCGGCAACATGGAGGAGGGCGCCTTCCGCTGCGACGCCAACATCTCCCTCCGCCCGGCCGGCAGCGCCACCTTCGGCGCGAAGGTCGAGGTCAAGAACATGAACTCCTTCCGCGCCGTCGAGCGCGCCCTGGCCTACGAGGTCGAGCGCCAGCGGGCCATCCTGGAGGCGGGCGGGACGGTCGTGCAGGAGACGCGCGGCTGGTCGGAGGAGCGGGGGGCGACGCTCGGCCAACGCACCAAGGAGTACGCCGAGGACTACCGCTACTTCCCCGAGCCCGACCTGCCGCCGCTGACGATGGATCCGGCCTGGGTCGCGGCGATCCGCGCGCGAATGCCCGAACTCCCGGCCGCGCGCCGCGAGCGCTTCGTCGCGGAGTACGCGCTGCGCGAGGCCGACGCCGCCCTGCTGACTGAGGCGAAGCCGGTGGCCGACTACTTCGAGGAAGTCCTCTCCGGCGACCACACCCCGGCGCGCGCGCGGCTGGCCGCCAACTGGATCACCGGCGAACTCTTCGCGGTCACGCCCGACCGCGAGGCGGTCGGCGCGTCGCCGCTGACGCCGGCGCGGCTGCGCGACCTGCTCGACCTGCTCGACGCCGGGACGATCAACCGCACCGCCGCCAAGCAGGTCTTCGGCGAACTGCTCGCCAACCCCGACGAGGACGCGGCGGCGGTCGTCGCCCGGCTCGGGCTCGGCCAGGTCAGCGCCGAGGGGCCGATCCGCGAGGCCGCCCAGCAGGCCATCGCCGAGAACCCCCAACCGGTGGCGGACTTCCTGCGCGGCAAGACCGCCGCCAAGGGCCGCCTGATCGGGGCGACGATGAAACTGCTCGGCGGCCGGGGCGACGCCGCCGTCGTCGGCAAGATCCTGGACGACGAGCTGCGACGCCTGAGCGTCGGGCGCGGTTAAGGGGGGCGGCGGCGTCGACTGGCGCTGCCGCCCTTTTTTGCGGAGGGGTTAGGCGTTGGACGTTAGGCGTTAGGGGATTCGCCCGGACGACAGCCTCGCTCGCCAGCCTGTGCGTCTCCACGATCGTACTCCTAACGCCTGACGCCCAACGCCTGACGCCTCCGACCTGGCCGGCGGCCAGAGCGAGGAGAGCGACCATGAGCGTGGCCACGAGGGAACGCGCCGAGCATCGTACCCTGTTCGACATCGCGGTGGAGCAGTTCGCGGTGGCGGCGGAGACGATGGGGCTGGACGACAACCTGCGCCGCTTCCTGAGCGTGTGCCAGCGCGAGTACACGGTCAACTTCCCGGTGCAGATGGACGACGGCGCGATCCG
>DASSSV010000764.1:0-13604 GCA_035708265.1 Thermomicrobiales bacterium | reverse complement strand
GGGGCGGCCCTCCTCCTCGCGCCGCGCGGCGCGCCCCTCGCCGGCCGCGCGACCCGGCCCGACTGGCTCCTCCTGGGCACGGGCGCGCTCGGCGCGACGGTCGCGCTGGCGCTCCTCGCCCGGCACGTCGCCGGCGTCGCGGGCCGCTGGCCGCCCGCGACGAGCTGGCTGGTTGCGCTGGCCGCGGCGCACGCGCTGACCCTGCTCGGCGCGCTGGCCCGGCGCGGCCGCGCGCGCCCGCCCGCCGTCGTCGCGGTCGCGGCGACCGCCCTCCTGCTGGCCTACGTCGCAGTGGCCAGCCTCGGCCGCATCCCGGGGGCGTGAGCGCGCGGCCGCGCTGCCCACCCCGTCAACAGGCTGCCGGAGACCGCCGACTCGTCAGCACCACCACGCGCCGAACGCCTGGCTGGCGAAGAGTTCCGCGACGTCGCGCGACCAGCGGGCCAGTTGCGCGGCGAGGAAGCGCCCGAACTTGCTCATCGCGGCCTTACTTCACTAATTCGATCAAGTCAGTTATCTACACCACGATAGCAGCGCCGCCCGGCCGCGTCAAGGGGGCGGCGCGCCTTGACCCGCCGCGAGCCGGCGGCCTACACTCTCGCCAGGGAGGGCGACGCGCGGGAGGGTGAAGGGCCGTGACACGAGCGCTCGGGGTGCTGACTATCGGCCAGGCGCCGCGGCCCGACGGGCTCGCGCGCGACGTCGCGGCGGTCCTCGGGCCGGGCCTGACGGTGGTCGAGCGCGGCGCGCTGGACGGGCTGTCGCGCGACGAGATCGCCGCGCTCCGCCCCGGCCCGGGCGACTACCATCTCGTGACGATGCTCGCCGACGGCGCGTCGGTCGAGTTGCGGAAACCGGCGATTCTGGAGCGCTTGCAGGCCCAGATCGCGGGCCTGGAGCGCGCTGGCGTGGCGGGGACGCTGCTGCTCTGCACCGGCGCCTTCCCGCCGTTCCGCCACCGGCGACCGCTGCTGCTGCCGCAGGCGGCGCTCTACGGTGCGGCGGTCGGCGTGGCGGGCGACGGGCGGGTCGGCGCGCTGGTGCCGCTGGCGGCGCAACTGCCCCAGGCGCGCGACAAGTGGCGCGCCCTGGGCGTCGCGGACCCGGCGCTGGCCGTCGCGAATCCCTACCACCCCGATGCCCCGCGGCTGGTGGGGGTGGCAGCGGCCGCGGCGCGCGAGGCCGGCGCGGCGACGCTCTTCATGGACTGCTTCGGCTACGACCTGGCGATGCGCGACGCGGCCCGCGCGGCGTTCGGCGGGCCGGTGCTGCTGGCCCGCTCCCTGGCCGCGCGCCTGATGGCCGAGTTGCTGGCCTGAGCGGGGCCAATTCCCCCAGACATCCCGCCGGCCGGGAGCCCGCCGCCGCGCGTGGCCGTCGGGCCGTCGCGGGCGACGCTCGCCACCGGAGCGCCACCCGCGTATACTGTACGTACAACACCGGGCGCGGCGGAGGGGCGGCATGGCGGCGCGGGCGGACGACGAGACGGTGTGGGGGGGGGCCTGGTCGCCCCGCGCCGGGCGGCCCACGCCGCTGCGGCGCGGGCGCGCCGAGTTCGAGTCGGCGGCCACCGACCTGGCGACGGCCGCGGCCGAGGCCCGCGCGCTCGCCGGCGACCTCCGCGCGCTCGCCGACGAGGTGCGCGCCGCCGCGGCGGCCGCCGACCGCCCGGCCGTGGACGGCCCACCAGCCCCGGTCGTGCGGTGGCGGGCCCCGGCCGCGCGGGCCGTCCCGGCGCCGCCCGCCCGCGCCCCGGCTGCCGGAGTGCCCCCGGCGCTGATCCTGGTGCTGCCCCTCCCGGCCGCGCTCGCGCTCTACGCCGTCGCGGTCGCCTGGCTCGACCGCCGCGCCTACCGCCCGCTGACCCCCGGCGACGCCGCGCTGGACCTGGCGCTGCTCGCGCTGGCCCTCGCGGGGATCGCGCTCCTCGAACGCTGGCGCCGCGCGACGTGAGCCGCCCGTGCGCCCGCGCTCAGTCGCGCTCCGGCGCTGCAAGCGCGGCGAGGCGGCGGCAGGCCGTCGGCGGCGGGCCCTCGTCGAGGCGCCGGCGGATCGCCGCGGCGCACTCGGGAGGGCTGAGCACCGACGTGTCGACCTCGAGGTCGTAGATCCCTGGCTCGTGGACCGCGCGCTGCCAGCGGCGCACCGGCGCCGGGACCGGGTCGGCCGCCGACCCCGCGACGTACTCGCCCTCGCGCCCGACCTGCCCCGCGTTGCGCCGCGCCATGATGACCTCGATCGGGCAGCGGACGCCGACGAAGAGCACCGGCAGCCCCACCAGCCGGCGGGCGCAGTCCGCGAGGATGTTAAGGGGGCGGGTGTAGGCGTCGTGGTGCCCGACGTCGGCGACGACGTTGAGGCCGAGCCGACTGTGCGCGGCGATCGACTCGTACAGGCCGGCGTAGAGCACCGGCACCAGCGGTTCGAGGTCCGGACTCTCGCCGCCAGGGCGGAGGCCGATGCCGGGGCGATAGCGCGGCGGCGTGACCTCCCGGACGAAGACGTCGACGCCCAGGTTCAGCCAGGGATCGTCGGACGTCTCCTGGATCGCCGCGACGATGCTCGACTTCCCCGACCGCGGCGCGCCGTTGAGGATGACGATCTGCCCGGGCGTCGCCGGCCGCTCCACGGTCATCCCCCCTGTTGCGGCGCGCCGAATCGGCGCCCTGGCGACCCGCCCCAGGCGCGGTATGCGGGAACCTTGTTTTCGGACGGAGCCGACCGCGGGACTCGAACCCGCAACCTGCGGCTTGCAGGCTGCAGGCAGACGGTTCGTGGCATGCCACTGCGTAGGCGCAGCAACAAGAAGTGTCCGTCGGCGTCCGCTCTCACCGGTCTCGGCTCGGCCGGACAGCATTGTACACCTGTACCCGGGATATGGAGGCCAGCCGGGCGTGGCAGCGATCAAGCGGGGAGATTGTCTTCGGCGTAACGTTTCATCCGGTCGAGGGTCGCCTCCAGCGCGCGCCCAGCTCGTCTCCCGCGGAGAGGACGGTCCAATATCATGGTCGGTCGAATCGAGATCGCCACCGCGCTGGTGACGCGCGTCCCCTCCGCCACGGGCTCGAACGCCACCCGGCTGTCGAGAGCCGCCAGCCCACGCGGGTCTGCATGGCGAAGAGGCGTTCCGGCCGGTAGGCGACGCAGGGGCCCTCCAGGGTGCGGATCTTGCCCGCCATGCGCAGGGTCACCCGAGCGGTACTGCCCACGCCGAGCGGCCCGGGCGAGGTCGGCTCGATCCGTAGGACATTCGGCCACAGGAGGAGGAGCGCCGTCGGGTCGTTCAGGATCGCATACGCTTCCGACGTGGGGCGGCGAATGAGGATCGACCGCTCTGCGCGCAAGGCCGGGGCCCGCCCCGGGCGCCGCGTCGTCCACAGAGTGGAGGTGATGAGTACGAAGATCGTGGGTACGACGCCGATAGCCACGGCGACCGCGAAGGCGTGAGAGTCCGCCTGGCCGGGCGGAGCGGCCCGCCCCCCGTCCGGCAAGGAGACGAGCACGCCGAGCATCACGCATAGACTGGCGATGACCGCCGTGACCCAGACGGCTGCGAGCCGAAACCACGCCTCATCATCGCCGATCGTATTCTGTCCCCTTGTCGCGCTGCGTCACACGACTACCATGCTACTCGTTGCCTACCGAGCACGGAATAGGACTAAAGTCTTGATCGGGTAGCGGACGGGTCATGGATGACCGCGAGGAGAGCACAGTGACCCGGATCGGCGGGCCGTGCGCCGGCGGAAGATCGTCCCGCCGGCCAACACTCAACTGGCCGAGTTCTTCGTCCCCGGCAGCCCGGGCGCTATCGGCGATGACAAGGACGAGGGGTTGACGGCCGGTGCCGGTCGTGGAGAGCGAGTTGCGCCTGCGCGACGGGTTCTGCGCGCGTTGACACACCGATCTACCCGCGCAACCTCACCCGCGCGTTCAAGGCGCTCCTCATGCACAGCAGGCGGCCGGACATCCGCTTCCACAACCTGCGGCACTCGTGCCTCTCGCTGCTGGCGACGCGGGGCGTCCCAGCGCGCGTGGTAATGGAGATCGCCGGGCACTCGCAGATCGCGCTGACTATGAACGTCTACACGCACGTCTATGACGAGGCCAAGCAGGACGCCGCCGACGTGACGGCTCGCCTCTTCTCCGCGGCGAGCGGCGCCGAAAGATCGGCCATTCGAGGCGTTTGGCTACACACGACGGCGAGAGAGCTCCCCGCAATGGGGAGCTCTCTCGTTTTGCTAGGCGTGATGCCGGTTTTCGTGGAGCCGACCAAGGGACTCGAACCCTTAACCGGCGGTTTACAAAACCGCTGCTCTGCCAGTTGAGCTAGGTCGGCGTCTGACTCCTCGTACCCCCGCGTCGCGGCAAGTGTACCAAACGACGTGAAGACGGGCCAAGCCGCCGTCAGCGCTACGCGGCGAGGGCCAGCGGCCGTGGTCGGGTCGTCCCCGGGCCGCACGGGCGGCCTTCGTGCGGGGGTGCCCGCTTGCGGGCCCGGTGCCCCCAGCCACGGCTTCAGCCGCCCGCCCGCCCCGCTCAGTCGGCCGTGATGGCGGCCGGCATCGCGGCCTCGTCGCGGAGGAGGCGCGGCAGGCCGCGGCGGACGGGGTAGACGCGCCCGCAGCCCCCGCAGGTCAGCGTGTCGCCCGCGCGGGCCAGGTCGCCGTGGCAGACCGGGCAGGCCAGCAGCGCGTCGAGGTCGAACGCGCGCTGGGTGCCGCGCCGGCGGCGCGCGACCCGCTTGGCGGCGTCGAGGAGCGGCCGCGGCGTGCGGTCGCGCACGAACGACGTGACGTTGCCGGTCAGCGCGGCGCGCGGCGACTCCTGCGGGCGCACCAGGCGGCGCAGCAGGGCGCGGTCGTGCAGGTCGAGCGGCGAGGCGTCGCGGATCTCGTAGTCGATCGCGCCCGCCCACTCGTAATCGACGTAGAAGAGCGCCGGCATGCCGCGGCAGAAGCGCGCGAAGCGGGGGTTGTAGGCGTACATGAAGTCGAAGAGGTCGCCGAAGCGGTCGTCCTCCTCGCACGGATGCAGGATCAGCCGGCCATCGAGCAGGTTGACGTACCAGCGGTGGAAGGGCCAGTGGAACAGCTTCTCGGCGATCTCGGAGGGCGACTGGATGTGTCCGCGCTTGCCGACGCGCGTGATCTCGCGGATGAACCGCGCCGGGTCGTCCATGTGCTCGAGGATGTGGTAGGCGACGACATAGTCGAACGACTGGTCCTTGAACGGCAGGTGGTGGGCGTCGGCCACGACGAGCGGGCGATCGATCTTGAGGTGGCCGCCGCGCTCGGTGTCGTCGTCGACGTAGAGGTCCACCAGCACGTCGGAGCGCGGGTTCGGCCGGTCGCCGCTGCCGATTTCGAGGACCAGATCCTGCTCGCCGATCTCCCTCAACCGCAATCCCACCGCGCCCGCCTCGCTTCCCTACCGATCGCCACCCGCCGATCACAGCGGCCAAGTCTACCACATGGGCGAAGGACGAAGTACGAATGACGAAGTACGAATGATCGAGGGCGGACGGCGCAGGGCGGACACATTCGTACCTCGTACCTCGTACTTCGTCCTTCAGCGGACGATGCCGTCCCAGCGGGTGTAGACGACGATGCGCTGGTCGTAGGTGCGCGTGGTGGGGTCGAAGTCGCCGGTGCAGGTGACGAGGTTGAGGTTGGCGTCGCCGGTCGGGCCGAAGATCGCCTGGAGCGGCGCCTGGTCGGCCGGGTAACGCTCGATGCGCTGCACGATGAAGCGCAGCCGCGCCCCGTTGTCCTCGGTGATCCAGATCTCGGCGCCCGGCGCCAGTTTGCCCAGATCCCAGAAGACGACCGGGCCGATGTTGTGGTAGTCGACGTGGCCGGCGATCACCGCGTTGCCGGGCTGGCCGGGGCGCGTGCCGGGCGCGTACCAGGCGGTGTCCCAGGGGTTCTGCGGCGTGCCCATGTTGCCGTTCGCGTCGACCCCGACCTGCTCGACCGCCGCGTCGACGTTGATCGCGGGGATCGCCAGCCGCGCCGGGATGCCGGCCGGAGGCGTGGGGTAGTCGGGCACGGTGACGGCCGGGCGGGCGAGCAGGGCCGGCTGGCCGGCCAGCGCCTCGTCGCCGAGCAGGCCGAGGAGGACGTTGTAAGGCGGCTGGTTCTCCGGGTGATACTCGAAGCGGTTGCGCTCGAAATACTGCACCGTGTAGGTCTGCCCGTTCGTCGGGCTGACCTCCTGGAACTCCTCGGTCAGCGGGAAGCCGAAGACGGCCAGCCCGCCGTGCGCCCGCCAGTAGTCGAGGAAGGCGCCGCGCAGCGTGTGGTTGGTCTCCGGGAAGGAGGCGCACGGCCCGGCGCAGGCGACCGGCGGCGCGCCGCGCTCGGGGCGGTCGCCGAGCGCCGCCGCGCCGAGCAGGGTCAACTCGACCTGGTAGGCGGGCGGGTTCTCCGGGTGCCACTCCATGATCGCGCGCTCGTAGTACTGCACGATCAGGCCGCGGTCGTCGCGGAAGGGCTGGCTGACCGGCAGGCCGAGGATCTCGGTCGCGCCGTGGGTCTGCCAGAAGGTCAGGAAGGCGTTATCGGCGCAGTAGCCGGTCTGCGGGAAGCACTGTTCCCCCGCGGCGCGGGCCGCGCGCAGGCCGACCGGCGCGAACGGCGCGAGGCCGAGCGCGAGGAGCACCACCAGAACCGTCGCGCGACGCATGGGCAACCGCCTCCTCGGGTGAACGGACTCGCACGGGCGCCGCGGCTGGGCGCGGACCCTCGTCCACTACTACGCAGGCCCCGCCATTGCCCGATTAACGCCCGGCCGGGCGCCCGGATGCGCGCCGCGGGCGCTTGCATCCGGCGCGGGGCCTGAGTATACTAGGCCCTGACATTGGGCTGTCGTCTAATGGTAGGACGTCTGACTCTGGATCAGAAAGTTGGGGTTCGAATCCCTGCAGCCCAGTCACCGAGATTTCCCGAGCATAGCAACGAAATGTGGAGGGCCACCGGGCGCCGGGTGGCCCTTGTCGCTGCCACATGTAGCCAAACATGTAGCCAAACTCTGCGGTGTGCGATTCTGCCGGCTCGCGCGAGCAGATGCGTGAGGCGCGGCGGGGCGGCGGGATGGTGCGAGCTACCCGGTCGCGGCCCGCTCTGCGGATCAGTGGCGGTGATCGGGCGGGAATAGGGATCTGTGACCGCGAGACGGCCCGTTGTCGCGGCTCTCGGTCTCGACGTCGACCACTCCTGCTTTCTCTCTGTTGCACCGGCCCGATCCTATGAGGATCTCGCGCTCGCTCGCTACCAACGCTCTTCATCGCGCGAGATCCAAGCTCCCTCAGCCCCTCTTTGTCGGGGGCTCGCATTGGTCATCGGCGAACACATCGTTCATCCGCTCGGCCGCCTCGCGCTGGGCATTCGGCAGCAGGTGGCTGTAGATGTCGAGCGTCATGCTGATCTGGCTGTGGCCGAGGATTTCCTGGACCACTTTCGGATGCACGCCCTGCGCGAGCAGTAGGGAGGCGCAGGAGTGCCGCAGATCGTGGAAGCGCGAGGGCGGTAGCTCAGCCTGGGCCAGGAGAACCTTGCAGCGCTTGAGGATATTCGACGGTTCCAGCGGCGTCCCGACCGAGCTGGCGAAGACCAGATCCAGGCTGGAGCCGCTCCAGCGCGAGCCCTGTGCTGCTCTGTCATACTCGGGGCCAGCGCGGCGCGGCGAGTTGACCCACCCTGTGCTTGGCCCGGTGCCTGTTAGCCAACGTGTCGCTCCCGCGCCGGGCTCCTGGGGCGTGACCTGAGAGGAGCCGGTGGCCGCGGGCGTGACCCGCGAGCCGCCTGTCCGTCCCGGAGCCGGCGATCGGCCGAAGTCGCGGCAGCGGGAGGGCAAGATGCTGACCAGCGGCGTGGACGCGCACAAGCAGGTCAACATGGCGGTGGCGATCGACGCGGCCGGGCGCGCGGTGGCGCGGTGGCGTGGGCCGAACACGGCGGAGGGCTGGCGGCAGGTGGCGGCCTGGGCGGCCGCCTTGGACGGGGATATCCGCTGGGGCATCGCGGGGGCCCGGAACTAGGGGCGCGGGTTGGCCCAAGCCCTCGTCGAGGCGGGCGCGACGGTCTACGAGGTGAACGCGCGCTGGACCGCCGCCGGGCGTCGCCGGGCGCGCACCCCGGGCAAGAGCGACGGCCTCGACGCCCGCGCCGCGGCGCTCGTGGTCTGGCGCGAGGCGGGCACCCTGCCCGCGGTCGTGGCCGATGACGAGACAGGGATCCTGGCGCTCCTGGTCACCGAGCGGGACGGGGTCGTCGCCGAGGCGACGCGGCTGCGCAACCAGGCCCACCAACTCCTGCTCCAGCTCGACCCGGACTATCGCGCGCGGATCCCGAGCCTGAAGACGCGGCAAGGGCTCCAGGCCTTGGCCAGCTATGCCACGGACGACCAGCGCCCGCTCCAGCAACAGCGCGCCGGGATGCTCCGCCGCCTGGCGCAGCGCCTGCAACTGCTGGTGGACCAGGCGCGGGCGCTCGCCGCCCAGATCCGCGAGCGCGCGGTGCGGTTCGCGCCCCTGGCGACGATCTGCGGCGTCGACCTGCTCACGGCGGGTGCGCTCGCCGGCCTCCTGGGGCCAGGCCGGCGCTTCACCAGCGACGCGCAGTTGGCGGCCTACGCCGGCGTCGCCCCGCTGGAGGCGTCGTCGGCCGAGCGGGTGCGCCACCGCCTCAACCGGGGCGGGAACCGCCACCTGAACGCCATCCTGTACCGGATCGCCTTAACCCAGGCGCGCTGCTCCCCGGCGGCGCAAGCCTACCTCGCCCGGCGGGTCAGCGAAGGGAAGACCAAGCGCGAAGCGGTGCGCGCGTTGAAGCGCTACATCGTGCGCGCCATCTGGCGCCGCTGGCAGGACTGCCTGCGCGCCGCACCGGAGAGCCTGGCGGCTTGATTTCCGCAAGCAGGTCAAAGGGCGGGCCGAGCGCGATTCTCTTTACCCTGGCGGGGCCTGCGGGACCGCGGTCCCGCAGGCCCCGCCAGGACCTTCACCCCGCTCCAGGCAAGACCGCTCTGCGCAGTACTTGACAGAGGAGCGTTGGCTGGAAACCCGACCCGGAGGACACCCAACCGACTCACACCGGCTGCTCGGGAGGCAGCGGTACCCGGTTCTGCGGGCCGCTGCCGCGTCCCGGTCGCGCTCCCTCGCGCGCCGGGCTCGTGCGTGGGCGGGCCGCCATCCATCAGCGTCGGGGCGCGGTCCCCGGACGGGCACCCGTACCTACGATGTGGCTAGCGTGCTCGACGAGGGGACGGTCCGCGCGCTGGCCGACGCCGTCGCCGGCCTGTCCTGGCCGGTTACTCTATCCGGCGTGTTGTCTGGCAATCAGGGTGGCAGAGTGCCAGGATCCCGCACCGATAGGGTAACCGGCCAGGACAGGTAGCGCGTCAGCCGCTCTACCATCTCCTTGCCGGCGCGGCGGCCAGCGCGCCCGCCACCGCGGCCAGCGCCTGGTCGAGGGCGAACGGCTTGGGCAGGAAGGGCACGCCCGGCAGCGGCGCGGGCCCGTGGGCGCTCATCAGGATCGCCGGCACGGCGGGGCCGAGCTCGCGCTGCAGGTGGGCGACGAGGGCCGTGCCGCGCAGGTAGGGCAGGCGCTCGTCGGTCAGCAGCAGGTCGGGGCGGTCCCGCACCAGGCGGGCAAGCACCTCCGCGCCGTCGCGGGCGCGCAGCACGCGGTAGCCCGCGCCCTCCAGCACCATGGCGAGCAGCTCGAGGATGTCGGGCTCGTCCTCGGCGACGAGGATCGTGGCAGGCATGGTCGAACCCCCGGCATGCGGCGGGCAGGACGTCGGTGTCATGGCGGGGGCGGCGCGGGCGGCGGTGGCCGCGCGGCCATGCGCGCGTGCCCGCAAGAGCCGGGCCACCGGCGCGCCGCGGGCCGGTGGGGTATCCGCGGGGCGGGAGCGGCGCGATGGTATCGGCCGCGGCGAGGGGGTGCGATGAAGCGGCGGATCGACGCCGCGCAGTGGCAGGCACTCGCGCCGACCGCGCAGCGGCGCTGGCAGGGCTGGTGCATGGCGCACACGTACGAGCCGAGCGAGCTCCACCGCGGCCCCCGCTGGGAGGCCCGCCTGTGGCACGCGCCGACGGTCGGGCAGCCCATCGAGTACCTGGCCGAGCGCGGCGGCTGGACCACGACCGCAGGGGCCTGGTGGTCCTGCCCTCCGAGCACGGGGCGTTGGCCGGCCTGTGCGACGCGCCTTGGGCGCTCGCCGCCCCGATCTGGTGCGCTGAGCGCGCCCGGCCGCGCGGTCCCCCGGCCGCGTGTCCGTGCATGGGCTGGCGGGCCAGCCGGCCGGGCCGGCCCCACGCCTGCCGCGCCCCGCGTCCCCCGCGTCCCGGTCGGCGGCTCGCTCCAGCTCCTGCGGCGGCAGCCCCAGCGCCGCGGCGAGCGGCGCCAGCGTGCGGGGCGTCAGGCGGCGGCCCCGGTCGGGCTCGATGCCGCTGACCGTGCGTGTGTCCAGGCCCGCCTGGAGCGCGAGCGCGAACTGCGCCCAGCCGCGCCGGCGGCGCGCGCGCGGACCAGCGTCGCCAGTATCGCTCCCTCCCGGCCGTGCAGCGCGGCTCACCATGGCCGGCCGCTCCGCTAGATCGCCACGACGAGCAGCACCAGGGCTTCGGGCGGCATGGCCCACCCCCGGCGCGCCTCACTCCGCGGCGCGGTAGCGCCGGCGCACCGTCTCGATCAGCGCCGCCTCCGGCAGTTCCAGGCGCGCCGGCCTCCTGCGATATGTCGCCCGCCGCCGCGGGCCGGGCGGGGCCGGCGTGCCCGGCCGGCCGCCCGCGCCGCCGGCGCGCGCAGGCGCTGATCGGCCGGGCCCGGGAGGCGCCCGGCCGGCGCCGGCGCGTCCCGGGCGACGGCCCTCTCGGCCCGTCGTGGCCGCCTGCCGCCCCGCGCGGTGGGGCGCGACCACGGTGCCCGCCGCGGCGGTGCCCCTGCGTTCGGCCTTCTCCGGCGGCCGCGAGTCGCCCTCGTGGCCGCACCGGCGCGACCAGGCGTCCGCGCGGGCGCGGCCGAGGCGGCGGGCACCGGCGACGTCGAGCGCCGGCAGCACGCCACCTCACTCCCGACGCGCGCGCCCGAGATGCCCGGCCAGGGCGAGCAGGATCAGGTCGCGCTCCAGGCGCTCGCGGCGCCGGGGCGGCAGCGCGGCGAGGTAGTCGCGCAGATACACCAGCGTGTCCTGCGGGGTGGGCGCCGCCACCGCGGCGCGCTGCCGGGCCCGCGCGCGGTGCAGGACGCTGTTGACGTGCGCGCGGGCGGCCCGCAGGTGCGCCGGCGAGCCGTACGCGGGCCGCGCCTCCGCTGCCCCGTGCGCGCCGGTCGGCTCGTCGGTCGCCATCGCCGCCCTCCTGCTGCCCGCGCCCGGGCGGCGAGGCGCCGCCCCCCGCCGCCCGCGCGCCGCGCGACGGTCGGGTACGCGTCCCCGCAGCCCCGGCCCCGGGGACCGCACCGTCCGCCGGCGCGCGGGCCAGCGGGTCGGTCGCGCCGGCGCTCGCGGTGCCGCGCGCGTGGCCCGTCGTCCCGCGAGGCCGGGCCGGCGACATCCGCCCGGAGGTCGGGGGCTACGGCGCGACGACGGCGGCCCACCGGCGCCCCCTCCCCTCCCCGCTACCCGGATCGCGCCGAGTACACCGCACCCGCGCCGCCCTGTCAAGGCGCGCGGCCGCGTCGGGGTGCGCCTGGACCTGCGGACCTACTTCCGCGTCACCAGCGTGCTGCTCGACGTCTTCGGCGCGGCGACCCTGCGCTACGCCGTCCACGAGTTCGAGGAGGTCAACCTGCTGCCGCCGCTGGTCGAGCGCGTCTGGAACACCGGCGGGCTCCTGCCGGACAAGACCGGGGTCGGCGCGGTCCTCTCGGCGCCGGTCGGCTACACCGCGAAGCCCTCGCTGCTGCAGCTCATCGCCTACGGCGGCTACCTGCTCGGCGTCGGCGCGGCGGCCGCTGCACGGGTGCAGCGGGCCTGAGCGCCCACCCTCCGCGCGCCGGGCGGCAAATCTGCCCACGTCCACCCGGCGCGCACCAGCTTTACCAGGCCATCGGCGACGACGCCCCAACCCGTCGGGGCGCTTACAGGCGGCGATATGCGCCCGCGGCCAGGCGGGGGACGCAGGGAGGATCCGTGCATATGTGGGTTAACTGGTTGAGGTGGCGCGGGCGGCGCGGGCGCGACCGCCACGCCGGCGAATGGGGTGGCGCGCACTAGCGAACCAGGAAGATTCCCCGGGTGACGCGCCGGCCGCTCAGAGGGCCAGCATCGCGTCGCCGTAGGAGTAGAAGGCGTAGTCGCGGGTGAGCGCTTCGTCGTAGATCCGTCGCAGGGCGTCGACGCCGCCGCAGAAGGCCGCGGTGAGGCTCAACACCGGCGTCCGCGGGTAGTGGAAGTTAGTGATGAGGCCGCCGAGGACCCGGAAGTGGTAGGGCGGGTAGATGAAGAGCGTCGCCGCGCCGGCGAGGTCGCCCGGCGGGCGCGCGCCGCGCAGGGCCGGCGCGACGCTCTCCAGCGTCCGGGTGACCGTCGTCCCCACGCCGACGACCCGACGGCCGTCCCGCAGCGCCTCCCAGATCGCGTCGGCGGTCGCCGCCGGCACCCAGTAGGGCTCGGCGTCCATGCGGTGCTCGTCCACGTAGGGTGCGGTGAACTGGCGGAAGGTGCCGTAGCCGACGTGGAGCGTGATCGTCGCCACCCGCACGCCGCGCGCCCCGAGCGCGGCGACGAGCGCGGGGTGGAAATGGAGGCCGGCCGTCGGGGCCGCGATCGAGCCGGGCGCGACCGCGAACATCGTCTGGTAGTCGCGCGCGTCCCGCGCGTCCGGCTCCCGCCGCACGTAGGGGGGAAGCGGCGGCGAGCCGTGGGCGTCGAGGAACGCGGCGAGGCTCGGCGCGGGCTCGTCCGGGATGAGGTCGCCGACGCAAACATCGCCTTCCGGCTCCCGCCCGGTGACGACGAAAGTCGCGCCCGGCAGCCCCAGCCGGTCGCCCACGGCGGGTCGGGTCGGGCAGATGGCGCGGAGGCCCGCGAAGCCGCCCGCCGCCGGGTCCAGCACCAGGATGTGCGTCCCGTCGTGGCGGCCGAGCTGGGCGGGGATCACCTTCGAGTCGTTGACCACCACCAGGTCGCCGGGGCGCAGCAGCGCCGGCAGCTCGGCGAACCGGCGGTGTCCGATCGTCCCGGTGTCCCGCTCGTAGGTGAGCAGCCGTTGCTCCTCGGGCGGGCGCGGGCGCTGCGCGATGCGCCCCGCCGGCAGCGCGAAGTCAAACGCCGCGGCCGTCGTCCGCATCATCCTCTCCCGCGGCCCGGGCGCCGCCGTCGCGCCCGTCGCCGCATTCCGCCAGCGCCAGCGCGATCTCCGCGCCGACCCAGGCGTCCGTCTCGCGCGCCGCCGCGGCGCGCAGGTGGTCGCGCGCCGCGGGCCCGCCGAGGCGCCCGAGGGCCCAGGCGGCGTGCCCGCGGACCAGCGGCTCGGCGTCGGCCAGGGCGCCGGTGAGCGGCCCGATCGCGGCCGGGTCGCCCGAGTTGCCCAAGGCCACGCACACGTTGCGCAGCAGCCCCCGCCGCTTGGCGCGCAGCACCGGCGTGTGGTG
>DASSSV010000763.1:0-15643 GCA_035708265.1 Thermomicrobiales bacterium | reverse complement strand
GCCGGCGCCGAGCCAGCGCTGGCGGTGCCGGGGGGCCGGCGCGCCGCCCGGCAGCAGGCCGAGCGCGGCCATCACCCGCCGCACGCCCTCGACATAACAACGTACGGTCGCCTCCGGCGCGCCGCCGCCCCCGCCCGCCTCAGTGTAGAGGCAGGGGATGCCGCGGTCGAGCGCCGCTGAGAGGGTCCGCCCCGGCGCGATCTCGGGGTGCTCCCAGAGGACCGGCGCGCCGAACGCCTCCGCCAGCGCCCGCGAGCGGTCGCCGGCCGCGCCGCCGACCGCGCAGTAGCCGGCCAATAGGGCCATCTCGTAGGCGACGCCGCCGCTGTGCAGGTCGAACAGCGCGTCGGCCGGGGCGATGGCTTCGGTCGTCAGCAGGTGGGCCAGGCGCTCGCTCGGCGCGCCGTCCTGACGGCCGGGGAAGCAGCGCGCGAGGTTCGCGCCGTCGCGCGGGCTGGTCCGCGTGCCGGCCGCGAAGGCGGGCGAGTTCGCCACCGGCACGACGAGGAGCGTCCCGGCGAGATCGGCCAGCCCATCCTCCCTCAGCCCGGCGAGCAGTTCGGCCAGCGCGACCGGCCCCTCGTACTCGTCGCCGTGGATGCCGGCCAGCGCGACCAGCAGCGGCCCGTCCCGCCGCCCGGCCGCGACGTACCCCGTCACGGCGACGTCGCCCGCGCCGAGCCGCACCGACGCGACCTCCCCCGCCCGCCGCTCCCCCCACCACGCGGGCTGCCCCATCGAGAACTCCCGCGTCTCCTCGTCACTCGTCACTCGTCACTTCAGAGTTGCATGCGCGGGTCGAGCGCGTCGCGCACGCCGTCGCCGATGAAGTTCGTCGCCAGCACGGTCAGGACGATCGCGACGCCGGCCGGCACCCACTGCCAGGGGTAGTTCTGGAGCACGTCGATGTTGCGCGCCACGTTGATCATGTTGCCCCAGCTCGCGGTCGGCGGCTGCACGCCGAGGCCGAGGAAGGAGAGGCCCGCTTCCAGCAGGATCGCGTTGACGATGCCGAAACTGGCGTAGACGACCAGCACGTCGACCGTGTTGGGGAAGGCGTGGACCGTGATCGTGCGGAAAGGCGTGCAGCCGATCGCGCGCGCCGCCTGCACGAACTCCTGGTCCCGCAGCGCGAGGAACTTGGCGCGCACCAGCCGGCAGGGCACCGGCCAGTTCAAGAGGCCGATGATGATGAGCGTATTGCGCACGCCCGGCCCGACCAGCGCCGCGACGGTCAGCAGGATGACGATCGCGGGGAAGGTCATGACGATGTCGGTGAAGCGCATGACCAGGCTGTCGACCCAGCGGCCGAAGTAGCCGGAGATCGCGCCGAGCGTCCCGCCGATGACGATCGAGATCGCCGCCGCGGCGAAGCCGATGACGAGCGAGACGCGCCCGGCGTAGAGCGTGCGCGCGAAGGTGTCGCGCCCGGTGCGGTCGGTGCCGAACCAGTGCTTCGCCGTCGGCCCGAGGTTGCGCGCCAGCAGGTCCACCCGGTTCGGATCGACCCGCGCCACCACCGGCGCGAAGGCCGCCAGCAGGATGAAGAGCCCCAGGATGACCATGCCGACGACCGCCAGTTTGTGCCGGCGGAAGCGCCGCAGCGCCCGGCGCGTCGGCGACTCCACCCGCGTCCGCCCGCGGAGCGGGGTGGCCGCGGCCGGCGCTGCGCCCTTCCCCGGCGTCTCGGCGGCGGCCATCTCGGTAGCCCGGGCGTCGAGCGCGTGCTTATCCATAGCGAATCCTCGGGTCGATCGCGGCGTAGGCCAGGTCGGTCAGCAGGTTCGCCAGCAGGATCACGATCGCCAGGATGAAGGTCAGGCCCATGATCAGCGGGTAGTCGCGCCCGTCGATCCCGTCGAGGTAGAGGCTGCCCATGCCCGGCCAGGAGAAGATCGACTCGATGAAGACCGCGCCGCCGATCAGGCCGGGCACGCTCGCGCCGATGATCGTGACGACCGGCAGGAGGGCGTTGCGCAGCGCGTGGCTGCCGACGACCACGCGCTCGCCGAGCCCCTTCGCCCGCGCCGTGCGCACGAAGTCCTGCCCCAGCACCTCCAGCATCGCCGCGCGGGTGTAGCGCATGAAGTAGCCGATGTTGAAGAGGGAGAGGAGGATCGCCGGCAGCAGCAGGTGGTGGACGCGGTCCCAGACGGAGAAGGGCGCCCCCGGCGTTGAGAAGCCGCCGGCCGGGAACCAGCCGAGTTTGAGCGCGAAGATGTAGAGGCCCAGGAGGCCGGCGAAGAAGGCCGGGAGCGAGATGCCGAGGAAGGCGAAGACGGTCAGGACGAAGTCGAGGATCGAGTACTGCCGGACCGACGAGATGACGCCGAGGGTGATGCCGACGACGACGGCGATCAGCAAGCCGGTGCCCATCAGCATCAGCGTCGGGCCGAGCCGCTGGGCGATCGCGCGCGCGACCGGCTGGCCGTCCTTGATGCGGTAGCCGAGGTCGCCCCGCGCGACCTCGCGCAGCCAGAAGAGATAGCGCACCGGCGCGGGGCGATCCAGCCCCAGCTCGTGCCGCAGCGCCGCCCGCTGTTCCGCCGTGAGGACCTGGTCGGGCTGCAGGTAGGCGTCGAGCGGGTCGCCCGGCGTCAGTTGCAGCAGCGCGAAGATGATCGCGGTGATCGCGATCAGGATCGGGATGCTGATGAGCAGGCGGCGCTGGATGTAGCGTCCCATGTTGGTACCCTCGTGGGCCGTTGGCTATCGGCCGTGGGCCGTGAGCGCGCGAGTATTCTCGCACGGTTACGCTCTACGGCCCACGCCCCACGCCCTACGGCTCACGCCGTCACGACACTGTCCACTTCTCGGCCTGGTCGTAGTACCGGCCGCTGCCGGCGGACGGCGTGTAGAGGAAGTTCTGCACCTTCTTGGAGACCGCGCCGAAGCGCGTCGTGACCCACATGAAGGCCCAGGGCACGTCCTGGTTGAGAATCTTGGAGACGTCCTGGTAGTCCGCGTTGCGCTTGGTCTGGTCGGTCTCCGCGCGCCCCGCCGCGTAGTCCTTGTCGACCTGCGGGTTGCTGTAGTAGCCGTAGTTCCCGCCCGCCGGCGGCGTGGCGTCGGACACGAAGTAGATGCTGGTCACGTCCGGGTCGACGCCGTTGGCCGCGCCCGCGTAGTACATCGACCAGGTGCCGTTGCGCAGGCTGTTGAAGGTCGGCACGTCCACCGCGCGGATCTTGATGCTGATCCCGACGTCGGAGAGCTGCTGCTGCATCGTGACCAGGACGTCCTGCGAGAGCTGGTCGGCGTAGTAGGTCAGCACCTCGATCGGGTCGCCCTTGATCGAGTCCCAATTGGCGGCCTGCAGGAGCTGCTTGGCCTTGTTCGGGTCCGCCTTGTAGTCGTTGAGCCCGTCCGGGAGCAGCGCCTGCTGGTTGAACGGGCATTGCACGACCACCGCCGCGCCCTTGAAGAGCTGGTCCACGATCGCCTTGCGGTCGATCGCGTACATGAACGCCTGCCGCACCCGCACGTCCTGGAAGCGCTTGTCCTTCAGGTTGAATTGCAGGTAGTTGACCACCTGCGACGGGCCGGGGATCACCGTGAGGTTGGCGTCCTTCGCGGCGACCTGCGACTCGTCCAGCGTGACGTAGGTGAACTGGATCTCGCCCTTCTGCAGGGCGATCAGCGAACTGCCCGCCTCCTTGAAGTAGCGGTTGATCAGTTTGTCCAGTTTCGGCGCGCCCCGCCAGTACTTCGGGTTCGGCGCCAGCTCGACGTACTGGTCGGTGACGTACTTGCTCCACTTGAACGGCCCGGTGCCGATCGGGTTGGTCTGCCACCACTGGTGCTTGACCAGGTCCTTCGGCGCGATGTTGCCGATGGCGTGCTTCGGCAGCATGAAGACGTAGGTCAGCGCGTCGAGGATCGCCACGTTCGGCTTGCTCAGGTTGACGACGAGCGTGTTCGGGTCGGGCGTGTCGATCGACGAGATGTCGACGAACTTCGGCCGGTAGGGGCTGGCGCTGTCGGGGTTCTGGAAGAGCTCGATCGAGAACTTCGCGTCGTCCGAGGTGAAGGGCTGGCCGTCGTGCCAGGTGATCCCCTGGCGCAGGTGGAAGGTGACCTTCTTGGCGTCGGGCGCGACCTCCCACGACTCGGCGTTCTCGCCCTGGAGTTTGGTGAACTTGACGTCGTACTCCAGCAGTTTGGAGAAGTATTTCTCCATCCACATGTAGCCGGCGCCCGCGGTGATCACGTTGAAGCCCTGCGGGTTGCCGCCCGGCCCCACGTCGAAGCCGCCGGTCATCGTCCCGCCGCCCCCGCCGGGCCCGCTGGCGGCCGGGCTCGCCGCCGCGGCGGAGGGCGAGGCCGCGGCCGAGGCGGCCTTCGTCGCGGCCGGCGAGGCGGCGCCCGCCGCGGTCGTGGCCGCGGTCGTCGGGGCGGTCGTCGCCGCCGGGGTCGGCGCGCTGGTGGCCGCGCCGCTCGCGGCCGTCGGCGCGGTGGTCGGCGCCGCGGCGGGCGTGTTCGTCGCGGCGGCCCCGCCGCAGGCCGCCAGGAGGGCGCCGCCGGCCGCGACGGCGAGCCCCGCCAGAAATGCGCGGCGGGTGAAGGCTTGCTGCGTGCGCTCGGGTTGCATCACGTACCTCCTTGCGTAGTCGGCAGTCGGCAGTCGGGAGTCGGAAGTACCGGCTTCCTATCGCCTACCGTGTCGCTGTACTGGAGTCGTCACTGCCGACTGCCGACTGCCGACTCCGGGAAACGGCCGGACCCGCGCGGGCTGGCCGGTGGCGAGCGATGTGTAGGCGGCGGCGATCGTCGCGACGGCGGCCCAGCCGTCGGCGAGGCCGTAGAGCGGGTCGCGCCCCGCCCGGATGTCGTCGAGGAAGGCCGCGATCTCGGCCCCGACCGTCTGCTGCACGGCCTCGCCGCCGATCGTCCGGCCGCGCCGCTCGGTGACGGTGCTCCAGATCGCCAGTTCGGGCCGGTTCTCGTCCACCGTGAGGTGGCCGTGCGAGCCGATCAGCCGCAGCGTCGAGGCGCCGGTCCCCGGCGTCGGCGCGTAGGGCACCCGCCCGACGGTCAGCGTCGCGACGATGCCGGGCTCCAGCGCCAGCGAGAGGAGGCCCAGATCCTCCACGCCGAACTGGCGGTGCGCGTCGAAGAAGAAGGTCCCGGCCTCGGCGAAGACCTCCGCCACCTCCGCGCCGGTGAGGTAGCGCAGGTAGTCGACCGGGTAGACGCTGAAGTTGAGCAGTTCGCCGCCGCCGGAGAGCGCCGGGTTGGCGACGAACTCCGGGCGCTCGACCGAGGTGCCGAAGAAGACGCCGTTCGCCAGGAACTCGGCGTCCGCCGCGCGGACCAGCCCGATGTGCCCGGCGTCCAGCAGCCGCCGCGCCCGCTGGATCGCCGGGTTGAAGAGCCGGTGGACGACGGTGAGTTTGCCCGGCGCGCCGTCCGCCGCGGCGACGAGCAACTCGGCCTCCTCCAGCGTCGTCGCCATTGGCTTGTCCACCAGGACATGCTTGCCCGCGGCGAGCGCCAGCGCCGCCAGCCGCGCGTGCCGGGTCGGCTCCGAGCAGACCAGGACGAGGTCGACGTCGTCGCGCGCCAGCGCCGCCTCGGGGTCGGTCAGGCAGGGGACGCCGTAGCGGTCGGCCAGCGCGCGGGTGTCGCGGCGCGCCCAGTCCGGCGCGTCGGCCTCCTCGCAGAGCGCGCGGAGGGCGACGTCGGGCCGCGCCGCGAAGATCGGCAGGTAACTGGCGGCGTGGCGGACGCCGCTGAGGACCAGCAGGCCGAGCGGCCCCGGCTCAGGCATCGCCCACCTCCCCCGGCGCGACCGCGGCGCCGGTCTCCAGCGACCGCTGCGCCGCCAGCGCCGCCGCGAGCGCCGCGCGCACCTGCTCGTTGCGCACCAGCGGCTCCGCTTCGCCGCGCAGCGTCGCGACCCAGTGCGCCAGTTGCGCGTGGAGCGCGTCGTCGTAGGCCGGCGAGGGGGACGGCGCGGCGTCGCTGTAGAGCGCCGGGTCCTCCTCGGTCGAGTGGCTCAGGCTCCCCGCCTCGCCGACCGCCAGCACCCGCCGCAGGGCGTCGCCGCGGGCGCGGAGCGCGTAGGAGATGTCGAGGAGTGCCAGGCTGCCGTCGTCGAATTTGACGGTGATGTGGAAGCCGTCGGGGATGCCCATGTCCGGCGCGAAGGTGCGGTAGCCGCGGGCGAAGACGCGCGCCGGCTCCCGGCCGAGGAGCCAGACCGCCAGGTCGAGCGCGTGGATGCCGTTGTGCAGCGGGTGGCCGCCCGAGCGCGCCGGGTCGAGCTGCCAGGCGCGCCAGCCGCCTGCCCAGACGTGCCCGACGTACCAGAGGACGTGCAGGTAGCGCAGCCGGCCGATCGCGCCCTCGTCGAGCGCGCGCCGGATCTCCCGGTGGACCGGCTGGAAGCGCGCCGTCTGCCCGACCATCAGCGAGACGCCGTGCTCGCGCGCCGCGGCGACCATCGCGTCGAAGTCGGCCAGGGCGAGCGCGGCCGGCTTCTCGACGTGGACGTGCTTGCCGCGCGCTGCCGCCGCGATCGTCAGCGCCGCGTGACTCGCGCTCGGCGTGCAGATGTCGACCGCGTCCACGTCCGGCGCGGCGAGCACCGCCTCGGGGTCCGCCGTCCACTCGGCGCCGGCCAGCGCGGCGAGGTCGCGGGCCCGCTCCGACGCGACGTCCGCGACCCACCCGACGCGCACTCCGGGGATGCGCGCGTAGGCCGCGACGTGGTCCCGCGCGATGCCGCCCGCCCCGATCAGGCCGATCGTCGTCATCGTCGCTCCGCGACGGAAGTGAGAATTGAGAGGTGAGAATTGAGAAAAGCCATCCGCCCGCCTCTCTCCTCCCCCCTCACCATTTCTCACTTCTCACTTCTCACTTCCCACTTCCGTCACCAGCGTGCCCAGGCCCTCGATCCACGCCTCGATGCGGTCGCCGGGCCGGAGATAGGTGCCGGTCGTCGCGCCGACGCCGGAGGGGGTGCCGGTCTCGATGATGTCGCCCGGTTCGAGCGTCAGGAAGTGCGAGCAGAAGGCGATCGTCTCGGCGACGGTGAAGATCATGTCGGCGGTGGAGGCGTCCTGGCGCACCTCGCCGTTCACCGTCAGCCGCATCGCCAGCCGCTGCGGGTCGGGGACCTCGTCGGCGGTGCGGACGAACGGGCCCAGCGGCGCGAAGGTGTCGGGCCACTTGCCGTTGAGCCAGTCGAAGTAGCCGATCCGCTCGGTCATCTCGCGCTCGGCGCCCCAATCGACCGTCCGCGCCGAGATGTCGTTGACGACGAGGTAGCCGGCCACGACGCCGAGCGCGTCGGCCGCAGCGACGTTCTTGCAGGTCTTGCCGATCACGACGCCGAGTTCGAGTTCGTAATCGACCGCGCTGGAGATCGAGGGGATCGTCACCGCCTCGCCGGTCGCGATGATCGCGGAGGATGGCTTCAGGAAGAGCAGCGGCGTGGCGCG
This sequence comes from Thermomicrobiales bacterium, assembly GCA_035708265.1. GTDB lineage: Bacteria > Chloroflexota > Chloroflexia > Thermomicrobiales > CADCWN01 > DASSSV01. The sequence continues at coordinate 8,198 of DASSSV010000763.1, read as the reverse complement.
GGACTTGTCCACCGGCGCGACGCCGCCCTCGCGGACGTGCTCCTGGTAGTTGCCGGCGAGCGCGAGGAGCTTCGGCGGGCGCCGGATCGGCGCGCGCAACCGGACGTCCGCCAGCGGCCGGGGTCGCGCCCGGCCCTCGGCCGCGCGCGCCCGCGCCAGCCAGCCGTCGCCCGACTCGAAGAGCGTCAGCAGGTCGCCGCGGCCGATCTCGCGGACCGTCTCGGCCCCGGCCTCGCCGTCGAGCGCGCCGTGGTAGACCGCGCCCGCGTGCTCGTAGGTCGCCAGCCTCATGCGCCCCGCCCCCGTTCGGGACGTCGGTGCGGGGGTTGGCCCCACCGCTGTTCGCCGTCCCGCTATTTGACAACCGGCCCGCGCGAGGAATAGGATGTCCTACAACCGACGTGCCGGTATTCTACCCGGAAGGGACGGCAAGCGCAAGATGACCAGCCCATCGGACTCGCCGCCCGCGCTCCCCTCGCTCCGCACGGAGGCGATCTTCCGCGCGGCCCAGGAGCGCATCAAAGAGTACATCCTGCAGAACAATCTCGGCCCCGGCGATCCCCTGCCGGCGGAGCTCGTGCTGGCGCGCGGCCTCGGCATCAGCCGGAACTCGCTCAGGGAGGCGATGAAGGCGCTGGAGACGGTCGGGGTGATCGAGACGCGCCACGGCCTCGGCACCTTCGTCGGGGAGGCGTCCTTCGCCCCGCTGATCGCCGGTGTGGCCTTCAACCTGCGCCAGGGCCTCGCGCGCGACACGCGCACCTTCGGCGAGCTGCTGGACCTGCGCGAGATCCTCGAGGCGGAACTGGTCAGGCGGGTCGCCGGGCGGCACGCCCCCGAGGACCTGGCCCGCCTGGAGGACGCCGTGCGGCGGATGGAGGCGGACGCCGGCGGGGGCGCGTTCAATCTGGAGGCCGACCGCGACTTCCACGACGCGCTCTACGCGCCGCTCGACAACCACCTGATGACGCTGCTGCTGCTGACCTTCTGGGACGTGCAGCACGCCGTCGAGGCCGGTCTCCCCCCCGGCGAGTACCTCCCGAGCACCAACGCCCGCTGGCACCGCGACATCCTCGACGCCGTGCGCGCGGGCGACGCCGCTGCCGCGGTCGCCGCGATGCGCGAGCAGTTCACCGGCGTCCGCAGCCGCCTCGCGGCGCTGCCCGGCGGCGAGGCCGCCGCGGCGTCCGACGCCTCGTAGGGGCCGCCGACACAATCTCGCCACACAATCTTGATGCTCTCTTCATAGGCCCCTACTAGACTGGGCAACAGACACGGAGGCGGGCCGCGGCCACTCACACCCGGCATCATCGTCCGCCGCGGCCGCCTCCGCCGCCATAGAGCCGGCCCGGCGCGCGCCGGGCCGGCCCATCCGGGAGGTACGACGCGATGACACCCTTACGCAAACGGCTCCTCTTCGGCCTCGGGGCGATGCTGCTGACGCTGCTCGTCGCGGCGGTCGCGGTGAGCGCCGGGGGCGCGCTCCAGGCGTCGGCCGCGCCGCCGGCAGCCTCGCCCGCGGCGAAGCCCGCCGGCACGCCGGCCACGAACCCGAAGACGGCCACGCAGGGCTGCATGGCGAGCGACTTCGAGAGCAAACTCGCCGCCAACCTGAACGTCCCCGAGGCCACGCTGCAGGACGCGATCAAGAAGACCGCGCTGCAGGAGGTCGATCAGGCGCAGCAGGACGGCAAGATCAGCGCCGACCAGGCCACCAACCTGAAGAACCGCATCAACAACGGCGACTTCCCCTGCATGATGGCGATCCCGGGCAAGGGGCCGCAGGCGGCCCCCGGCGCCGGCCGCAACCCGATGATGATGATGGGCCAGTTGGTCGACGCGGCCGCGAAGTACCTGGGCCTGACGCGCGACCAGTTCACGCAGCAGTTGCAGCAGAAAGGCTCGCTCCAGGCGGTGCTGACCGCGCAGAACAACCCGTCGCTGACCAAGGACGGCCTCGAGAACGCGCTGGTCGCCGCGCTCCAGCAGGACCTGACGAGCAAGGGCGTCAGCCAGGACCAGGCGACGACGATCGTCAACCAGTTCAAGCAGAACTTCGACCAGATCTACACGGCGCAGTTGGGCGGGCGCGGCTTCCCGTTCGGCCCGACGGGCCCGCGGGGCGGCAACCACGGCCCGCGCGGCCCGTGGACCGGCCCGACGACCCCCGCGACGCCGAGCACGTAGCTAATTCCTTCCCTCCCCATTCCCTCTCGATCGCGGCGGCGGCCAGATGGCCGCCGCCGCATCGTGCTCCCCGATGTCAGGAGGGCGAGTTGATCGTTGGTAGTTGCTAGTGGTGCCGCTCACACGCCACTACTAACCATCAACTATCAACTGTCAACTCCTGCTGCCGTCTGCCGTCTGCTGCCTGCCGCCTCCTTAGGGGGCGAGGCGGAAGCGGGCGACCGGCGGGTCGTGGTCGGAGACGCGGAAGTAAGTCGTGTCGCCGGCGCGGCTGGCGGGGTAGTCGGCGTCGAAGTGGGCGTAGGCGACGTCCACCAGCGCTCCGACGAGGTTCGGCGTCACCAGGATGTGGTCGAGGACCGCCGACGCGCCGTCCTCGATGGCCGAGTAGCGCTCCGCCACCGGCACGTCGAGCGCCAGTTCGCGCAGCGGCGCCACCGTCGTCAGCACGCGCAGCGGGTCGGACCCGATCGTGTCGTTGAGGTCGCCGAGGACGATCACCGACGCGCCGGCGTCCTGCGCGAGGACCCGGTTGACGAGGCCGGCCACGAACTGCGCCTCGGCCGTGCGCCGCCCGGCGAAGCCCTGGCCGGTGGGGTCGCCGCCGTCCGGCGACTTGAAGTGGACGACGATCAGCGTCAGCGCGCGGGTCGCGCCCCCGCCATGCACGTCGAGCGTGACGACCAGCGGCGGGCGCGCGGCGAGCGCGTGGCCGTCGAGGACGGCGTTGCCGCGCGTGCTGCACCGCGCGTCCGCGCCGGTGAAGCCGTAGTCCGCCGTCGTGCAGGTGTTCTCCTGCACCGCGCTCCGCACCGTCACGCCCGCCTGGCGGTAGAGCAGGCCGACGCTGCCGCCGCTCGGGTCGCCCCCCTCCAGCAGGATCGCGCCGTAGCCGAACGGGGCGAGCGCGGGCTGCGCGGCCAGCGCCTTCAGCACGTCGAGGTTTTCCACCTCCTGCACCGCCACCAGCGCGGGCGCACCGAGCGCGTCGCGGATCGCGAGGGATGCCTTGGCCAGCCGGCGCTGGAAGTCGGCCGGCGTCGCCGGCTCCTGGCACGGCGCGCCGCTCGGGGCCACGTCGCACGGCTGCAGGTTGCCGGGCGGCGCGGAGGGGTCGAAGAAGGCCGCGAGGTTGAACGATGCGACGGTGAATTCGCCGGCCGCGGCCGGCGCGACCGCGGGCGCCTCGCGCTTGCCGGGCACGACGAGCAGCCTCGCGTCGGGCAATTGCTCCAGCGTGTACCGGCCGAAGGTCGCATCGAGCGGGCCGATCAGCCCGAGCACCTGGTCGCCGACCGCCAGGTCGTAGCGCGCGCCGGGGCCGCCCGCCGCGCCGACGGCGATCCGCTCGCCGGTCCCGTCCGGGTCGCCCTGGAAGACCCGCGCGATGTCGGCGTCCGCGCGCACGACCGTGAATTGGCCGAGGCGGTCGGTCGGGCCGACGACGACCCCGCGCGGGACGGTGACGAGCATCCCGGCCAGCCCGGCGAAGTAGGCCGCGGCGGCCCGGTCGTCCCGCGGCGGCTGCAGTTCGACCGGCCGGGGCAGCGGGTTCCCCGACGAGTTCACCGTGACCGCCGTGGCCGGCTGGCTGACGTCGAGTTCCGCGCGGCCGTTGACGGTGCGCACGACGCCGACGACCGTCACGCTGTCGCCGACCTTGACGTCGGGGAGGTCGTGCCCGCCCTGGTAGACGAAGATGCCCTCCGGCGTCGCGTCGTCGCCGTCGCCGGTCGGGTCCTGCACGAAGAAGCCCTGGGCGGGCGCGGCCCGAAAATCGGCCGTCACCACCCCGGTCGCGCTGACCGTCTGGCCGAGGAGCGCGGCCGGCCGGCCGGCGACCTGCGCGATCGCCACCGTGCGGTCGGGTGGCGGCAGGGGCGTCGACGTCGGGGTGGCGCGGCCGCCGACGGCGGGCGAGGCCGGCGGGTTGATGCCCAGGCGCGGCTCGGTCGGCGTCGGGGTCGGCGGGATTTGCGTCGGGGTGGCGCCCGGCGTCGACGTGGCCGTCGCGGTTGGGGTCGGCGCGGCCGCGACCGGCGAGGCCGGCGGGGTCGGCGGGGGCGTCGCCGCGGCCGTCGGGCTGGCGGTGGGCGTGGCCGGCGCCGGCGTGGGCGAGGCCGGCGGGGACGCGCGGAGGCAGCCCTGCGCGAAGAGCGACAGCAGGAGCAGCACCCCGATCGCGGCGATTGTCGCGCGCCTCCCCATGCGGCCTCCGCGATGCCCCCCGCGCGGCGCACACCGCGTACATGATACCGCGCGGGCGGGTGGGCCCTCACCCCCCATCCCCCTCTCCCAATGCTGGGAGAGGGGGGAGAACCCGGGGCGACACCGCGCTGCTCTTGCAGCGAGCCGGCCGGGCGGGTGGGGCCGGTACCTCCCCACCGTTCGCCCAACCCGAGACCTGGCCGTTCACCCGCTCGGAGATCTGGAAGAGCGGCACCCCGCTCCTGTGCGGCTCCCCCTCTCCCAATCCTGAGAGAGGGGGGTGGGGGGTGAGGGCCGCCCCGTTCACAACTTCGCCACACTTCCGACATATACTGGTGGCGCAGCGCCCTCAGGATGGAGGCGAGCCGCGCGGGCGCGCCGGTGCGCCCGACCCGCGCCGCGGGGCGAGCGGTCGACGAGGACTGGAGGACCTGTGGAGCAGGAAGCCTACGAGGCCCCGGCACTCTCCCTGAAGCGGGCCATCAGCGAGGTCTTGCTGATCGTCGGCGTGATGGTCCTCTACTACCTCACGCGCGGCGTGGCGATCGGTCGCGACGACGACGCCGTCGCCGACGTGCACAGCCTGATCGCGCTGGAGCAGCGCTTCGGCCTCTTCCGCGAGCCGGCGATCCAGGCGTGGGCCTTGCATAGCCACCTCGCGATCCACCTGGCCGACTGGGTCTACACCTACCTCCACCTGCCGGTGCTGGTCGCCTTCGCCGTCTGGCTCTACTGGCGGCGCCAGGCGTGGTACGCGCCGTTCCGCAACGCCTTCCTCGTCTCGGCGGCCTGCGCGCTGATCGTCTACACCATCTTCCCGGTCGCGCCGCCGCGCCTGCTGCCGGAGTACGGCTTCGTCGATACCCTCGCCGTCTACAGCGCCATCTCCTACGAGATGCACACCATCCGCCTCTTCTACAACCCCTACGCCGCGATGCCGAGCCTGCACGTCGGCTGGGCGTTGCTGGTCGGGATCGGGCTCTTCTGGCTGGGGCGCAACTGGCTCCTGCGCCTGGCCGGGGTCCTGCTACCGCTCCTGATGCTCTGCGCCGTCGTCATCACCGGCAACCACTTCTTCGTGGACGCGCTCGGCGGTGTGTTCGCGGTCGGCGTCGGGTTCCTGGTAGGATTCTGGACGCGGCTGGTGGACCTGTGGCGCGCCTGGCGCCCCGTGCCCTCCCGCACGAGTTACTGACGAGTTCGCAGGTTCGCAGGTTCGCAGGTTGACAGGTTCTGTGGTCTGCAATCCACCATCTCTTCGCCAACGCGGGGAACCTTCGAACCTTCGAACTTGCGAACTTGCGAACCGACCGAGGAGGCGACGATGCCCAGCGAGACGAGCGGCGAGGACCGGACCGCCGAGGTCGACACCTACCTGGCCGCGCATCTGGAGGAAGCGCTGGACGACCTGGCCCGGCTGTGCCGCCAGCCGAGCGTGGCCGCGCAGCAGCTCGGCATGGCCGAGTGCGCCGAACTGACCGCGGCGATGCTGCGCGCGGACGGCTTCACCGCCGAGGTGCTGCCAACCGGCGGCGCGCCGGTCGTCTACGGCGAGGCGCGCGGCGCGAGCGACAAGACGCTCCTCTGCTACAACCACTACGACGTCCAGCCGGCCGAGCCGCTGGAGTTGTGGGAGTCGCCGCCGTTCGAGCCGACCCGCCGCGACGGCCGCCTCTACGCGCGCGGCGTCGGCGACGACAAGGGGCACATCGTCTCGCGCCTCGCCGCGATCCGCGCCCTGCGCGCCGTCCACGGCGAGTTGCCCTGCACGGTCAAGTTCATCATCGAGGGCGAGGAGGAGATCGGCTCGACCCACCTACCGGCCTTCATCGCCGCGCACCGCAACCTCCTCGCCGCCGACGGCTGCCTCTGGGAGTTCGGCGGCGTGGACTACGAGGGGCGGCCGACGACCTACCTGGGGATGCGCGGCGACTTCTACGTCGAACTCTCCGTGCGCACGCTCGACCACGACGCCCACTCCGGCCTCGGCGGCTCGATCTTCCCCAACGCCGCCTGGCGCCTCGTCTGGGCGCTCGCCTCGCTGAAAGGCCCCGACGAGCGCATCCAGGTCGCCGGGTGGTACGACGACGTCCGCGAGCCCTCGGCGCGCGACCTCGAACTGCTGGCGCAGTTGCCGGACGACGAGGCGCAACTGAAGGCGAGTTTCGGCCTCGACCGCTTCCTCGGCGGCGTCACCGGCGTGGATCTGCGGCGCCAGGCGGTCTTCGTCCCGACCTGCACGATCTCCGGGCTGACCAGCGGCTACCAGGGCCCCGGCTCCAAGACGGTCCTGCCGGCCGCGGCGTCGGCCAAGGTCGATTTCCGGCTCGTGCCGGAGCAGGACCCGGCCGACCTGCTGGTGAAACTCCGGCGCCACCTCGACGAGCGCGGCTTCCGCGATGTCGAGATCACCCAGCTCGGCGGCGAGCGCGCCGCGCGCACCGACCCCGACGCGCCGTTCGTGCGCCTCGTCGCGGCGACCGCGCGGGAGGTCTACGGCCAGCCGCTGATCCTCGCGCCGATGAGCGGCGGCTCCGGGCCGATGTACCCCTTCGTGGAGCACCTCGGCGTGCCAATCGCGAACTCCGGCATCGGCAGCCCGAACAGCAACGCCCACGCGCCCAACGAGTTCATCGTCGTGGACGAGTTCCTGCGCGGCGCGCGCCACGTCGCCCGCATCATCGCCGGGATGCCCGGGCTGTAGGCCCGGCGCTTCGCCCTCACCCCCCGACCCCCTCTCCCAATCCTGGGAGAGGGGGAGAGCTCCACCCAGGCGTTTCTCCCTTTCTCACAACCCGAGATCCGGAAGAGTAGCACGCTGTCTCGGCGCGGCCCCCCCTCTCCCAGGATTGGGAGAGGGGGATGGGGGTGAGGGCCCTCCTCCGATTGGCGCGTCACCGCGTTCTCCGGTAGTATTTCGCCCGGAGTGTCCGTCGGCGGCGATTCGGGGAGGAGAATTGCAGCATCGGGCCAACAGATCTGGCCGCCGCGCGGGCCGCGTCGCGACCGCGTGCCTGCTGGGCGTCGCCCTGCTCGTCGCCTTCCTCGGGCGTCCGGCCGCGCCGGCCCGCGCCGTGGGGCTTCTGCCCCTCGACCGGGGCGCCGCGGCTTCCCCGCCGCTGACCTTCCCGGAGACCGGCTTCGCCGTCGATGGCGCGTTCGCGCAGTTCTGGGCGCAGCATGGGGGCCTGCGCCGCTTCGGCTATCCGCTCAGCCCCGCCGTGCGCGATCCCCGGAGTGGCGGCCTCCTCGTCCAGTATTTCGAGCGTGCCCGCTTCGAGTACCACCCCGAGAACCCCCCGGCGTACCAGGTCGAACTGACCCTCCTCGGCGCGGCGGCGCTCGGCGACCGCCCGGAGCGCGGCGCGCCGCCGGTCGCCTGCGCGGGCGCCTGCGACCTCTACCTCGCGACGAACCACACGCTGCGCGGCGTCTTCCGCGACTACTGGGCCACCTACGGCGGGCTGGCCGTCTTCGGCTATCCGCTGACCGAGGAGTTTTCGGAGGTCAGCCCGACCGACGGCAAGACGTACACGGTGCAGTACTTCGAGCGCGCGCGTTTCGAGGAGCACCCGGAGTACGCCGGCACCGCGTACGAAGTGCTGCTCGGCCAACTCGGGCGCGAGGCGCTGGCGCGGCGGCCCGACGTCGCCAGCCTGCCGGCCGTCGCCGTGCCGGACGCGCCCGACGCGGCCAACCCGCGCCGCGGCAAGGTGATCGTGCTCGACCCCGGCCACGACCGGACGACCGGCGGCGCCATGGGGATCGAGTATCGCGACACGCTGCGCACGGCGCTGGCGATC
>DASSSV010000762.1:0-3806 GCA_035708265.1 Thermomicrobiales bacterium | reverse complement strand
ACGTCAGCGCCGCCCGCCAGCCATCGATGGCCGGGCTGACCGCACCGGCCGGCAGCGCCAGCCCGGCGCGGTTGCGCGCGACGACCCACCAGGTCAGCGCCGCGGCGGCCAGCAGCGCGCCGCCCCATGCCGCGCCGCGCGCGGGGCCGCGCAGCCGGCCTGGTACCGCCGCCGCCAGCGCCCAGAGCGCGGCCGCGAGGGCGGCCAGGCCGACGAGCAGCGCCGCGGGCGGCGCGGTCGCGAAGAAACGCGCGATCATCGGCGGGCGCATGGGCGGGCGGGGCGACGCAAGGCCGGTTGGGCCTGCTGGGGGCGCTTGGCGGTTCGGGGCAACCGCGGCATCGCGAAGGTCGCCGGCGTGCCCCGCGCCACGCCGGCGACCCGGCCGGCAAGTCTCGCCGCCGTAAGCCAAGCGAGCGCCGATTCACCCACCAGCCCGCCCGGCTTCCGCGACCGGTTGCCCAGCCTCCCACACCTTCACACCTTCATGGCCCTAGGCCCTACGCTCCACGCTCTCACGCTCCCACGCCCTCACGTACCCGCCGGCCCAGCAGCAGCCTGAGGATGCCGAGCGTCAGGTACTTGCCGCGCTCGCCGGCCTCGACCGCCGGGCCGACGCAGGAGGGGCAGCCGGCCGCGCAGGGGCAGGCGGCGACGAGGTCGTGCGCCGCCTCCAGCAAGGTCTCGTGCAGGTCGTAGAGTTTCGGGCTGAAGCCGATCCCGCCCGGGATCTTGTCGTAGATCGTGATCGTCGCGCGGCCGGTGAAGGGCGACTTGATCTCCGGGACGACGCCGATGTCGCGCGGGTCGCACATCAGGTAGAGCGGCGCGATCGTCACCAGCACGTTCGCCAGTCCGACCAGCGCGCCCTGCAGCTCCGCCGTGCGCATCCGGTCGGTCAGCGCTCCGGGCAGGCAGAGCCAGTAGGCCCCGGTGTGCATCTGCTGCTCGGGCAGGTGGATGTCGCCCCAGCCGACGTTCTCGTGCGTGTGCAGCTTGATCTTCTTGTAGATCGTTGGCAGCGCGCCGACCAGCACCTCGCCGTGGTTGCGCGGCGCGCCGGGCGGGTCGGGCGAGAACTGCTCCAGCACCTGCACGCGCACCGCCAGGTCGGCGTCGGTGTAGTAGTCGACGGCGACCGGGTGGACGTAGGCTTTCTGCTCCTCCCAGTCGAGGCGGTCGACGTGGTACTGCTGCCCCTCGTGGATGTAGATCGCGTCGGTGTGGACGAGCATCGGCGCGCTGAAGGCGTCGACCTCGCCGATCACGCGCGGGTGGACGCGGTCGCTCTCGTCGATGATGACCACGTTGTCGCGCGCCGCCGCGCGCAGGCTGACCTCCTCGGCCGGGTACGCCTGGTCAGTCCAGTGCCAGGTGTCGCCGATCCGCTGCACCACGCCGTCCTCCGCCAGCATGGTCAGCGCGCCGAGGACCGTCCCCGCCTCGGCCGTGCCGAAGAGCGGGTCGTCGCCCTCGGCGAAGGGCAGCTCGAACGCGGCGCACTTCAGGTGGCTGAGGAGAATCAAGAGATTGTCGGGGTTGATCAGGCCGTGCTCGGGCGGCTGGCGGAAGAAGTAGTCGGGGTGGCCGACGATGAACTGGTCGAGCGGGCTGGACGTCGCGACCAGCACCGCCGCCGAGACGCCCTGGCGCCGCCCGGCGCGACCGGCCTGCTGCCAGGTCGAGGCGACCGTGCCGGGGTAGCCGGTCATCACGCAGGCGTCGAGCGCGCCGATGTCGACGCCGAGTTCGAGCGCGTTGGTGCTGACGACCGCGGTGATCGCGCCGTCGCGCAGCCCCGCCTCGATCGCGCGGCGCTGGTTCGGCAGGTAGCCGCCGCGGTAACCGCGCACGCGGTCCGCCGCGCCGCGCGGCAGCGCCTCGCGCAGATAGGTCAGCAGAACCTCCGCGGTCGTGCGGGCGCGGGCGAAGACGATCGTGTGGACGTCGTTGCGCGCCAGGTCGGCCGCCAGCCCGGCCGCCTCCAGGACCGAGCTGCGCCGGATGCCGAGCTCGGCGTTGACGACCGGCGGGTTGTAGAAGACGAACTCCTTGCGCCCGCGCGGCGCGCCGTTGCGGTCCACCAGCGCCACCGGCGCGCCGATCATCCGCTCGGCCAGCTCCTGAGGGTTGGCGATCGTCGCCGAGCAGAGGATGAAGGTCGGTTCCGAGCCGTAGAAGCGGCAGATCCGGCGCAGGCGGCGCACCACGTTGGCGACGTGCGAGCCGAAGACGCCGCGGTAGCCGTGCAGCTCGTCGAGCACGACGAAGCGGAGCGACTCGAAGAGGCGTACCCACTTGGTATGGTGGGGCAGGATGCCCGAGTGGAGCATGTCGGGGTTGGTGATGACGACGTGCCCGGCCGTGCGGATCAGTTTGCGCGCGGCGGCGGGGGTATCGCCGTCGTAGGTGTGGCTCTTGATGTCGACGCCGAGGTCGGTGACGAGGCGCTGGAGCGCGGCGGCCTGGTCCTGCGCCAGCGCCTTGGTCGGGAAGAGATACAACGCGCGCGTCGCCTCGTCGCCGAGGATCGCGTCGACGACCGGCAGGGTGTAGCAGAGGGTCTTGCCCGACGCGGTCGGCGTCACGACGACCGTGTGCCGCCCGGCCGCGACGCTGGCGAACGCCTCGGCCTGGTGCGTGTAGAGCCGCCCGAGATCCTGTCGCCGCAACACCTCGGCCAGCCGGGGATCGAGCCCGTCCGGCAGCGGCGCGTACTCCGCCTCGACCGCCTCGACGGTGTGCCAGTGCGCGATATTGGCCCGGTGGCGTGGCGACGCCCGCCAGGTGTCGAGGAGTTGTTCGAGGTTCATCCGCCCGCCCTCCCTCCACCGCATCCCCGCTCAGCCGCGCTATACGTACACCCAGCCAGTATACCACCGCGCCCGGCGCACCCACCGGCGACCTCGACGCCGCGCAGATCTCCGCGCGCACGCCCACAATCTGCCCCTGGACATCCACCCACGTTCTGGGTATACTCTCCTCGGCGGGTGGCGCCGGCGACCAACGGCGTCGGGCACCGCGGGCCGCTAGCTCAATTGGTAGAGCAGCTGACTCTTAATCAGCGGGTTGTAGGTTCGAGTCCTACGCGGCTCACCCCGAAATTGCTAGGAATAGCGAGGAAAATGAGAGGGCGGGTGGCATCACCGTCACCCGCCCTCCGGCGTTCTACCCCTGACTTTACCCCTTACGGCGCTCAGGCATCCCCGAGCAGGCGGTCCATCGCCTCGGCCGCCTGCCGCTTCGCCTCGTCGTAGACGTGGGTGTAGATGTTCTTGGTGAGGCTGATCTGCGAGTGCCCGGCGATCTCCATCGCCACGCGGTCGGAGACCCCCTGCGCGGCCAGGAGCGAGATGCACGAGTGCCGCAGGTCGTGGAAGCGGATGTCCGGCAGCCCGGCGCGCGTCAGGAGCGCCTTGAAGTAGATGACGAGGTTGCGCGCGTCGAGCGGCGTGCCGTAGCGCGTGCAGAACACGAGATCCCAGGCCGCCCCGCGCCAGCGTTCCCCGGCCAAGAGGCGCTCTTCGAGCTGGCGCCGGCGGTGCTCGCGGAGGGCCGCCAGGAGCGCGGCGGGCAGCGCCAGCGTCCGGCGGCTCTGCGCGGTCTTCAGCTCCATGAGGCGGAAGGCGCCGTCCACGCGCTGGAGCTGCCGCCGCACGGCAAGCGTCCCGGCGTCGAGGTCCACGTCGGCCCATTGGAGCCCGAGGATCTCGCCCTGCCGGAGCCCCAGCGAGAGCGCCACGCGGTAGAGGGCCTCCAGCCGGTTCCCCCTGGCCGCGTCGAGGAAGCGCCGCGCCTCGGCCGGG
>DASSSV010000761.1:0-13576 GCA_035708265.1 Thermomicrobiales bacterium | reverse complement strand
GGCGCGCTGCTGCTGCGCGCCGGCGTGACGCCGCGCTTCCGGCAGGTCGCGCTGCCCGACGAGTTCCTCGCCGCGGGGGCGCTCCCGATGCTGCACGACCGCTACGGCATCTCCGCGCCGGCGCTCGCCGACGCCATCAAGGGCTGGCTGCGCTGAGGCGGCGTCCTACCGGCCGAGGAACTTGATCAGCAAGACGATCAGGATGATCGCGACGGCGACGGCGGCGACCACTAGGGCGACGCGCGCCTTGCTCACCGGCGCCTCGCCGCTGATGTGCCCCGTCTGCCCGTTGACGACGCAGCGGTAGAGTTTGTCCTTGTACTGGAAACTCGCCAGCCAGACCGGCAGGTAGAGCAGCCGGCCGGCCAGGTCGGAGACCTGGGTCGAGACGCGCAGGTCGCGGTGGGTGTCGCCCGGCACCTGCGACCCGCAGGCGCTCTCCTCCTGCTGGACGATCTGCTGATACGCGACCTGCAGCGCCGACGTGAGGTCGAGCGCGCACTCCTCGGCCTCGCGCCCGAGCAGGAACTGCGGGTTGTAGCTCTGCAACTGCCCGAAGTCGAAGTCGCCGAGTTTGCCGACCCAGTCCTGCTGTAGCCCCCGCGAGCCCGAGACCAGCTCGCGCGGGTAGGGCGCCTCGTGGTGGCCCTGCGCCGGGCGCCAGTCGGTCTCGGTGACGGTGCGCGTCTTGGTGACCGGCTGGCCGTTCTCGGTGTCCTGGTAGGTCTCCTCGCGCTGGTAGTTGTAGCCGGCCGTCGCGGTCCAGTCGCTGCGCGCGTAGCCGTGGCACTCCCAGACCGGTAGGTAGACGGCGCGCATCTTGTGGTTGGTCGAGAGCTGGGTCAGGTCGCGCGGGCGGAAGAAGCCGGAGCCGAGCCAGGTGCGGTAGATCCCCTGCACGTTGGTGTCGGGCACGACGAACGGGACCAGCGCCTCGGGCTGCGGGGTGTTGGGGTCGTTGGGCCGGGCGATGACGTACTCCGAGCCGCAGAAGGGGCAGCGGACGCTCTTGCCGGTGGCGACGAAGTTCGTCGTCGCGCCGCAGTTGTTGCAGGTGAAGGACGTCATCCCCTGCGCGTCCGGTTGGTTGACCTGCACTTCCATCGCCATGCCACGCTCCTTGTCGTGCTACCGCGTTCTCCCTCCCTCCTTACGACGGCGCCGCCGCGGGTGTCACGCGGGCTGATGCGTGGGGCGTAGTGCGGTGCGGGATCGGATGATCGTCCTCCCCCGCAGCGGCCGGCCTCGTGCCGGCCCGCGTCCCCGCCCGATCGCATGGCGCGCGAGGGGCTTGACAACGGGCGCCGCCGGGCGTATATTGTAATCAACGAAATAGTTGATAAATAAGGAGGTTGAATACGGAGGAGGACCACGACGCCGACGCGCTCGATCGGGCCTTCCTGGCCCTGGCCGACCCGGTGCGGCGCGCGATCGTCGCCCGGCTCGCCCGCGGCGACGCCACGGTGAACGAACTCGCGGAGCCATTCCCCATCACCAAGCAGGCCGTCTCGAAACACATCCAGGTGCTCGCGCAGGCCGGCCTCGTGACCCGGTCGCGGGACGCCCAGCGCCGGCCCGTGCATCTGGACCCCGCCGCACTCGAACGCCTGACCGCCTGGATCGACCGCTATCGCCGCATCGCGGAGGAGCGCTACCGCCGCCTCGACGCCCTGCTCGAGACCATGAAGGACGCCGAGAAGCAGCAGGAGGACGACCGATGACCCATCCCACGACGATCACCGCCGAGCCCGGCCTCCCCTTCGTCGACGTCGTGCGCGAGTTCGACGCGCCGGTCGCGGCGGTCTTCCGCGCGCACACCGACCCCGCGCTGCTCGCGCGGTGGATGGGCCCGCGCGACGGCGCGCTGGACATCGCCGCGTTCGACGCGACCCCCGGCGGCCGCTGGCGGTACGTGGGCCGCGGCGCGGGCGGCGAGGCGTACGGCTTCGGCGGAGTCTTCCACGCCGTCGAACCGGATGCGTGCATCATCCAGACCTTCGAGTTCGACGGCGCGCCCGGGGCGGTGGGCCTCAGCGCGACGACCTTCGAGGCGCTCGACGGGCGGACGCGGCTCACGGTCCACGAGGTCTACCCGTCGGTCGCGGCGCGCGACGCGGCCCTGGCGAGCGGCATGGAGTACGGCATCAACGAGGGCTACGCGCGCCTCGACGCGCTCCTCGCCCGCTGAGTCGTGGCCGTGGGACGGCGACCGCAGCGGGGTCCGCAGAACGGGACGATAGCGATGACGACAGCGATAAGGAGGCCGACCGTGGCGAGACCGTGCGCGACCATCGACGAGTACATCGGCGCCTGCCCCGCGGATGTCCAGCCCCTGCTGGAGCGGGTGCGCCGGACGATCCGGGACGCCGTGCCCGCCGCCGGCGAGACCATCAGCTACGGGCTGCCCACGATCACCTGCCACGGCCGCGACCTGCTGTCCTTCGCGGCGTGGAAACACCACATCGGGCTCTACCCGCTCCCGGCCGTGGATGACGCCTTCGCGCGGGAACTCGCGCCCTACCGGGCGGCCAAGAGCACGGTGCGCTTCCCGCTGGGACAGCCTCTGCCGGACGACATGATCGCGCGGCTGGCCGCCCTCCATGTCGCGCAGCGGGTGGGCGGTCAGGACATGGGAATGGACCATGCCAGACAGACGCGCCTCGATGACCGTGGCGGTCACGAGCGCGGCGGAACGGGAGGAACGACGTGAACAGCGTCATCGTGGACGGCGACGGGGCGCGCGTCTCGCTGCTGGCCGCATGGCTGGCCATCGCCGCCGTTGCCACGGCGCTCGTCTTGCTCGCGAGCCTGCATGTGCTGAGCCCGGAGTTCGACCCGGCGTGGCGCATGGTGAGCGAGTACGCGAACGGGCGGTACGGCTGGGTGCTCTCGCTGATGTTCGCCGCCTGGGGCGTGAGCACCTTGGCGCTGGCGGCCGCGATCCGCGCGGCGGCCAGGGCGACGCGCTTCAAGGTCGGCGTGGCCCTGCTCGCGACTGCCGGCGTCGGTGAGGTACTGGCCAGCGTGTTCGACCTCAATCACGACACGCTCCACAGCCTGGCCGGGGCGCTGGGGATCCCCTGCCTCCCGCTCGCCGCGCTGCTGATCAGCGGGAGCCTCGGCCGCACCCCGGCCTGGGCCGCGGCGCGGCGGCTCCTCCGTTGGACGGCCCACCTGACCTGGGTAAGCGTGGCGCTCTAGGCGGCGTCGTTCCCCTTGATGGTCGCCACCTTCCGGCGGGCGTTGGGCCATCTTCCCGCCGCCCCGCCCGCGGACCTCCCCCGCGGGGTCATCGCCCTGGTGGGGTGGACGAACCGGCTCTTCATCCTGGCGTACTTGGTCTGGGTGCTGACGGTCGCCTGGCAGGCCAGCACGCTGCGCGGCGCCGCCGGCACGAGCCCGCCGCGTCGCTAGCGCCCCTGCGTCAGTCCGCCCTCGCGGGGAGGGGTGAGGCGGCTCCCGATTACCCCCCCGCCGCCGGGCGGCGGCAGGAGGCGGCGCCCAGGAGGGGGGACATCGCCCGGCAACGCGTGTGGGGAGGGACCGGTTTGGTCCCTCCCCGCGCCCGTCGTATCGGCGATGACCGCGACGCTCAGCCGCCGAGCTGGTGACCGCAGTTCTGGCAGAACTTCGCGCCGGCCGGGTTGGCGGTGCCGCATTCGGTGCAGAAGACCTGCGCCTGCGCCATCTGCTGGCCACAGTGCGGGCAGAACCTGGCGCCGGCCGGGACCGGCTGGCCGCACTTCGGGCACGCCTGCATCGCGCCGGCCGGGGCCGCGCCCTGCGGGGCCTGCTGCGGCGGCGCCTGCTGCGGGTACTGCTGGGGCGGCTGCTGGCCTTGCTGCATCGCCTGGCGCATCTGCTCGGCCATCGCCATGCCCATACCCATGCCGAGGCCGGCGCCCATCCCCGCGCCCTGCGCGCCGCCCGCGCCGCCCGGGTTGTTCGCGGCGTCGCGGATCGCCTGGGCCGTCTGGAACTGCGTGTACTGCGCCATGTTGCCGAGCGCGCCCATCGCCGAGCGCTGGTCGATGAACTTCTGTACCTCGTCGGGCGGCGTCACGCTGACGAGCTGGAAGCCGCGCAGTTCGAGGCCGAGGTTGGTGAAGTCCTGCGCGACCGAGGCGCGGGTGGCGGTGGCGATGTTGTTGTACTGCGCGGCGAGGTCGAGCACGCTCTTCATGTTCGCGCCGAGCAGCGACGTCAATTGCTGGACGATCGAGCTGCGCAGGTACTCCGAGATCTGGTTCGTCTCGTAGATCCCCTGCTGCCCGACGATCTTGTTGACGAAGAGCTGCGGGTCGGCCACCTGCATCGAGTAAGTGCCGAAGGCGCGCAGCCGCACCATGCCGAAGTCGCTGTCGCGGAACAAGATCGGCTGGGGCGTGCCCCACTTCATGTCGATGAACTCGCGCCGGCTGACGAAGTAGACCTCGGCGCGGAAGGGGCTCTTGCCGCCGAACGGGATGGCGAAGAGGCGCGAGAGGATCGGGATGTTCTCGGTGCTGAGGGTGTGCCGGCCCGGCCCGAAGGCGTCGAGCGCCTTGCCGTCGCGGAAGAAGATCGCCGTCTGGCTCTCGCGCACCACCAGTTGCGAGCCGAGCCGGAACTCGCCCGAGCCGTACTCCGGCACGCGATGGACGATCTCCTGCCCGGACTCGTCGGGGAATTCGATCAAGTCGAGGATCGCCACGGCCCCCTCCTTTAGCTGCCCACGTTCGCCGGGCCGCCGCCGGCCCGCGGGTAGACCTTCACTTCGAGCGGGTCGAGCACCCGGCCGGCCAGCGTCTGCCGCTCGGTGCCCCAGTCGTAGGTGTAGAGTAGCATGGCCTGCGCGCCCTCACCCGCGGTGAAGCGTCGGTAGCGCACCGTGCGCCCGGTCTGCCGCCCGCTCTCGCCCGCCACGTCGGCCAGCGCCGTCCCGGCCGCCGTCTGCGTGTAGGTCGCGCCGCCGACCGTGACCTGCTGGCCCTCGCCCGGCGTCTCGGCCGAGCGGTCGAGCAGCGCCATCGGCTGCGCGGTCGTCGGCGGGACGTGCAGCCACCGCTCGCCCGCCTCGCCGCGCAGGAGGTACTGCCGCCAGACGGTGTCGCCCTCGTGGAACTCCATCAGCCCCTGCGAGCTGTAGTTCGCGCCCGCGATGGCGACGGCGTCGCCGAAGTGGAGGTCGCCGGCGACGTGCGGCTGCGCGCTGCCGAAGACCGCGTCCAGCCCGGCCGCCTGCTGCGGCTGTCCGCTCTGGAGCACTTGGCTGCGCAGCTCGAAGCGGCGGTTGAGGTCGTCGATCGCGTCGCGCAGTTGCCCCTCGGGCGCGGCGAGGTCGCCGCCGCCGCGCGCGGCCACCTCCAGCGCCTCGACGCCGGCGCGCACGCGGTCCACCCCGTCGCCGAGCGACCGGTCGAAGCCCTGCAACTGGTCGAGCGCGCGCTCGTCGACCGGGTGATCGGAGAAGAGGCCGGCGTAGCCGTAGCTGGCCGTCCGCAGCCGGTCGACGAAGAGGCGCAGCGCGCGCTCCAACTGCTCGATCGTCCCGATCTCGCTCAGTTTGCCGCCGCGCGCCAGGTCGCCCTGCACGGCGGTCAGCCGCCCGGCGAGCTGGTTGTACTCGGCGGCCAGGCTCTCGCGGAGCCGCTTGTCGTCGTCGCGGCGCGACTCCTTGTTGCGGTAGCCGGCGTAGCCGGGGATCTTGTCCAGCCAGGAACTGCGGTGCTGGCCGGCCGCGTTGAGATCGCGCTTGGCCCAACTGCTCATCGTCGCCTCCCGTCCGGCCGTCAGTCGTCGGTCGTCAGCCATCAGTCGCCGCTCGTCGCTACAGGAAGATTTCGGCGCCGCAGTAGGGACACTTGATGAGCCCCTTGCCGGCCAGTTCGAGCTGGCCGCCGCAGTTGGGGCAGGTCGTGCGCCCCTGCAACTCCGACGCCTGCTTCGCGTAGAGCGTGCCGCCCTTCCAGTCCACGTAGCCGGTGAAGAGGCCCTTGCCGACGAGGTCGTAGAGGTACTGCTGCACCTGCTCGCGGGTCGAGTTCGTCTCCAGCGCGACGTCGGCGATGCGCACCTCGCCGCGCGTCTCCACCATGTTCAGCAGCGTGCGCTCCCGCTGCACCGCCGCGTAGTCCTTGACCTCGGCCTGCCCCTTGACCAGGAGGAAGAGGCCGGCGCCGATCAGCGGGAGGACCAGGCAGGCGAGCACCAGCACGCCGCCGAGCACCGCGCCGCCGCGCCGCCCGCCGGCCGTCTCCTGCGAGGCGACCGCCAGCCACACGCCGCTGGCCAGGCCGAGGATGATGCCGGCCGCGATCAGTATCGCCCCCGTAACCCGCCCGCTCGCGATCACCGAAAGCCCTCACCCCCTGTCCCCCTCTCCCAATCCTGGGAGAGGGGGGACCCACCTCAATCGCCGCAGCGCTCTTCCAGAGCAATGATCACAAGGATGATTCCGGTCCCTCCGCGCCACTCCCCCTCTCCCAGCATTGGAAGAGGGGGCCGGGGGGTGAGGGCGAACCCCTCCCGACACGGATATACGGCCCCGTTCGCGCGGGCGTTTCAGACGAGCCGTCAGCCGTCAGCGGTCAGCCCGACTCTGCGAAAGGGGTGGCTGCGCTCGTCATGCCTATCTCGCGACGGCGCGAATCTCCTGACGGCTGATGGCTGATCGCTGACGGCTCGGACGGCTGACGGCTCCTCGCCAGCAGCCGCAAGGCGAGTGCCGCCACGCGGTCGGTGTCGATGCCGGTCAGGCAATGGCAGTGGGGGCAACCGTACGGGTTGCCCGGTCCGTAGCCGGTGTAGAGGCAGGGCGCGCGCGGCTCGACGCAGCGCAGGACGACGGCGGAGGTGGCGGGCAGGTCGGGCAATGTCATCCCGTCGGGCGGCAGGGTGATGGTCGCGGCGCCGTAGGGCGCCCAGGCGCGGTCGTTCGACGGCCCGGCGACGGCCAGGAGCGGCGCGCCGAGCGCGGCGGCGAGGTGTCCGATCGAACTCTCGTTCCCGATGACGAGGTCGGCGCGGCGCAGCAGGCCGCCGAGCGTCACGAAATCGGTCTTGCCGGCCAGGTCCAGCACCGGCTCGCGCAGCAGCGCGACCACCTCGGCCGTCGCCGCGGCGTCGCCCTGTCCGCCGACGAAGACCGGCAGCGCGCCCGCCTCGCGCGCCAGCCGGTCGGCGACCGCGGCGAAGCGCGCGGCCGGCCACCGGCGCGACGGCGCGTAGGGCCCGACGGTCGGGTGGAAGACGACGACCGGCTGGCCCGGCGCGCGCAGCGCCGGCGCGAGCAGCCGCCCGGCCGCGTCGACGTCATCGTCGGTCACGACGAAGCGCGGGCGGTCGTCCTCGGCCGGCGCGCCGAGCGTCGCGGCGACGGCGAGCCAGTAGCGGCGCTCGTTCGTAGCGCCGAAGCCGCGGTCATAGGCGCGGCGCGTCAGGAACCAGCCGCGCCCGTTGTCGAGCCCGGCCCGCACCCGCGCGCCGCTCCAGAGCGCGAGGACCGCGTACTTGAGCGTCCCCCAGCCGGTGACGAGGTGGTGCAAGAGAACGAGCGTGTCGTAGCGCCCGGCGCGCAGGCGCAGCGCGAAGCGCAGCCCGGCCAGCAGCGCCCGCGGCGAGGCGCTCCCGCCGACCCGGTCGAAGAGTCCCTTGTCGAAGGTCAGGATCTCGTCCACGTCGGGCGAGCGCGCGAGCGCCTGCGCGCCGTTGCGCGTCGTCAGGACGGCGATCCGGGCGCGCGGGTAGCGCTCCCGCAGCGCGCGGAGCGCCGGCGTCGTATTGAGCACGTCGCCGATGTCGGCGAGTTTCACCACCAGCAGGCGGCGCGGCTCCCCGACCGGCGCCGGTCGTCGACGATGCACGCGGGTATCGCTCCTTCGCGGCGATAAGTAAGGGCGGCGATGGCTGGCGGTTGGAACCGCGCCTCAATGGCCTGTCGGCCACGAAGTGCGCCTGCGCGGACAAGGACGAGAGAACCCGCGCGGGCGGGTTTCGCGGCGAGCGGAGCGAGCCCCTAGCCGCGGTTGCAACCGCGAGCGCGCCGCGTCGCCGACCGCTATCCCCCGTCTGCCCCGCCGCACGCCCTACGCCCTACGGCCCGCGCCCCACGTCTTCGAGCACGCGCAGCGTCGCCTCGGCCGCGCGGCGCCAGGTGAAGCGCGCGGCGCGCGCCAGGCCCCGGCCGCGCAACTCGGCGCGCAGCGCCTCGTCGGTCAGCGCGCGCTCCAGCGCCCGCGCGATCGCGCCCGCATCGAGCGGGTCCACCGTCAGCGCGGCGTCGCCGACGACCTCGGGCAGCGAGGACGTGTCGCTCGTCACGACCGGCGTGCCGCAGGCCAGTGCCTCCAGCGCCGGCAGGCCGAAGCCCTCGTAGAGCGACGGGAAGGCGAGCGCATCCGCCCCAGTATAGACGATCGGCAGGTCGTCGTCGGCCAGGTAGCCGGTCACCTGCACGCGGCCGTGCAGCGGCGAGTCGGGCCGGGCGAGCGCTGCGAAGATGGGGTCGGCCAGCCAGCCGCGCCGCCCGACCAGGACGAGGCGGTGCGGCAGCCCGCGCGCGGCGAGCGCGGCGCAGGCGTCGAGCACGCGCGCGAGGTTCTTGCGCGGCTGGAGCGTGCCGACGAAGAGGACATAGGGCCGCGCGATGCCGAGCCGCGCCAGCCCCGCCGCGACCTCCTCCGGCGGCAGCGGCCGGAAGCGCGGGCTGACGCCGTGCGGCACGACGACGATCCGCTCCGGCGGCATGCCGTACAGGGCCGTCAAGTCGCGCGCGGTGGCGGCCGAGGGGACGATCACGCGCCGCGCGGCCGTCGCGCTCCAGCGCGTCGACCAGTCGAGGTAGCGGCGCGCGAGCGCGGGATACGCCTCCGTGAAGTGGCGGTACTCCAGCCCGTGGATCGTCACGACCGTGCGCGGGTGGGCCAGCGGGACGACGTGGGCGGGGACGAAGAGGACGTCGGGGGGCCGGCGGGCCATCTCCAGCGACAGCCGCGCGTGCGTCCAGAGGCGCGGGAAGGGGATCAGCCGCGCGCGGAAGTTCGCGGGCAGCGCCAGCGACGGCGCCTCCCGGCCGTTGAAGTAGAGCGTGTAGCGGTTCTCGCGGTCGAGCGCGCCAAGCGCTTCGAGCAACTGCGCCGAGTAGTGCTCCGTGCCGGTGCGCTGCCCGGTCGCGACGCGGCTGGCGTCAACGCCGATGTGGAGCATCACCCGCCGCCGCGCCGGCGATTGAAATCGCCGTTAAGGGCTCGCTCACGCTCGCCGCGAAACCCGCCGGCGCGGGTTGAGGCTCGTCCCAGTCCGCGGAGGCGGACTTCGTGGCGAGCGGCGCGAGCCCCTAGCCGCGGTTTCAACCGCGGGCTAGGCCGCGGCAACTCGCTCATCGCCCCACCCGTTCGCCCAGCAGCGGCCGGGCCGCGCGCAGCACGTCCGCCACCTCGATCGCCAGCATGCAGGCCGCGCCGCGCGGGCGCGCGGGCGAGAGGTCGCCGCAGCGGGCGCAATGCATCCCGGCCGAGACGACGCGCTGGCGCGCCGGGGCGCCCCACGGCCCGAATTTTACTGGGTCGGCCGGGCCGTAGAGGTGGACCGTCGGCGCGCCGGCCGCGACGGCCAGGTGGAGCGCGCCGCTATCCGGCCCGAGCGCCAGCGCGCAGCGCGCGAAGACCGCGCCGAGTTCGCCCAGGCTCGTCCGGCCGGCCAGGTCGAGCGCGGGCGTGGTCATCTGCCGGGCCACCGCGGCGGTCAGCGCCTCGTCACCCGGCCCGCCGGTCAGGACGATCTGCGCGCCGTAGTCGGCCGCGAGGCGGTCGGCGACCGTGGCCAGCCGCCCCACGTCCCAGAGTTTCACCGGCACGCCCGCGCTCGGGTGGATCGCCATCAGCGGCGCGCCGTCGTCGGCCCCGGTCTCCGCCAGGAGTTCGGCGGCGCGCGCCGCGTCGGCCGGCGACGGGCGGAAGTTGGACGGATCGGCGCAAGGGTCGAGCGGGCGGGCGGGCGGGCGCCGCTCCCCGGCCTCCGTCAGCGCGTCGAGCAGCCGCGCGTTGGTCACGGCGGCGTGCTCGCGCGGCGGAGGGGGCAACGTGTCGGTCAGGAAGGGCGCGACGTCGGGGTGGGCGTAGCCGAAGCGGCGCGGGATGCCGGCCGCGGCGGCGAGGAGCACGCCCCACCAGTGGTCGTCGCGGAGGATCGCCGCGGCGTCGAAGTCGTGGCGGCGCAGCAGGCGCGCCTGCCGCCGCAGGTAGCGGTACGGCGCCAGCGGCCCGCCCTTCGGCCGGCGCGTGAAGCCGGGGAACGCGACCGGCAGGAGGGCGTCGAGGTCCCGGTTGCCGGCCAGCACCGGCGCGCCCCACGGCCCGCAGGCGACCCAGATCTCCGCCTCGGGCCAGGCGGCGCGCAGGCGGCGCAGGGCCGGCGTCAGCCAGAGGAGGTCGCCGAGATGGTCGGGCCGGACGAGCAGCAGGCGCTCCAATCGCGCCCGACTCGGCTCGCCCCGCCGCTCGCGCGCCGCCAGTGCCCGCCCCGCCGCGCGCAGCCCGAGCCGTCGCGCCCGCTCGCGCCCGCTCATCGCGCCACACGGGTGCGCGCCGCCGCGCGGGCCAGGACGCGCTCGGCCGCCGCGAGGACGTCCTCGACAGAAATCGCGTCGATGCAGCGGGTGTTTCCGCCCGCGCCGACGCGCGTCAGGTCGCCGCGCACGACGTAGGGCGCGCAGGCCGCCGCGTCCCAGACCGCCTCGCCGACGCCGTCGACCGGCCCGTACATCGCCGGGTCGGTCGGGCCGAAGACGGCGACGACCGGCGCGCCGCAGGCTTCCGCCAGGTGCGTCGGGCCGCTGTCGTTGCCGACGTAGAGCGCCGCGCGGGCGCACAAAGCGCCGAGCGCGGCGAAGTCGAGCCGCCCGGCGAGGTCGAGCGCGTTCGCCCCTGCCGCCCCCATCGCCGCGCGGGCCGCCGCCGTCAGCGCACACTCGCCCGGCCCGCCGACGAGGATCGCCGTCCCGCCGTGGCGCGCCACGAGCGCCGCCGCGACCCGGCCGAAGCGCTTGGCCGGCCAGCGCTTGGCGTCCAGCGTCGCGCCCGGGTTGGCCCCGCCGCCCGGGTGGACGACCCACAGGGGCGCCTCGGCGCCGCGCTCCGCCAGCAGCGCGTCCACCCGCGCCACCGCCGCCGCATCCGGCCGGTACTCCAGCCGCGTCCCCGCCACCGGCAGCCCGAGCCCGCGCGCCAGGTCCAGCGCGCGCTCGGCCTCGTGGCGCACGCCGCGCACCGGCACCGGGTCGGTCAGCGCGAAGCCGCGTCCGTGCGAGTCGAGCCCGACCCGCCGCGGGATCCCCGCCGCCCACGCCGCCAGGTGGACCACCGGCGACCGCTCCGGCAGCACCGCCAGGTCGAACCGCCCGCGCCGCCACCGCCCCACGACGCGCACCCAATTGCGCCACCCCGTCCGCTCCGGCAGCGGCAGAATCGCACCGACACGGGGGTTGCCGGCCAGCGCCGCGCGCGACCACCCCGCGACCGCATAGGCGATCGTCGCGTCGGGATAGGCCGCGTCGAGCGCGGCCAGGAGCGGCGTCGTCATCAGCACGTCGCCCAGGCAGCAGCGCCGCACGACCAGCACCCGGCGCACCGGCCCGTGCCGCTTCGGTCGCCGCGCCGGCCAGAAGAGCACCTTCAGCCCATAGCACGCCGCCGTGATCGCGCCCTGGCGGATCGCCTCTCCCCGCCTCCCGATTCCGGGGGGAGCCAGCCGGATCGCGGTTGGTCCGCCGCGCCCGCGGTTGAAACCGCGGCTAGAGGCTCGCTCGCGCTCGCCGCGAAACCCGCCTCCGCGGGTTAGGTCCGTGCAGAAACTCAGTCCGCGCGGGCTGGCTTCGTGGCGGGGTGCCCGCGTGCGGGCCTGCCATTGAGGCGCGACTTTAGTCGCCGGCCCCCCCGTCCCCATCGCCGACCCGCGCTCACTGGAAGGCTCCCCCCGGAATTGGGGGGCGGGGGGGGGCCGTCTCACGCCGGCCCCGCCGCCGGCGCGTCGCCGACCGCGAAGAGGAGTTCGCCCTTCGCCGCGACCTCGCCCTCGACCGTCGCGACGGCGGTGCCGCTGCCGAAGCCGCGCCGGAGTTTGCCGATCTGCACCTCCAGGCGCAGCACGTCGCCCGGCACGACCTGGCGCTTGAAGCGCATCCCGTCGATCCCCGCGAAGAAGACGAGTTTACCCCGGTACTCCGGCATCTGCAGGAGCGCGACGACGCCGACCTGCGCCAGCGCCTCGACGATCAGCACGCCGGGCATGACCGGGTAGCCCGGGAAGTGCCCGACGAAGAAGGCGTCGCCGTTGCTGACGTTCTTCACCCCGACCGCGCGCACGCCCGGCTCGATCTCCAGGATGCGGTCCACCAGGAGCATCGGGTGCCGGTGCGGGATGATCTCCTGGATCTGCCGCGCGTCGAGCATGGCCCCTCCTTGCGAGGCGCTAGGGGGTAGGCGTTAGGCGTTAGGAGAGACGCCGCGGAAGATCGGTGGCTGACGAGAACGCTCGCGCCCCGCCCGAATCCCTAACGCCTAACGCCTACTCCGCATAGATCAACTGCTCGCGGGCCGGGCCGACGCCGACCATCGCGACCGGCGCGCCGATCAACTCCTGGACGCGCTCGATGTAGCGGCGCGCGTTCGCCGGCAGGTCGGCCGCCGAGCGGGCGCCGGTCGTGTCCGCCTGCCAGCCGGGCAGTTCCTCGTAGACCGGCTCGATGCGCGCCCAGAGATCCTCGCGCGCGGGCGGGTAGGGGAGCGGTTCGCCGTCGAGGCGGTAGCCGGTGCAGATCTTGACCGTCTCGAAGGTGTCGAGCACGTCGAGGAGCGTCAGCGCGGCGCGGCCGATGTCGTTGAGCCGCACGACGTAGCGCGCGGCGACCGCGTCGAACCAGCCGCAGCGCCGCGGTCGGCCGGTCGTCGTCCCGTACTCGTGGCCGCGCTCGCGGATCGTGTCGCCGGTCGCGTCGGTCAGTTCCGTCACCAGCGGGCCGCCGCCGACGCGCGTGCTGTAGGACTTGAAGACGCCGATCGTCTCGGCGACCTGCGTCGGGGCGATGCCGGCGCCGGCGCAGGAGCCGGCCGCCGTCGGGAAGGACGAGGTGACGAAGGGGTAGGTGCCGAAGTCGAGGTCGAGGAGCGCCGCCTGCGCGCCCTCCACCAGCACCTCCCGGCCGGCCGCCAGCGCGTCCTGCACGATGATCTCGGTCGCCGCGATATAGGGCTCGATCTGCTCGGCGAAGGCGTAGCACGCTTCGAGGATTTCCGGGGCTTCGAGCTGCGGCCCGCCGTAGAGGGCGAGGAGGCGGTTCTTCGCCGCCACCTGCGCCGTCACCTTCTCCTGCAGCAGCCGCTCGTCCTGCAGGTCGGCAACGCGGATGCCGGTGCGGCTGGCGCGGTCGGCGTAGGCCGGGCCGATGCCGCGCCCGGTTGTGCCGATCGCCGCGCCGCCGCGCGCCCGCTCCTCGAGCTGGTCGAAGAGCGGGTGG
Source organism: Thermomicrobiales bacterium (assembly GCA_035708265.1). Classification (GTDB taxonomy): domain Bacteria; phylum Chloroflexota; class Chloroflexia; order Thermomicrobiales; family CADCWN01; genus DASSSV01. The sequence continues at coordinate 84 of DASSSV010000761.1, read as the reverse complement.
TAGGGCATGACCAGGTGCGCGCGGTTGCTGATGCGCAGGTTCGCGAGGTCGATCCCGGCCGCGCGCAGCATCGCCATCTCGTCG
>DASSSV010000760.1:0-6182 GCA_035708265.1 Thermomicrobiales bacterium | reverse complement strand
CGGCGACGCGCTCGCGCACAGCGGCGATGTGCTCGGGCGCGCGGTCGAGCGCCGCCAGCGCGCCGGCCGGCCCGACGATCTCGGCCAGCAGCAGCAGGTAGTGGCCGCCGCCGCAGCCCGCGTCGAGCACCCGCCAGCCCGGCCGGAAGCCGGCGGCGCGGGCCATCGCCTCGTACTCCGGCCGCGCCATCTCGAAGTGCGCGTCGAGCCAGCCGCCCGCGGCGAAGACCTGCCCGGTCGAGGAGATCGTGCTCTCGGGCTGCTGTGCCATGTCCCCTCCTCGCCGCGGCCCCCGCCTATCGTCTATCGTCTCCCGCCTCACAGCCCCGCGATGGCGACGCCGAGGCCGAACGCGACCAGTGCGACGCCGACGGCCTTGCCGGCGAGCGGGCCGCGCGGGACGACCTTCTCGGCGAAGATGACCAGCGCCAGCACCGCCATCCAGGCCAGGTTCATCAGACCCACAGCGAAGAGGACCAGCATCAGCCCGGCGCAGCAGCCGAGGCAGTAGGCGCCGTGCCCGAGCCCCATACGGAACGCGCCGAGGCGGCCGTCGCGCCAGTGGTGCAGCAGCGCGCCCATAGGGGAGCGACAGTGTCGCAGGCAGGTCGCCTTGAGCGGGCTCCACTGGTAGAGGCCCGCAAGGACCAGCACGCCGCCCGCGGCGAGCGGACTGTAGGCGCGCAGGCCCGGCGCGGCCATGCCGAGCGCCGGGACACCGTCCGCCAGCAGGTCGGCCCCGACGCCGATCGCGCCCCAGACGGCCAGGTAGCCGGCGAGGAAGAGCCACAATGACGGCGCGAGCTGGTCCGTCCCCCGCCGGGCGCGGCCGAGCGCGGCGACGAGCGCCACCACCGGCGCGAGCGCCGGGAACATCATCGCGACCATCATCGCGAGCCAGACCGCCAGGTAGAGCGGGAAAGGCGCGGGCGGCGCCGTGCCGGTCATCCCGGCCCTGTCCCCCATCGCCCGCGCCTCGGCGACGACCGCCGCCCAGGCGAGCGCCGCCAGGAGCGCGAGCAGGAGCCAGGGCGCCGCGCGCGCCCGGCGCGACGGCGGGGTCGCGGGCGGCTGGAGCATCATGGCGCGCCTCGCTCAGCGATTGCGCCAGTCGAACGGCGCGAAGTGCCCGTTGTTCCGACCGCTGTCGTCGTCCCAATCGGTGCCGAAAGCGTGGAGGTGGCTGCGGATCGCGCGGGCCAGCGCCAGGCGCTTGTTCGCCGGGTGGAGCGTGTTGTCGATGGCGAGCGGTTCGCCGGTGGCCGGGTTCGTCACGCCGGCGACGGCCTGGTCGAGCACGCCGGGGATGGAGACCGAGCGCTCCAGGCCGTTCATCGCGAAGTGGATCGGCTTGCGCTCCAGGCCCAGGAAGTTCGGCAGGGCCGGCGCGAGCCCGGCCATCGGGCCGCCGGCCTGGCCGCTGGCGATCGCCGCCAGCGCCTGCTCCTGCTCGGGGGTGGCGCGCTCGTCGATGATCAGGCCCACCCCGCCGTTGCCCTCGCCCATCGCGCCGGGCGTGTAGCCGAGGGCGGCGAAGTTGAGGCCGTCGAGCGTCGTGTCGCCGTAGTTGCCGCGCGCGACGTGGAAGACGAGCGCGAAGTCGCAGCGGCCGTGCGTCGGCATGCCAGCCAGGTTGGTGTAGATGCAGGGGCAGACGTAGTCGCAGTTGCAGGTCTCGAAGTAGTCGCCGCTGACGTGCCAGGAGGTGACGGACGATGTCGCGGCCATGATTGCCTCCCTGTCCTGCGTGAGCGCCCCACGAGAAGAGCGCCCAGGCCCTCCGCTGTCGGAGAACGAAACGCCGGATGCCGATTGACGACTATACGCTCGCGGTGTCCTCGTGTCGGGCCAGTCTAGCACGACCGGGCGCGCGATGCATAGGTGAAAACCCCTACGCAGGAGGCTTACGTCGGGGAGGGACCGGGCGGCTGAAGCCGCGGCTTGGGGCGCCTCACGGCGCACGAAGCCCGCCTCCGCGGGCTGGGTCCCGCGCCGACGCCCCTGTCGTTGGGGCCGACGACCACCCGCCCCAGCCCGGCGCCCTCCGGGCCTCATGGCGGCAGGAGGCCGCCCTCCATCCCCTCCTCCCCCTTCATCCCCCTCACCCCCTATCCCCCTGACGCCCCCTCCGCCCCTCGGCTATACTGGCCCGGTGTAGACGCGGAGGTGTGCATGACGTCGACCATCAGCGATCCCCCCGGCGAAGCGGGCGCGGCGCCCGCGAGCGGCGCGACGACGCTGCTGCTCATCCGGCACGCGGAGGTCCACAACCCCGAGCGCGTGCTCTACGGCCGGCTCCCCGAATTCGCCCTCAGCGAGCAGGGGGCGCGCCAGGCCGAGCGCGCGGCCGCCTTCCTCGCCAACCGCCCGGTCCCCGCCATCTACAGCAGCCCGCTCCTGCGCGCCCGGCAGACGGCCGACGCCATCGCCCGCTATCACCCCGACGCCGCCCGCGAGGAGACCGATCTGCTGCACGAGGTCGGCAGTTCCTGGCAGGGGACGCCGTTTGCGTCGTTCAAGCCGGGGTTCAGCACCTATGAGGAGCGCCGCGAGCCGGGCGACGAGTCGCTCGACGACATCCGCGACCGGATGCTCGCTTTCGTGGACCTGGTGCGCCGGGAGCACCCGGGCGGCTGCGTCGTCGCGGTCAGCCACGGTGACCCGATCACCATCCTCCGCGTTGTCCTCAGTGGGCGGCCGTTGACGATCCCGGCGATCCGCGGCGCCGACTACGCGGGGCTCTGCTCCGTGACCGAGATCGTCTACGAGCCGGGGGCCGACCGGCCGCGCGTCGCCTACCTGACCGTCCCCTGGAATATCGCGACGCCGGCCGCCGTGGCGGACTGAGGCCGATGCGCAAGAGCGACAGGATCGCGCCGACCGCGAAACTCGACTGGGCCCCGCCGCCCGCGGATGCCGGCTGGGCGCCGGACGCCCCGCCGCGCTACGGCGAGGGGTTGCCGCCCGAGCTGGTCTACCCGTGGGACGAGTCGGGCAAACAACCGCGGCGACCGCGCCGCGGGCGCCTGGCGCTGCGGCTGGTGGCGCTGGCGGTCGTGCTGGTCCTGCTCGCGGTCGTCGTGCGGCTGGCGGTCTTTGTCGCGGCGGTCTCGACCGCGCCGCTCCTCTCGACCCACTTCTGGCCCTTCGGCGGGCCGCGCCAGGCCGACGTCCTGGTGCTCGGCTACGGCGGCCAGGGGCACGACGGCGCCTACCTGACCGACTCGATGCTGCTCGTGCATACGGACCTCGGCACGCGCCGGACGGCGCAGATCAGCGTGCCGCGCGACCTCTGGGTCCAGGTACCGCCCGACTCCGGCCACTACGCCAAGATCAACAGCGCCTATGCCTACGGCGTCGGGGCGGATGGCGCCAACCCGGACGCCGGCGGGCAGATGGCGACGCTGAAGGTGAGCCAGGTGACCGGCCTGCCGGTGGACCGCTGGGTGACGATCGACTTCCAGGGCTTCCGCGCGCTGGTCGATGCGCTCGGCGGCGTGGACATCGACGTGGAGCGCGGTTTCAGCGCGCAGTACCCCGCCAATGACGACCCGGCCGTCGACCCGAACTGGATCACGGTCAGTTTCAAGGCCGGGCGGCAGCACATGGACGGCGAGACGGCGATCCGCTACGCGCGCGCCCGCTACGCCGACACCCCGGCCGAGGCGAGCGACTTCGCGCGCTCGCAGCGGCAGGAGCGCCTGGTACGCGCCATCGGGGCGAAGTTGAAGAGCCCGACTTCCTGGTGGCGCATCTTCGCCGTCCTCAACGCCCTCCAGCCGCACCTGCGCACCAACCTCTCGCCGGTCGATCTGGCCACGCTCGCCCTGCGCGCCAACCCGGGCGGCAGCACCAAGATTGCCCTCGACGACACCAACGTCCTCGTCAACGACACTTCCGCCGACGGCCAGGCGATCCTCGTGCCGCGCGGCGGCGACTACGGCGTTATCGGCACGTACATCCAGGACCAGCTCGCCGCCGGCAATCGCTGAACGTGCGACGACAGGAGCGGGCGATGGCACGGCCGACGCGACCGGAGAAGATCGCGCCCGGCATCTACCGGGTCGACGCGACGCCTGTCCCCCATGTCGTCTCGGTCGTGCTGGTCGCCGAGCGCGACGGGTGGACCCTGATCGACACCGGCGTCCAGGGCAGCGCCCCCCGCATCCGGGCCGCGCTGGCGGCGCTCGGGGCGGGGCCGGCCGAGTTGCGCCGCGTCTTCCTGACCCACCACCACGCCGACCACGTCGGCGGGCTGCCCGGCCTGCGCGCCTGGGCTCCGCACCTGGAGGTTCTCGCCTCGGAGCACGAGGCGGCGATCGTCTCCGGCGCCGCGCCGCCCGGCCCCTCGTCGAACGCCCTGTTGCGTAGGGCGGCGCGCTTCCAGACGTTGCCGACCACGCCGGTTGATCGGGTGGTCCGTCCGGGCGACGCGGTGGCCGGGTTCCGCGCCGTCGCCACGCCGGGACACAGTCTCGGCCACCTGTCGCTGCTCCACGAGGGCCACCGGCTGCTGGTCACGGGCGACCTCGTCGGGCAACTCCCCGACCGCCTGCGCGTCGGCGTGCGCAAGGCGTTCTGCGCCGATCCGGCGTTGGCGCGCCGCTCGGCCGAGGCGGCGCTCGATCTCGACATAACGACGGCTATCCTGAGCCACGGCCCGGTGCTGCGCGGCGACGCGCGCGAGCGGCTGGCGAACGCGGTGGCGCGCTGCGACTACTGAGTGAAACGGGGGGCTTGCGGCGGGTGGGGACGGACGGGAGTCGCCCGGCGGCGCTGATCGCCGGGCTCGACGGCGGCGGCACGAAGACGGTCTGCCTGCTGGCGCGGGCGGACGACGGGACGGTGCTGGGGCGCGAGACCGGCGGGCCGAGCAACATGCACGCGGTCGGACAGGAGCGCGTGCGGGAGTCGCTGCGCGAGGCGGTGGCGGGCGCGTTCGCGGCGGCGGGGCTCGCGCCCGGGCCAGTCGCGGCCGCCGTCCTCGGCTCGGCCGGCGCGGATCGCCCCGACGACCGCGCGGCGATGGTCGAGCTGCTGAAGGCGGCGGTGGACGCGCCGCGCTACATCGTGGTCAACGACGGTGCGATCGCCCTCAGGGCGGCGGTGCCGGCCGGGCCGGGCGTCCTGATCGTCGCCGGCACCGGCACGATCGGCTACGGGCGCGACGCGGCCGGGCGCGAGCACCGCGCCGGGGGCTGGGGCTACCTCCTCGACGACGTCGGGAGCGCCTACAAGGTCGGGCTCGACGGCCTCACCGCGCTCCTGCGCGCCTACGACGGCCGCGGCGCGCCGACCGCGCTGTCGGATACCCTGCTCGCGCCGCTCGGCCTCGCCGCGCCGGAGAACCTGATCGGCTACGTCTACCGGCTGCCGCCGCCGCGCGTCGAGATCGCGCAACTCGCGCCGCTCGTCGTCGCGTCCGCGCGGGACGGCGACGCGGTGGCGGGCGCGATCGTCGCGGCGGCCGGCGACGCGCTCGGCGAACTGGCGGTCGCGGTGCTGCGGAAGATCGCGCCGGGCGCGCCGGCGGGCGAGGCGTTGCCGGTCGTCACCGACGGCGGCTTCGTCCGCTCCGCCGCCGACCTGCTCGTCCCGCGCCTCCTCGCCGCCGTCCGGGAGGCCGGCTTCGCCATCGCGCACCGCCTGGCCACGGTCGAGGCGGCGCACGGCGCGCTCCTGCTCGCCCGCGACGCGTTGCCAGGGGGCGAAGGGGGAGGAGGGGGATAGGGGGTGGAGGGCGCCTTACGGCGGGGCGGAGGCGCGCAGGCTGCGCATCAAGCCGAGTAGTATCCGGGCGACCTCGGCGGCCTGACCAAGCAGTACCTGAGACAGCGCTGCGTCGACATAGCGGAGCCGTTCGGCGATCAGGAGGTGCGTTTCCACCTCGCGGAGCGAGCCGTAAGCGATCGACAGGTGGTGCAGGTATTCCCTGGCGCCGCTCCGCGCGTGGCCCTCCGCCACGTTCGCCGGGATGGAGACCGCAGCGCGACGGATCTGACTGGTCAGCCCGTGCAGTTCCTCGCGCGGCCAGTCGCGCGTGGCGCGGTACACTCCCTCGACCAGATCCATCCCTTTCTGCCACGCGATCAGATCCCGATACGATCGCACCCCCATGATCCCTCCCCTTGTCCCTCAACCCTTGCCGCTCGCCCCCCCTTCACCCCCTTCACCCCCTATTC
>DASSSV010000759.1:0-7378 GCA_035708265.1 Thermomicrobiales bacterium | reverse complement strand
CGCCCTCTTCCGGCAGGTCTACGACTCCCCGCACTCCCTGCCGGGCAAGGAGAAGTGGGTGACGAGCCACGAGGACGTGCGCGTGATCGAGCAACTGCTGGGGTTGGGCCCGCGGACCATCGGCGCGCCGCTCTGGGTCAGCGGCGACACCCGGCACTGCCCCAACTGCGGGCGCGAGATCAACTGGCTCGACATCGTCGGCTCGGCGCTGGCGCAGGTCCACGCGAAGGAACTCCTGATCCGGGTGATCCTGGGCGACAAGAAGTTTGTCAACACCGAGGCACCGCGCGCGATCGCCGACCTCGCCTGCTACCGCTGCCAGACGCCGATCCGCGACCTGCGCAGCTTCAAGTGCCACAACTGGGCCTACGCCTTCGGCGACCTACGCCGGGTGGTGGCCGAGGCGACGGCCGGGCAGGCGCGGTAGGAAGCGCCCCGATGACGCCCGCGCGGGCGGAGGGACGGGAGGGCCGCATGGGCGAGCGTATCGCGACGTTAGCGGAGCAGGCGACCGCGCCGGCGGGGCAGGGCGCCTTGCAGCGCCGCTGCGCCTGCGGCCGGCCGATCGTCGCGGGCGGCGAGTGCGCCGAGTGCCGGAAGAAGCGCGGGGCGACCTTACAGCGCGCCGCGGCCCGCCCCGCGCCGGCCGGCGCCGTCCCCCCGATCGTCCACGAGGTGCTGCGCGCCCCCGGCCGGCCGCTCGACGCCGCCACGCGCTCGTTCATGGAGCCCCGCTTCGGCCACGACTTCAGCGGCGTGCGCGTCCACACCGATGCCAGGGCGGCCGAGTCGGCGCGCGCGGTCGGCGCGCTGGCCTACACGGTCGGCCGGGATCTGGTCTTCGGCGCCGGCCAGTATGTCCCCGGATCCCGCTCGGGACAACGCCTGCTCGCGCACGAGTTGACGCATGTGGTGCAACAGCGAGCGAGTGGCGGGAGCGGCGAACTCCACATCGATCTGGACCGACACAGCGCATTGGAACGCGAAGCGGCGGGCGCGGCGGATCGCGTCGCCGCGGGCGAGCGCGCCGGGGTCGTGGGGGTCGCGCGGGGCCGCTTGCAGCGGCAGCTCGTCAATGAGCCGGCCGGCGGATGCGGCGTCTGCAAGGATCCGACGCTCGTCGGGCAGGATGCGCACCGTCTCATCGAGCGGGCCTTCCACCAGATCTATCCGTCGGTCACCACGGAAACGGGAATCTACAGCCCAACCGACGACGATAACGGGCGGCTCGACCTGCTGCGCATCACGTGGTCGCCGACGCCGCCATTCCTGACGTCGATCGAGATCGGCGAGATCAAGCCGAACAACCCCAAAGGGATCCGCGACGGCGCGCGCGATCTGGCCGACTACAAGGCGATGGTAGGAGCCTTCTCCCCCGGGCCACACGTTTCCGTCGATTTCCTGCGACTCCCCCCGCCCGCACTACCGCTGGCGTTCCAGGATACGACCGCCCCCGCTTGCCCGGAACAAGCGCTCATGATCGGTGGAACGATGGGCCTCTATCTCTACAGTTGCACGCCGCCGCGCAGCGAGATCCCGAAGGATTGCTGCCGGGCGCGCCCGCCCGTCCCGGTGCCCAAACCGGCGACGGAGGAAGAGCGGCAGAAAGAGACGCAGCGGCAGACCCCGGCCCCGGCGCCAGGAGGGGGACTCGTGCCGGCGCCGGCCGGGCGATCCCCACTCGAGGAGATTACCCGGTTCATCCGGCAGCTCATCGAGACCGGGGAAGACGTCGAGGCGGCGGCGAGAAGGTTCCTGAGCGCGCACCCGGAGCTTGTGAACTACCTGATCGGCGCGGCGGTGACGGCGATCGTCGCGACGATCGTGGAGGACATCGCCACGGCCGGCGCGGGGCTGGCCGACGACCCCGTGATCATCGCGATCTGTTACCGGATCATCAGCGTGGCGCGCGCGATCCGCGCGGCGCCGGCCGCCGCGGCTGCCAGCCCGATCTGAAAGGCGGCGCGGGCATCCGTTCCGGGACCGCCCGCGCGGCCCCCGCCCGAGGACACGACGACGATCGGGGGTGACACCGATGGATGCGAGGCTACAACTCCGGCGGGAAATCTCGCCGCAGCCCTCTCCCACGCCGGGGCGCGGTGGCACACTGCAGCGCCGGTGCGCCTGCGGCCGGCCGATCGTGGCGGGCGGCGAGTGTGCTGAGTGCCGCCGCAAGCGCCTGGGGCTCGTGCAGCGCGCCGCGGCGGCGCCCGCCCCGGTCGATGGCATTCCCCCGATCGTCCACGAAGTGCTGCGGTCCCCCGGCCGGCCGCTCGACCCGGCCGCGCGCGCCTACATGGAGCCGCGCTTCGGCCATGACTTCAGCGGCGTGCGCGTCCACACCGACGCCAGGGCGGCCGAGTCGGCGCGCGCGGTCGGCGCCCTGGCCTACACTGTGGGCCCGGACGTGGTGTTCGGTATGGGCCAGTACGCGCCGGGCACGGATGGTGGCCGCCGGGTGCTGGCGCATGAGTTGACGCATGTGCTCCAACAGCGCGTAACCACACCGGCGGCGTCGGCGATCGTTCCCGCCGATCACCCGACCGAGCGCGAAGCGGAGTTTACCGCCCAGCGAGTGACGACGGCGACCGGCCAGGTGCCGGTTCCTATCCGCGTCAGCCCGGCGGCCGGGGTGCAACGTCTACAGGCGCCGCCGGTCTCCGTGACACCCGAGCAGATCGCCGAAATGCGGGCTCTCTTCCAACAGGTCAACGCGCTGTTGCGCTCGGGCGCGGTCGCCTCCGAGGAGGTCGCAGCCATCAGCACGTCCGTCGCCGAGGCGGAGACGGCGATCGTTACCGCCAGCGAAATGGCAGCCGCGGGCGCCACCGCGACCGCGGTCGGTGAGGGTGCGCTCGCGACGAGCGCCGGCCTGGCGGCCGACGACGTCACCGGGATCGGCGTCGCCGACGATGTCGCCATCCCGTTCGTCTTGCTCGCCGCCGCCGTCGCGTTCGGGGTCGGGGTCGCCGTCGGCTACTCGGCCAGCGAGATCGCCGCCGCCTGGCGCCGGGCCGCCGCGGCGGTAGGGCGGGCGGTCGAGGCGATGCGGCGCATCCTGACTCGTCCTCGGCCGCAGCCGCAACCCCAGGCGCAGCCCCAGCCCCAGGCGCAGCCCCAGGCGCAGCCCCAACCGCGGGTTGAGTCGCGACCCGACCAGGACGTCGAGGAGGAGCGGCGCCAGGGGTGTCGCGGTATGGCCGTCGGCCAGCGCGGCGGGAATAGCTGCCACGACCAGTTCGCCACCTCCGTCAGCGGCGTCAGCCGCGAATGGGGCTTGGAGACGCCGGAGGGCCTCTACGCAGACTTCGATGCCCTCGGCGCGAATCGGGTGCTCTATGAGATCAAGACGGGCTACCGCTTCCTCCTGAATACATCCCCCACGACCTACCAGTTGCGGGAACGAACGGTCCACCAGTTCATCGACCAATCGCAACATCAACTGGCCGTCGCGACGCGATGCCGGTACCCGTTGGTCTGGGTCTTCAACGATCCGGCGGTGGCGGATCTCGTCAATGGGTTCATCCAGCCGCCGGTGCGAGCGATACCCTTCGACTGCGACGAAGACAGGTGAGGATCGACCGATGACCGGCTTCCCCGGCGCCCCGCGCCTCATCAAAGGCGGGATCGTGCTGCTCGACCCGGACACCTCCCAGGTGCTGCGGATCATCGTGCTGCAGTACAACCCCGACACGCTCACCCGCACGCTCCAAGTGCAGGGGGTCGGCGAGGGCGCCGACCGCGCGGAGGCGCTGCGCCTCAAAGGGCCGCCGATCGAGACGATCAAGCTCGACGCCGAGATCGACGCGACCGACCAGCTCGAGTTCCCCGAGCAGTACGCCGCGGTCGTCCAGTACGGCATCTACCCGCAACTCGCCGCGCTGGAGACGATTATCTACCCCACCAGCGCCCAACTGCTGGCGAACGACAGCCTGGCGCAAGCGGGCACGCTGGAGATCGCACCGATGGAGGCGCCGCTGACCCTCTTCGTCTGGAGCCAGAGCCGCATCCTGCCGGTGCGGCTGACCGACTTCAGCATCACCGAGGAGGCGTTCGACCCGGCGCTCAACCCGATCCGCGCCAAGGTCAGCCTCGGGATGCGCGTGCTCACCGTCAACGACCTCGGCTTCGCCCACAAGGGCGGCAACCTGTTCCTGATCTACCAGCAGCGGAAAGAGGGCCTGGCCGCCCTGAGCCGCGGCGGCTCCTTCGGCGAGCTGGGCATCCCGGGGGTGCCATGAGCGCGAGCCCGACCACCACCGCCACCGCCGTCGCCGCCACCAGCCGCTACGCCGCGGTCACCACGGCGACGCTCACCGCGGCCGACGGCCGGACGATCGTCTACCTGCGCCGGCGCTTCGTACCGCCGTCGGAGCGCTTCGCCCTGCTGCAAGAGCACGTCGTGGTGGACGGCGACCGGCTGGACAACCTCGCCGCCGCCTACCTGGGCGACCCCGAGCAGTTCTGGCGCCTCTGCGACGCCAACGGCGCGCTGCGGCCGGACGAGCTGACCGAGACGCCCGGCCGCCGCCTGCGGATCACGCTGCCGGAGGGCATCCCGGGGGTTCCCGATGCTTAAGGGGATGCACCTGACGCTCCTGATCGGGCCGGCCGTGCCGGTGCCGGTGCCGCGGGTGGTGCTCGACGCGCTGACGGCCGTCGAGGTGACGACCAGCGCCGGGTCGGCCAGCGGCTTCCAACTGACCTTCACGCTGAGCAACCGGTCGCCGCTGGAGACGCTCTTCCTGCTGTCGGGCGGCGCCGCGATCCCGCTGATCCGCGTCATCATCGTCGTCACGCTCAACGGCATGCCCGAGGTGCTGATGGACGGCGTGATGACCAACCACCAGATCGCGCCGGGCGGCGACGGCGGCCACGCGACGCTGACGGTGACGGGCGAGGACCTGACGCGGGTCATGGACTACATCGACTTCAGCGGCGTCCCCTACCCGGCGATGCCGGTCGAGGCGCGCGTGGCCCTGATCGTCGCCAAGTACGCCGCCTTCGGCCTGGCGCCGCTGGTCGTCCCGAGCGTCCTGGTCGACGTGCCGATCCCGGTCGACCGCATCCCCCGGCAGGCGGGGACGGACCTCGCCTACGTCCGGCAACTGGCCGACGAGGCCGGGTACGTCTTCTACGTCGAGCCGGGGCCGGCGCCGGGCGCGAGCCTCGCCTACTGGGGGCCGGAGATCAAGGTGGGGGCGCCCCAACCGGCGTTGAACCTGGACATGGACGCCTACACCAACGTCGAGTCGCTCACCTTCACCTTCGACAACACGGCCAGGGCGCTGCCGGTCCTGTTCGTCCAGAACCAGGCCACCAAGGTGCCGATCCCGATCCCGGTGCCGGACGTCGGCCTGCTCGACCCGCCCCTCGGCCTGATCCCGCCGATCCCCAACCGGATCGAGCCGATCACCGGGCTGGCGAAGCTCTCGCCGATCCAGGCGGCCCTGCGGGGGCTCGCCCGGGCCGCGCGGTCGTCCGACGCGGTGACCGGGACGGGCACGCTCGACGTGCTGCGCTACGGGCGCATCCTCAAGGCGCGCCGCCTCGTCGGCGTCCGCGGCGCGGGGATGGCCTTCGACGGCCTCTACTACGTCAAGAGCGTCACGCACGGCATCAAGCGCGGCGAATTCAAGCAGCGCTTCACGTTGAGTCGCAATGGACTCGTCTCCACGCTCCCGAGGGTGCCGGTATGAGCGGGACGCGGCGCTACTACGGCAAGTACCGCGGCACGGTCGCGCAGAACGTCGACCCGCTGCAACTCGGCCGCCTCCAGGTCCTCGTGCCCGACGTGTCGGGCCTGCTGCCGTCCACCTGGGCGATGCCCTGCGTGCCGGTGGCCGGGCCGCAACTGGGCTTCTACGCCATCCCGCCGATCGGCGCCGGCGTCTGGGTCGAGTTCGAGCAGGGCGACCCCGACTACCCGATCTGGGCCGGCTGCTGGTGGGGCTCGGCGGCGGAGGTGCCCGGCCCGGCGCTGTTTACGCCGGCGGTCGTGCCCCACATCGTCCTCCAGACGGCGCTACAGAACTCGCTCGTCGTCAGCGACGCGCCGGGGCCGGCCGGCGGCATCCAGATCAAGACCACCACCGGCGCGATGATCCTGGTCAACGACGTCGGGATCACGATCTCCAACGGCAAAGGGGCGACGATCGTGCTGGCCGGCCCGGCCGTCACGATCAACAACGGCGCGCTCACGATCACCTGAGCGCGGAGGAGGAGCCGCCATGCCCGGTCCGCTCGTCCACGTCGGGGCCACCGTCCTGTGCGCCCACGCCGGCCAGGCGCAGCCGACCGCCCCCTTCCCGCGCGTGACGGTCGGCGGCCAGCCGATCGTCACGCAGCCGACGCCCTACGTCGTCGCCGGCTGCACGCTGCCGCCGCCCCCCGGTGCCAACGGCCCCTGCCTGACCGCCCAGTTCGTCACGGGCGCGACGCGGGTCTTCGCGGGCGGCGCGCCGGTGCTCTTACAGGACAGCCAGGCGATCTGCGCGCCCACCGGCACGCCGCTCCTGATCGTCGCGGCGCAGCCCCGCGTCGTCGGGATGTGAGGGGGCCATGAACATCGCCGCCCCACTCCACTTCGACGGCCGCGGTCGCACCGCCCTCGCCGGCGACGACGAGCACATCCGCGACATGATCGAGCGCGTGCTCTTCACCAACCCCGGCGAGCGCCTCAACCGGCCCGACTTCGGCAGCGGGCTGGCCCAGCTGGTCTTCGCCCCCAACAGCCCCGAGTTGGCGGCGGCCCTCCAGTTCACCCTGCAGGCGGCCCTGCAACGCTGGCTGGGCGACCTGATCGAGTTGCAGGGCCTGGAGGTGGCCGCGGACGAGGCGACGCTGTCCGTCGCGGTGCAGTACACGGTGCGCCGCACCGGCGCCGGCCAGGTCGCCCGCTTCACGCGAACGGTGTGAGCCGATGACGACGACGACGCACTGCGACGACCAGGCCCGGCGCCGGCTCCTCCGCGAGCGCGGGCGCAACGGCATCGACTACGTGGAGGTCGGCGACGACCGCCGCACCCTCACCGTCCACTTCCTCGCCGCGGCGCCCCCGCGGATCGAGGTGAGGAACGTGCGCGTCGAGGGCGGCCCGCGGGTCCGGCCGGTCCGGGTGACCGAGGTTCGGCTCGACGAGGACGACGACCCGGCCCGCGCCGGCCGCCTGGAGGTGACCGTCGACCGGCCGGGCGACGCCACGACCTACACCCTGCGCCTGGTGGGGTTGGGCGACGCGCTCGACCAGCGCGCCGCCCGGGCGGACTTCTCGTTCCAGGTCGCCGACCCCGCCGACCTCGACCCCGCGATGGGGGACGCCTGCCCGCCGCCGGCGCTGGTCGAGCCCGCGATCAGTTACCTGGCGAAGGACTACGCC
>DASSSV010000758.1:0-2371 GCA_035708265.1 Thermomicrobiales bacterium | reverse complement strand
CGAGATCCTCGCGAAGCGGGCGCTCGCCCCGCCCGCCACGCCGGTGATCTCCTGGCGGACGAGCTCGTCCCCGTCGCGCAGGTAGAGGCTGACCTGCGTGCCGGCGAAGACGCCGGCGGTGGCCTGGACGACCGCCTGGTGGATGCCCGGCGGGTCGAGCGGGCCGGCCAGGGCGGTGCGCACCCGGTCGAGCAGCGCCAGCTCCCGCGCCTGCCGCTCGGCCGCGGCGCGGAGGTCGCGCGCGCGGCGCTCCTCGGCGCGCAGGGCCGCCTCGGCCGCCAGGCGCGCGCTCACGTCCTGCGCCACCACCAGCCGCGCCGCCCGCCCGCCGTACGCGAGCGCGCGGGCGGCGATCTCCACCGCGAGCGCCCGGCCGTCCTTCGTCCGGTGGGCCCAGGGCCCCGACGTCTGCATCGCACCGCGCGCCTCGGCGAGGTTGGCGTCCAGGTCCGGCCGCTCTTCGGGCGGGCGGATGTCGGCGATGCTCAGGGCCAGGAACTCGTCGCGCGCGTAGCCGTAGAGCGCCACCGCCGCGTCGTTGACCTCGAGGAAGGCCAGGGTTTCGACGTCGTAGACCCACATCGGGTGCGGATTGTGCGCGAAGAGGTAGCGGAAGTCCGCCTCGCTGGCCGCCAGCGCCGCTTGCGCCCGCCGGCGCTCGGTGACGTCCTCGGAATGCATGACCACCAGGTCGGGGGCCACGGAGACGTGGGTGATGATCAGATCCCTGCCGGCGAAGCGCAGGTCGTGCTGAAGGGTGCGCCGCTCGGCGCAGCAGCGGGCGAGGTGCGCGGCGACGGCCGGCAGATCCCGGTAGATGTCCGAAGCCGGCTGCCCGAGCTTCGCCGCCAGGGTGCCTCGCGCGAAGGCGTCGCCGGCGGCGTTATAGTCGACGAAGACGAAGTCGTCGCCGCGCCGCTGCCAGGTGTAGGTGGGGAGGGGGAGGGCCTGGTACTGCGTGCGCAGCCGGGCCTCGCCCGCGCGCAGGGCCGCCTCGGCCTCTTTTTGGGCGGTGATATCGAGCAGCAGGCCCTGCCAGCACTGGGGCCGGCCGGCCTCGTCGCGCAGGACCACCGCCTCGTCGCGGACCCAGACAAACGTCCCGTCCTTGCGCCGGTAGCGGTACTCCTCGGTGAAGGGCGCTCCCGTGGCGACGCTGCGGGTCCCCGCCGCCAGCACGCGCTCGCGGTCCTCGGCGTGGAGGATGGCGCGCCCGAATCGCGGGTCGGCCATCCACTCCTCGGCGGTGTAGCCGGTGAGTGCGGCGAACTGGGGGCTGATGTAGCGCGCCACCGGGCCATCCCCGATCGGGTTGACATAGACCGCGGCGGGCAGGCGCTCCACCAGCGCGCGGTAGCGGCGCTCCGCCGCGCGCCGGGCCTCCTCCGCGGCCAGGCGGGCGGTGACGTCGCGGGCGTTGATCACCACGCCGCCGACGGCCGGGTCGTGGAGCAGGTTGGTGCAGGTGCCCTCGAGGACGCGCCAGGTGCCGTCGCGGTGGCGGGCGCGATAGGTGACGCGGACGTGCCCGCCCGGCGCGGCCAGGCACGCGGTCCAGACCGCGCGCACCCGCGCGGCGTCGTCCGGGTGGATCGCGCCCAGCGCCTCGGCGCCGACGAGCTCCTCCGGCCGGTAGCCCAGGACGCGCTCGACGGCCGGGCTGACGTAGCGCCGCGCGCCGGCGGCGTCGCGGACGGTGATGACGTCCGCGCAGTGCCGCACGAGCGCCCGGCTGAGGGCGTCGGCCGCATCGGGGCTCGACGGGTAGCGCGCATCCCCCGGCGACTTGCACCCGTCGTCGGCAGTCGCGTCCCGTTCCGTCACCAACACGCTCCTCGAATCTCACGCCGTGGTCGGGCGGTGCGGCGCCATGCGCGATCGCGCGCTCCGCGCCACCTCGCTACCACCCACGATAGCGAGCGCGGCGGGTGAGGGCCATAGCGCAAAGGTCGCGATTGGCGGTCACGACCCGCGTACTCCCGGGGGCCCGAAACTCCTACGCCGCCCTCCCGACCGGCAGCGGCGCCCGGGCCGCCGCCCCCTCCTTCCATGCGGGCGGCAGCGCCCCCGGACTACACCCCGCTGTCCTTGCGCCCGGTCCAGCGCACCGTCGGCGGCCCCGCGCGGCGCACCGCCGGCGCGGCCGTGGGCGCCGCGGCCGGGGCTGGCGCCGGCTGGCGCCGGCGCCGCAGGGTGGTCCCGCCGAGCAGCAGTCCCACGACCAGCAGCACCAGGCCGCCGGCGAGGAGCGCCCAGGCCTCCGGCCGGGTGGGCACCAGCGGCCAAGTCGCCGTGAGCCGGCCCGCCGCGGGCGGCGGGGCCAGCGGCGCGGCGGGCGGGAAGACCTGCGCCACCTGCGCGGCGGTCACCG
>DASSSV010000757.1:0-12000 GCA_035708265.1 Thermomicrobiales bacterium | reverse complement strand
CGCACGAGCCACCCCGCGATGTCGAGCTTCGACATATACGTCCCGGCCATCCACGGACACGCGGAAGTCGGGTCGCTTGCGCTCGGGACCGCCCACGATTTCCGGCGTTAGACGCGCACGCACGAACTCGGCCAGCAGTTCAAGCTCAAACAGGCGCCCAATGTACTGGTCCTTGTCGCGCAAGTCTCCTCTCAGGGATGTGATTCTGGTGATGCCCTTCGTGATGTGGAGGTCTCGCCCTAGCCGAATTAGCTCGCGCAGGTCGTAGACGGTCGGAGTTCGCCCGGACAACAGGTAGGGGAGGGGATGAGTGAGATGAGTGTGCAAGCTCCCGAGTGGTCGTGGATGGAGCGCCAAGGGATAGCTTGGCTCCACCCCCTGCGCCGCGTCCCGTTCTGCATACCGCTTTGCCCAATTAGCTGGGAAGACGGCTGCTATCTCGCCCATCGCTGCCAGGTAGTCGGCTTCCGAGAGGCCGAACTTTGGCAGCAGGGGGCTATAGAAGTCTGGTTCCAAGTACCACGGGCCGGCGGACATGGCTCCTCAACTCTTCCTCGCCCAGAACGCTCCTGTTCGCCATGATAGCATGCCAATGGCAACGCACGGTCCCCCCCACGGACCCCGTGCGCAGGATAGTGATCCCGTGCCGCGCCGAGGGTTGCGTCGCCGCGGACCGTGGCCAGTCCATCACGAGCGGCCCGTCTCGTCTCCCGCGGTCGGCGGCCAGGCAACACCGGCGCACCGGGCGAACGTCGCCCAATGCATCGGATGGGGAACTTTCTCACCGCGTTTGATCGCGGAGAGGAGCGCCTGCGCCAGCCCGGTTTCTCGCCTGAGCACCGACACCGGGATGTCGCGCAGCCGCGGGTAGATCGTTTGCACGAATATCCGCCGATCGTGCTCCTTCCCGTGCTCGCGCTCCCACGCATACTGCGCCAGTTTTCGCGCCCTAATACGCTCCGCGCGGGTCGTATCGTCGGCCAGCCGCTCGCGCCGCGCCGCGATCAGTGCCCCAATGCTTCCGAGCGCGTCCCAATGGCGGCGGTGGGGGATGTATTGCCCGGCCTTGATCCGGGCGACATACGTCGTGGTCAACCCGGTGACTTTGGCTATCTGCGAGGTGGAGTACGGTCGCAGGGCGGGGAGGATCGTCGCGATGAAGGTCGCTTCATCAATCGCGGCACCGGCTAAAGGCACATCGGCTGGCGGGGTGGGCGATGCACCGGCCTTACGCGCCTGCTGGGCTGCCGCGGAGCCTGACCGCAGATTGGTCGCCGCCACCACTTCGCGTCGCGCCTCCCAGCACTCGGGACAGTAGGCGCGCGCCGCGTCGTACAAGACGGTGCCGCATTCCTTGCAGACCGCTCGGCGTATCCTCCTCGTTGGGGCGACGCCCCTGTCAGCCCGCGGCGACTTCTGCGGGGAGCCTTCGGCCGGAGAACCGCCGAGCACGGGCGGCGGCGGGGTGGCGGGTACCCGCCGGGCGCGCTGGCGGGCATCTGGCGTTGCGACGACGCGCACCCCGCCGTCCCTCACGCTCCCACGCTCCACGCTCTCACGTCAGCGCGCGCCGCAGCGCGGCCAGGACGATGTCGTCCTCGCCCGGTTCGAGCGTCTGCGGGTTGAGCGCGATGGCGTCGTCGCCGTTGGGACTGACCGCGACGCGCGGGTCGCCGTCCCACAGCGCGGCGATCACGTCGTCGCGCGTGTGGCCGCTGGCCGGCGCGATGTGGACGATCGCGCGGGCGTGTGGCTGGCCGGCCTCGCTCGGGAAGCCGCGCTCGACCGCGACGCCGGGGATGCCCGACAGGCCGGCGATCCACTTCTGCACGCTCGCCTCGTAGCGTGCCAGCAGCGCCGGCTCGTCCTGCCCCAGCGACCACTCGATCGCGGCGAGGAGGCCCATCAGTTCCTCCTTGCCCACCTTCATCGGCCGGCCGATGCTGTGGTTCGGGCTCCCGTTGGCGCGGCAGCCCTCGATGATCTCCTGTTTCCCGAGCACCAGCCCGCTCGACTGCGGCCCGCGCAGCCCCTTCCCCCCGCTGAAGATCGCGGCGTCGACGCCGACGTCGCGCGTGAAGTGCCAGAGGTTGCTGATCGGCGGGATCTGCGCCGCGGCGTCGACCAGCACCTTCACGCCCCGCTTGTGCGCGATCTCGACCACCTTCTCCAGCGGCAGCGCGGCCGGCTTGAAGTGCGCGCCGGCGAACCAGAGGACGCAGGCGGTGCGCTCGGAGATGAACTCCGGCAGGTCCTCGGGGTCGGGGCCGAGCTCGATCAGCCGCGCGCCGGTCTGCCGCGCGGCGTAGTCGTAGCCGTTGCGCTGGGTCTGGTAGACCAGCACCTCGCGCGGCAGCGCGGGGTCGTCCAGGTAGGGGAAGGCGGCGATCTTCTCCGGGTCGGTGCCGGCGATGCAGGCGGAGACCGCCAGGGCGATGCCGGCCGCCGCGCCGGAGGAGACGTAACACGCCTCATTGTGCGTGAGTTGGGCGATACGCTCGCCGACGCGCACCTGCAACTCCGGCAGGTCCACGAACGAGCCCGCCGCCTGCTCCATCGCCGCGACGACCGGCGGCGGCATCAGCGAGCCGCCGAGGCGCGTCAACGTCGCCGAGGCGTTGACGACGCGCCGCACGCCGAGGTCGTTGTAGGTCGTCGTCATGCCAGCACCCTCCGGAAGCGCGTCATCGCCTCGCTCCCCAGCCGCCGCGCCAGCCAGGCGTCGAGCCAGTCGTGGTCGGTGCCGCCCTCGTGCGACAGCCGGTACTCTTCGACCCGGCCGCGGAGTGCGTCGGCCAGCGGTTTCAGCCACTCCGGCCCGCCGACCGTGCCGGGGTCGCCGACGCTCAGCACCGTCTCCGCCAGCACGGCCGGCGCGAAGAATTGCGGGTCGAAGTAGGACAGCGTGCGCGCGACCGCCGCCGTCTTGTCGGGGAAGGCGCGGAGGTAGTCGTTGACCTCCTCGATCGGGTAGGCCGAGGTCCGCTCGCGCGCCTCCATCAGCCGGTAGAACATCAGCCCCGACGCCTCCAGCGCGGTGAAGCGCGGCCGTCGCGCCGCGGTGATGACCGCCAAGTCGTCGCCGACGATCGCGACGCGGCCCTGGTCCACCTCCGGCCGGGTCAGCAGGTACTCGGCGCCGCGCAGGCTGTCGGCCACGATGCCGCGGTAGATGTAGGTCGCCGGGTCGTCGATGCCGAGCGTGAGGAGCCCCGGGTAGGCCGCGGCGAAGGGCTGGTCGGCCAGCCGCTGCCCCCGGTGCATGATCTGGATCACGGCGTAGCGCAGCCGGTCGTTGTAGTCGGGGATGTGGTTGACGCTGCCGTAGCGCGGCGTCTGCACAAGGCCGGGGAAGGGGCCGTCACCGACCGGCACGCTGTAGTAGGCGAAGATCCGGTAGGGCCCGCTGCTGGTCAACTGCACGCCGTAGGTGGTGAACCGGTCGGTCGAGCGCAGCGGCAGCAGTTCCGGCTCCGCCGCGGCCGGGTATTCCGCCAGTTCGCCGTCCACCGCGTCCCAATACGCCTCGAAATCGGCCGGTCGTCCCGCGGTATCCGCCATCGTCACTCCCTTTCGGGTTGAGAGTTGATAGTTGTTCGTTGATAGTTCTGGCTCAGATGCGATCTTTCAACTATCAACTGTCAACTATCAACCTACCGTCATCTCCGCGCGCTCGGTCGCCGCCGCCGGGCGCAGATGCTCGGCCAGGAACGCCTCGACCTTGGCCATCTCCCAGTAGTTGCCGGCGTCGTGCGCGCAGCGTGGCGCGGCGTCGAGGCGCTTCGGGCAGGACATCGCGTTGTAGACGGCGTAGCCGGTCTCGGGCGGGCAGACGTCGTCCTCCAGGCCGATGTAGACCAGCATCGGGCAGCGGATCAGCGGCGCGAAGTTGACGCCGTCGAAGTAGGCCAGCGTGGCGCGCACTAGCGGCTCGCGCTCCGGGTAAAGGCGCAGGTACTCGTCGATCTCCTCGTAGGGGTAGGAGTGCGTCAGCGAGGCGGCGTCCATGAAGCCGCATAGGTACGGCGCGCCCGCCGCGCCGCAGGTGATCGCGTCCGAGCGCAGCGCCGAGGTGACGATCGTCAGCGCGCCGCCCTGGCTGCTGCCGTGGACGCCGATGCGGCCCGCGTCGACCTCCGGGCGCGACTGCAGGAAGTCGACCGCGCGGCAGGCGTCGACGTAGAAGCCGCGGTAGGCGTAGGTGTTGCGGTCGACGATGTTGTCGAGCAAGAGGCCCGGGTAGCCGGGGTTGTAGCGGCTATTCGACCGCAGTTTGCCGCGCGGCGCCACCCCGACCGCCGCGTAGCCCATCTTCGCCCACGACTTCGGCAGCGTCGGCTCGGAGATGTAGCCCGGCACGAGCAGCAGGCCGGGGTACGGCGGTTTGAGGTACGACTCCTTCGGCACGCAGTACCAACCGGCGATGCGCAGGTGGTCGAGGCTGTCGTAGTGGATCTCGTAGACGTCGACCTCGTCGGTGCAGCGCAGCGGCACGCGCTCCATCGTCGGGTTCAGCGGGATCGTCGCCGCCTCGGCCATGATCTTCGCCCAGAACTCGTCGAAGTCGGGCGGCCGCTCCACGCTCGTCCCGAACTCGTGCGCCGGTTTCCGCGGCTGTGGCATGCTCCCCCTCCCGGTAGACGATAGACGGTAGACGATAGACGATAGTGCCGACTGTGCCATCATAGACCGCGGCGCCAGTGGACGCCACTCCTGCCGTCTGCCGTCTGCCGTCTCCTACCGTCTATCGTCTATCGTCTATCGTCTTGCCCCGAGCGCCCCGCCGATCGCGTCGAGCGTCGGCAGGGTCATCAGGCCGTAGTTGTAGAAATCGATGCCCTGCACCCCGCCCTCGCGCCAGGCCGCGACGCGCGGCCCGAGCTGCGCCGCCGAGTCCACGGTGTCGGGCGCGATCGCCCGCACCATGCCGTAGACCGGCTTCGCGCCCATCACCGCCCGCAGGTTGCGGGCGCGGTTCCGCGCGTCCTCGTCGGAGACCGCGTAGCCGGCCAGCGCGCCGTCGGCCAGCTCCGGGACAGCATTGTAGCGCAGACTCTCCCAGGCGTCCGGGCCGGGCGGCGCGAAGAGGCGGACCGCGGTGTGCGCGTTGGCGAGGTGGATCGCGTCGCGCAACTCTGCCAGCAGGCTACGCACGACCTCCTGCTGGCAGGCGAGGTACGCCGCCAACTCCGGGGCGTCGAGCAACCGGCGCGCGGGCGCCGGGTCGCCGTTCCAGGCCGCGT
This sequence comes from Thermomicrobiales bacterium, assembly GCA_035708265.1. Classification (GTDB taxonomy): domain Bacteria; phylum Chloroflexota; class Chloroflexia; order Thermomicrobiales; family CADCWN01; genus DASSSV01. The sequence goes on along the minus strand of DASSSV010000757.1, from coordinate 6,757 downwards.
CGAGCGCGTCGGCGACGTGCAGGCGCAGCCGCTTGCCGTCGATCCCCGCCTTGCTCGCCCAGTCGAGGTCGGCCGGGTTGAAGGAGAGGCCGAGGAGCGCGCGCTGCGCCGCGTCGAGCGGCACGCCGACGATCTCGTGGTGGAAGTTGTGCAGGAAGCCCATGTAGCCGGGCGACTCGAGCTCGACCGCCGCGACGTCGGCGCGGGTGACGACGTCGGTGAGGAGCGCCCGCAGATACTCGCGCACGGCCGGGTGCGCCGGGGTGAGCGAGTGGACATACGGGTCGCCGAAGGCGTTCCAGAGCGCGCAGTCGGGGTACCGCTCGCCGAGCCAGGTGTTGTGCAGGCAGACGACCCAGGCGACGACCTCCAGGCCGCGCCCGCGGCAGGCGCGCTCCAGGTCGGCCAGCGGGTCGCCCTCGTCAGCGACGAAGCGGCTGACGCGCGGCCGGAGGCGGCCGTAGCGCGCGAGGTCGGGGCGGAAGTAGAGCGCGCCGTCCTCGGCGAAGTAGACGCGGTGCCGCGGGTTGTGCGGCAGGAGGAACTTGCCGGCGTGGTAGGCGCAGGCGAGGTTGACGGCGGTCAGGCCGGCGCCGGCGATGCGGCCGAGTGCCGTGTCGTAGCCCTCGGCCGCGAGATCCCAGGCATAGGTATAAATCCCCGCTCGCAACTCGCCCACCTCGTCCCCCCTCGATCGTCTATCGTCTATCGTCTATCGTCTCGTCTCCTAATGCCTAACGCCTAACCCCTTACCCCTCGGGCAGGTAGGCGTGGTGCGCGCCGTCGACCAGGAGCGACTGGCCGGTCGTGAACTCCGTCTCCGACAGGCAGAAGAAGAGGACGGCGGCGGCGATGTCCTCGGCGCGGCCGACGCGCCCGAACGGGATGTGGCGGGCGGCGCGCGCCCAGCGGTCGGGGCTGGGCGTCACGCCGGGGCGCTCGGAGATCGCGCCGGGGATCACGCAGTTGACGCTGATGCCGTGCGGGGCGAGTTCGAGCGCCATGTTGCGCGTCATCGCCTCGACCGCGGCCTTGGCGCTGTCGTAGACCGCGGCGTCCCGGTGCGCGCCGTGCGCGCCGATCGTGCTGATGTTGACGATGCGCCCGCGCAGGCGATGGGCGAGCATGTGGCGCGCGGCGTGCTGGGCGAGGATGAAGGGCGCGCGGTAGTTGACGTTGACCTGGTACTCCCAGTCGGCGTCGCCGACCTCCCAGAAGGGGCCGCGGATACTCATGCCGGCGTTGTTGACCAGGATGTCGAGGTGCGCCACCCGCGCCAGCGTCTCCTCCGCCAACCGGTGCGCCTCGGCGACGTGGGAGAGGTCGGCCGGGATGCCGAACGCCTCCACGCCGAGCGCGCGGAGCGCCGCGACCGCCTCCGGCGCCTCGTCCGCCTCGCGGCCGGAGACGACGATATCCGCGCCCTCGCGCGCCAGCCACTCGGCCATCGTCCGGCCGAGCCCGCGCGTGCTCCCGGTGACGAGCGCCGTCTTGCCGGCGAGGCGGCGGGGCTGCTGCGGTGTGCTCATGATCAAGGCTCCTGGCAGTTGATGGTTGATAGTTGAGCGGAGAACCTTCTATCAACTAACAACTATCAACCATCAACTATCAACCCTTCAGCGCTCCGGCCGTCAGCCCGGCCTCCAACTGCCGCTGGAAGACGATGTAGACCGCCAGCACCGGCAGCATCGTGATCGTCAGGCCGGCGAAGAGCGCGCTCCAGTCGTTCTGGTAGCCCTGCTGGATCGCCAGGAAGGCCAGCCCCTGCGAGAGGACGTAGTGGTTGGGGTCGGGGCTGAGGACGAGCGGCAGGATGAACTGGTTCCACTGGCCGAGGAAGTTGAAGATGCCGATGCTGATGATCCCCGGCCGCGCCATCGGCAGCATCACCCGGAAGAAGGTCGTGTAGGGCGACGCGCCGTCGACGGTCGCCGCCTCGGCGACCTCGGTCGGCAGGGTGCGGAAGAAACTCGTCAGGAAGAAGATCGAGAAGGGGAGCGAGTAGGCGGTGTAGACCAGAATCAGCCCCTGGTAGGTGCTGACCATGTGCAGGCTCTGCACGACGAAGAAGAGCGGTACCAGGGCGAGGAAGATCGGGAACATCAGCCCGATCATGAAGAGGTAGTAGATCGCGCGGTTGCCGGGGAAGTCGTAGCGCGCCAGCACGTAGGCCGCCATCGAGGAGAGGAGCAGCGTCAGGACCAGCGAGCCGAGCACGACGATGATGCTGTTGATGAAGTAGCGGCCGATCGAGGCTTGCGTCCAGGCGCGCGAGAAGTTGTCCCATTGCAGCGCCGAGGGGAACTTCCAGGGGCTGAAGAGGATCTCCTTGTCGGTCTTGAACGCGGTCATCACCATCCAGAGGAGCGGGAAGAGGACCAGGATCGTCCAGATGATGAGGAAGATCTGCGACACGCCGGTGAAGACGGCCTGCCCCGGCGAGAAACGCTCGCGGAAACTCGGCCGACGGCGCGGCGCCGCGATCGTCCCGGCGCCCGACACCCGTTCCGCCCGCTTGAGATCCATCGCCATGCCCTCCGGTGCGATCGCGGCCGGGGCCGCTCAGTATTCGATCCGCTCGCGCCGCGTCACCGTGAAGGTCAGCAGCGACAGGACCAGCGTCAGGAAGAGCAGCGCCACGCCGATCGCCGTGGCGTAGCCGAACTGCCCGTACTGGAAGGCGGTCGTGTAGAGGTAGTGCGCCACCACCTCCGACGACTGGTTCGGCCCGCCTTCGGTCATCACCTGCACGATGGTGAAGAGGTCGAGCGCGCCGATGCCGATGTAGACGAGCGCGACCTGCAGGTTGTCCCACAAGAGCGGGAGCGTGATGCGCCAGAACATCGTCCAGCGCGTCGCCCCGTCGATGATCGCCGCCTCGTAGAAACTGGTCGGGATGGCCTGCATCCCGGCGATGAAGAGGACCATGTAGAAGCCGACCGCCTGCCAGATCACGACCGCCGCGACCGCGCCGAGCGACGTCTTGGGGTCGCCGAGCCAGGCGCGTTGCAGCCCGCCCAGGCCGATCACGCGCAGGAAGCCGTTGAGGAGCCCGGCGTTCGGGTTGAAGACGAAGGACCACAGGATGCCGATGATCGCGACGGCCATCACCTGCGGGAAGAAGAAGACGACGCGGTAGAAGCCTGCGCCCGGCACCGTCTGCCCGCCCTGCGTGAAGAGCGCGGCGAAGAGGAGCGCCAGCGCGATCGTGATGGCCGGCAGGACGACCAGCATGATCCCGTTGTGCCGCAGCGCGTTCCAGAACTGGGGGTCGTGGATCAGTTTATCGAAGTTCGCCAGGCCGATGAAGGTCTTGTTCGGGGAGAGGCCGCTCCACTGGGTCAGCGAGGTGTAGAACGACTGGCCGTAGGGCCAGAGGACGAAGACCGCGTAGAGGATGATGGCGGGCGCGAGAAAGGGCACGATCAGGCGGTATTTCTGGTGCTGCATCCCTCCCCTCCTGTGCCGGCTGCGCGCCCGGCCCGCCGCCCGCGGGCCGGCCCGTCCCCTCCGCGGGCCGGCCCGCGCAGCGACCGGCGGCCACGCTAGCGGTGGTACTTCTTGATGGACGAGTCCTTGGCGGTCGCGTCGGCGATCTGCTGGGCCTTGTCCATGTACTGCGCCGGCGTGATCTGCTTGGTCAGCATCGCGCCCATCTGGTCCTTGATGTCGTTCTCCATCTTGGCGTACCAGGTGCCGTAGAGCGCGACGAAGGTGTTGTCGCCGGCCTTCTTGACCGCCTCCTGCGCCGACGCGAACGCCGTGCCGAGGTTGAGGCCGTCGGCGCTGCCGAGCACGACCGTGAGCGCCTTGGTGTTCTGCGAGAAGAAGCGCGCGCCCTCCTTCGAGAAGAGGATGCGCAGGAACTCCTTGCCCCCCGCGACGTTCTTGCCCTTCGAGGGGACGATGAAGTTCTCGCCCGCGTAGGCGTTGATCCCGCTGAAGGGGATCTTGTCGCCCGCCAGCGAGGGGGTCGGCTGGACGACCATGTTGAAGTCGGCCGGGATCAGTCCCTTCTCCTCGTTCTCCAGCCAGGTGCCGCAGGGGATGAAGACCGCCTTGTGCTGGAGCCAGGCGGCCTGGGACTCGGTGTGGGTCAGGCCGGCGGTGCCGGACATGATGTAGCCCTTGTCGGCGAGCTGGTAGAGCGCCTCCACCCCGGCCTTCACGGCGGGCTGCTTCCAGGCGTTCGGCTCCAGGTTGTCGATGTTCTTGATCGCGTCGAGCCCGCCGTTCTTGTAGACCATCTGGTCGAGGACCTGCTGCATGTACTGGGGGTACTTGCCCTGGTAGGTCCACGGGGCCATCTGGCCCTCTTTCTGGATCGTGTCGCAGAGCTTGAGCATGTCGTCCCAGGTCTGCGGGTACTGCCAGCCCTTCTGCTGGAAGAGCGTCGAGCTGTACCAGATCCCGTAGACCGTGTAGGCGTACTCCAGCGCGAACTGCTTGCCGCCGAAGACGCCGGTCTCCTGCGACCCCGCGATCAGCGTGTCCTTGAACTTCTTGCCGGGCGTGTCGAACGAGAGCGCGTCCATCAGGTCGGCCAGGTCCGACAGTTGCCCGTCGGCCGCCAGCGCGGCGGTGTCGAGGTTGCCCGCGCCGGAGTTGTCGATCACGTCCGGGGGGTTGCCGCCGACGAAGCGGGGCTGGAGCTGCTCCTGGAGGCGCTGGATGCCCGCGTGCTTGATCTGCGCGCCGGGGTGCGCCTGCTTGTAGATGTCCTCGGCGTGGATGGCGTACTCGTCGCCGTAGCCGCCCTTGAAGATCACCACGTCGAGCGGTGCGTTGTCCTTCACGCCGAGCGGGTTGAGCGCGGCGCCGGTGGGGATGGTGATCGGCCCGGCCGCGGGGCTGGCGGCCGGGCTGGCGCCGGCGGCCGGGCTCGCCGCGCCCGTCGTCGCCGCGGCGGTCGCGGCCGCCTTCGTCGGGCCGGGCAGCCCGCCGCCGGAGGTGGCGGGGGTGGCGGTGGCGCCGTTGCCGCAGGCGACCAGCACCGCGCCGACCGCGGGCAGCGCCAGGCCGGCCGCGGCGGCGCGCCGGATCAACTCGCGGCGCGAGTAGCGGCGGCCGAGCGCCGCGTCGAGAGGCCGGGTGGCACGCTCGTCGTCCATGAAACCCTCCCAATCCTGCTGCGTAACCGTCCGATAAGGCGGGACAATAGCCGAGCACTCACCACACCGGGCTTGACGCAGGCGAGACGCGCCGGGCGCGCGTGGCAATGCCGAGCCGTTACCACCGGTCCCTTGCAGAACGTGTACCAGGGGACTTCGCCCTCACCCCCGCCCCCCTCGCCCAATGCTGGGCGAGGGGGAGATCGCCTCATACGGGGTGCTGCTCTTCCAGAGCCGAGACCAGGAGGGTAGCACCGCGTTGACGGGGCGGCCGGCCCCCTCTCTTCGTGCCGGGAGAGGCGAGTGAGGGCTGTGCCTACCGGCGGCACTCCTCCCCGGATACGTCCTTCGCCGTGGCGTCGGCGATCTCCCCTGCCCGCATCCCGCCCCGGATGCCGTCCAGCCCGGCGCCGGGTGTCCTTTGCGGGTGGGCTTCGCGGCGGCCCAGCCGTCTTCTGCCGCCATCTCGCTCGCCACGCACAGCCCCCGCGCACGCCGCCGCGGCTGTTCCGCCGCGCGCGGGTGTGCTACGCTTGGGCGGGTGCCGGGGGGCGCGACCGCCCGGCGCGGCGAGGCGGGGGACGGCGCGACATGTTGCACGACCTGCGGTTCTGGCTGCTGATCGGGGTGGCGGTCCTGCTGATCTTCACGATCGAGGCGGTCGAGCAGTACGTCGACGGCCCCTGGCCGCAACTGCGCCACACCGCGCCGGCGTTCCGCTCGCAGGCGATCAGCCGGTCGCTGTGGACCTCGGTCGCGTTCCTGCTCCTACCCGGGCTCGTGCTGGCGCTCGCCAACCTCGGCCTGCTCGTCTGGAAGGGCCTGCCCCAGAGCAACACGCAGATCCTCGGCGCCTTCTTCCTCGGCCTCGGCTGGCTGATCTTCGCGCTGACCAGCATCGACCTCGCCGGCCTGGGGCGCTACATGCGGCAAGTCGGCATCGCCGCCCCGCTGGCGCTGATCGTCTGCCTCCTGGTCGGCGACCTGCTCCTCCTGGCCGCCCTGCTGGACCTCCTGCCCTTCGTCCGCCTCTGACCGCGCCGGTGAGCGACGCCCGCTCCGCATCCGCGCACGGCTTGCCTTGAAGCGTGGGCGCGGATTCTGCTAGCATTCGCCCCGCCCGCCCGACGCGCCCGCGTAGCTCAGTCTGGACAGAGCAGCCGCCTTCTAAGCGGCCGGTCACTGGTTCAAATCCAGTCGCGGGCATCCCCGGCTAAATCCCCAGGTTTGACGCCACAACACCCGTCCACCTAACCCCGCAAGCGGCGGACGCTGCTAGCGGCAATAGGCGGACGCTTACCGTTTTCTTGTCCGGCGGGCAATTCCGCCAAGGAGGGAGACATGCCATCCTCGGGACGGCGGCTTTCGCGTGCGGCAAGGATAGAGACGATGCGACTGGAGGAGGCGAAGACCAGATTCCTCGACCACCACCGGGCCATGAACCACTCGGCCAAGCAGATCAAGCACTACGAGGTGACCTTCAAGGACTTCGACCGCTTCCTGACGACGACCAAGCGCACCAAGACGACCGCCACGCTGACGACCGCCACCTTCGAGGCGTTCGCCTCCTGGCTCAAGGAGCAGCCGCGTCAGATGTGGCGGGGCTCGACGGTGCGCTCGATGGTGGGCGTGGCCGGGCATTTGAA
>DASSSV010000756.1:0-3018 GCA_035708265.1 Thermomicrobiales bacterium | reverse complement strand
TGGTCCCCGTGGACGCGGTGACGGCGTCGGCCAGCGGGCTGGACCCGCACATCAGCCCGGCCAACGCGGCGCTGCAGGTGCCGCGGGTCGCCAAGGCGCGCGGCATGAGCGAGGCGGAGGTCCGGGCGCTCGTCGCCCGATACACCGAGGGGCGCACGCTCGGCTTCCTCGGCGAGCCGCGCGTGAACGTCCTCGAACTGAACCTGGCGCTCGACGCCGCCAGGAAATAAGCCGGGCACCGGGTGTGTCGCCCGCGCGGAGGAGGGTTGAGATGGGCGGTAGCGCGACCGAGCAGGGACGCGAGCCGGGGCGGACGGCGCCCGAGGCGGTACCACGCCGAGCCCGCAGCGGGGAGGTCACGCCCGGCCCCCCCCTGCGGCGCCTCGCCCCGGCGCTGGACCGGCACCTCGCCGACGCCTGCCGCCTAGTCGCCGCCGCCCCGGCGATCGCCACGACCGTGACCCTCGTCGCCGACCTCGACCCCGCGCTGGACGCCGACGCGGCCTGGCTGGCCTGCGACCGGCGGGTGGCCGAGATGGTCCAGGAGCACGGCGTCGAGGTGTTGCTGGCGCAGGAGGAGTTGCAGGTGCGCATCCGCATCGAGCCGTACGAGCCGACGCTGCCGCCCCTGCCCGCGCCCACGCCGGAGCAGGGCGAGGGGGACGAGGCGCCGGACGCGCCGGCACCGCCCGCCCGCCCCCGGTGGGCGGGGTGGCGCCGGTGGTGGCGAGCGGTGTGGCGCGGGGGAGGGGCGCCATGAGCGACCGGCGCAACGGCGACCAGCCGCCCCGACGCGAGCGCGCCGCGCCGGTGGGCTACACCCCGCCGGGCCACGCGCCGCCCCCGGCGCGGCCCCGCCTGCGGCCGGACCTGGAGCTCACGGACGCGGGCGCGATCCAGCGCGGCACCCACCCGGGCGACCGCTACGTGCGCCTCGTCGCCCGCCACGACGTCCGCGCGCGGTTGCGCCGCGACGAGGCGCTGACCGCGCGCGAGCTCGAGCCGCCGAAGACCTCGGCCGGGCGGGCCTGGCGTGTGGTCAAGCGGGCGCTGATCGGCCGGCCGCTCGCCTCCTCGCAGGCGATCCACGAGCGGCTGACCAGGGTCAAGGCGCTGGCGGTCCTCTCCTCCGACGCCCTCTCCTCCGTCGCCTACGGCCCGGAGGCGGCGCTGGCGGTCCTCGTGCTGGCGGGGCCCGCCGCGACGCGGCTCGACCTCCCGATCATCGTCGCCATCGCCGCCCTGCTGGCGATCGTCACCGTCTCCTACCGCCAGACGATCTTCGCCTACCCCTCGGGCGGCGGCTCCTACATCGTGGCCTCGGACAACCTGGGCGAGCTGCCCGGGCTCACCGCCGCGGCGGCCCTGCTCATCGACTATGTGCTGACGGTGGCGGTCTCGGTCTCGGCCGGCGTCCTGGCGCTCACGTCGGCCCTCCCGGCGCTGTCGCCCTACCTGGTGCCGCTCGGCCTCCTCTGCATCCTGCTGATCATGCTGGGCAACCTCCGGGGCATCCGCGAGTCGGGCACGATCTTCGCCGCGCCGACCTACCTCTTCATCGGCTCGATCCTGCTCGTGGTCGCCGTCGGCCTTGTGCGGGCCTTCGTGCTGCGCGACACGGCCGCGACCGGGGTGCGTCCCGCGTTCGACCCGCGCGCCTACGGGCCGCCGGAAGCCCTCGGGGCCTTCCTGCTACTCAAGGCGTTCGCCTCCGGCTGCTCGGCGATGACCGGGGTCGAGGCCATCTCCAACGGCGTGCCCGCCCTGAAGCCGCCCGAGTCGCGCAACGGGGCGACGACGATGCTGTGGATGAGCGGCATCCTGGGCGCGATGCTCCTCGGCGTCACGGCGCTCTCGCACCAGTACGGCCTGCTGCCCTACCCGAGCGGCAACCCCACCGTGCTCTCCCAGCTGACGGAGCAGATCGTCGGGCGGGGCTGGTTCCACCCCTTCTACTACGTCGTCCAGGCGGCGACGCTCTTGGTGCTGGTGCTGGCGGCCAACACCAGCTACGCCGACTTCCCGCGGCTCGCCTCGATCCTCGCGCGCGACCGGTTCGTGCCGCGGCAATTCGCCTTCCGCGGCGACCACCTGGCCTTCACCGTCGGCATCGTGGCCCTCTCGGTCTGCGCGGCCATCCTGCTGGCGGCGTTCAAGGGCGACACCTCGGCGCTGATCCCGCTCTACGCGGTCGGCGTCTTCGTCTCCTTCACCATGTCGCAGAGCGGCATGGTGGCCCGCTGGTGGCGCCAGCGCGGGCCCGGCTGGCGCGCGAAGGCCGCCGTCAACGGGGTGGGCGCGGTGGCGACGGCGCTCGTCGCGCTGATCGCCGGGGCGACCAAGCTCATCAGCGGCGAGCCGCTCTTCCGCGCCTTCGGCCACAACGTCCACGCCGGGTCGTGGATCGTGATCGTGCTGATCCCGCTCCTCATCGCGCTCTTCCTGGCGATCCACCGCCACTACGCCCGCGCCGCGCAGGAGCTGGCGGCGGAGACGCCGGTGGACCCCGACGCGATCCGCCACACGGTCATCGTCCCGATCGCCGCGCTCAACCGCGTGGCGCTGCAGACGCTGGCCTACGCCCGCTCGATCGCCCCCGCCGTCACCGCGGTCCACGTCGACGAGGACCCCGCGGCGATCGCCGCGCTGCGCGAGGCGTGGCGGCGGCGGGCCGAGCGCGCGCCGTTCCTGCGCGACGTCCGTCTGGTGACGATCGAGTCGCCCTACCGCGAGTTGACCGGCCCGCTCCTGGCGTACATCGACGAGCTGGACCGCCGCGACCCGGCCGACACGCTGACCGTGGTGCTGCCCGAGTTCGTGCCGGCGCACTGGTGGGAGCAGCTCCTGCACAACCAGACGGCACTGCGCCTCAAGGCGGCGCTCCTCTTCCGCCCTGGCACCGTCGTCACCAGCGTCCCCTACCACCTGGAGCGAGGACAGGCACGCGGGACGGCCGGGGTGGCGCCGCGCGCCGGCGCGGAGCGCTGAGGGCGGGCATGTGCAACGCAGCGGATGGCC
>DASSSV010000755.1:0-3829 GCA_035708265.1 Thermomicrobiales bacterium | reverse complement strand
AAGCCGGTACTGCCGACTGCCGACTCCCGCCTGCCGACTACGCCTCCCGTACCCGCCGCGCGCCGAGGAGGCCGGTCGGGCGGACGACGAGGATCAGGAAGAGGAGGATGAAGGCGATGGCGTCGCGGTAGTTCGAGGTCTTCGTCAGGGCGATGCTCAGCACCTCGGTCAGCCCGAGGATGTAGCCGCCGAGCACCGCGCCGGGGATCGAGCCCATGCCGCCGACGATGATCACCGCCAGCCCCTTCAACTCGACCGGGTGGCCCATCGAGGGGAGCAACTGGTTGGTCGCCAGGCTGTAGAGCACGCCGGCCGCGCCGCCGAGCGCCGAGGCGATAAAGAAGCTCAGCGCGATGACGCCCTCGACGTTGATCCCTTGCAGGCGCGCCGCCTTCGGGTTCTCGGCGACGGCGCGGATGGCCTGCCCGACCTTCGTATAGCGGATCAGCGCGGTCAGCGCGACCAGGAAGACGAGCGCGGCGACGATCACCAGCACGCGGCTGTAAGGCAGGACGGCGTCGCCCAGCGTGGCGACGCCCGCGGGGATGGTGTTCGGCGGGAAGCGCGAGACCTCCGGCTTGAAGAGGCGGATGGCGAGCGCCTCGTAGATCGTCGCGACCGCGATGCTGCTGATCAGCGCGGCGAAGTGGGTGTCGGGCCGGCGGCGCAGCGGCGCGAAGGCGATCCGGTCGAGGAGGATACCGACGAGCCCGGCCAGGATCATCGCGACGATCAGCGCGGCCCAGAAGGGCAGGCTGAACGGCAACGGCCCGACCCCCTGGACGCTGCCGGTGACGAGCGCCAGCGCGAAGAAGGCGCCGAGCATGTAGACCGCCTGGTGCGCCAGGTTGAGGATGTCGAGCACGCCGAAGATCAGCGTGTAGCCGACCGCGAAGAGGGCGTACGCGCTCCCCTGGAAGACGCCGTTGACCAGTTGTTGCGACCAGGCGACGTCGGAGAACCAGTGCAGCATCGCCGTGTCCGAGTCGGCAGTCGGCAGTCGGGAGTCGGAGGTACCGGCTTACGCGCGCTGACCGGTTGCTCTACGGAAACCGCCACTTCCGACTCTCGACTCCCGACCCCCGACTACTTGAAGATCTCGAACTTCCCGTCCTTGACGATCTGGACGACGGGCGGGTAGTCGGCGTCGCGGTTGGGCAGGAAGCTGAAGTTGCCGAGCACGGTCGGGAGGTTCTTCACCTGCGTCAGCGCGTCGCGCAGCGAGGAGCGGTCGACGTTGGGGCCGGCTCTCTTGATCGCGTCGGCCAGGATGTAGACACCGGCGTACGCCTGCGCGGCGAACTGGTCGGGGTCGGCGTTGAACTTGGCCTTGTAGTTCTTGATGAACTCCTGGTTCTGCGGCGTGTCGCTGCCGGCGTGCCAGGCGGCGCCGACGATCACGCCCTCGGCCGCCGGCCCGGCGTTCTTGATCAGCGCGGGCGAGTTGAAGCCGTTGCCGCCGATGATCGTCGCCTTGATGCCGAGCTGGCGGGCCTGGGTCACGATCTGCGTCGCCTCGTTGATCAGCGCCGAGACGGCGATCGCGTCGGGGTTGGTCCCCTTGATCGCGGTCAGTTGCGCCGAGAAGTCGGTGTCGCCCTTGGCGAAGGTCTGCGTCGAGGTGATCTGGATGCCGTTGTCGTCGAGCGCCTTCTTGAAGACGTCGTAGCCGGCCTTGGTGAAGGCGTCATCGTTGCCGTAGAGGATGGCGACTTTCTTCAGCCCGAGTGTGTCCTTGGCCGTCTTGATCGCCACCGGGATCACCTGGTACTCGGCCAGCGAGTCGCGGAAGATCTCGTTGCCGGTGTCGGTGATGCCGGTACTGGCGGTGACGGAGATGCCGAGCGTCGGGACGCCGGCCTGCTGCGCGACCGGGTAGGTCGCCACGGCGGTGTTGCTCAGCGTCGGGCCGATGATCGCCGTGACGTTGTCGGTCTTGATCACCTTCTCGAACGCCGTGAGCCCCTGGTCCTTGGTGCTGGCGTCGTCCTCGATCACCGGGACGAGCTGCACGCCGGGGATCAGGTTCTTGCTGTTGATCTCGTCGACCGCGAGCTGGATGCCGTTCTTCTGGACCGTGCCGTAGACCTGCGCCGCGCCGGTCAGGCTGAGCACCGCGCCGATCTTGACCGGCTTGGCCGGGCCGGTCGCCGCCGGGCTCCCCGCGGCCGGGCTGGCGGCGGTCGGCACCGCGGCGGCCGCGCTCGGCGAGGCGGCGGCCGTGGTCGGGGCGGCCGTCGGCGCGGTCGTCGCCGGCACCGTCGTGGCGGCCGCGCCGCCGGCCGCGGTCGTCGGGGCGTTACTGCCGCACCCGGCGAGCAACGCCACCAGGAGCGCGAGGGTCAGGATGCCCGCGCGCGTCGTCAAGCCGGTGCGCCACCTCATACCACTCCCTGCCCTTTCCCTCTCCCGCGCCGCGGCGGTCCGCGGCCGTCCATAGCCCACAGATTTTAGCGGGAGTGACGCGCCTGTCAATCGCGCCGCCGGGCGAATCGTCGGCGGGCGTTTTCGCGTACCATAGGTGGGGAACGCGCCGGCGGCACGGACGTTGCACCGGTGGCGGCGGCGCGGGCCCACCCGGCGCCGTCCGCCCCGCCCAGAAGGCCGCGATGACCTCGAACGCGATCGACATCGGCATCATCCTCCTGGCCGCGATCGGCGCGGTCGTGGGCGCGCGGACCGGCCTGCTGCGCGGGCTGGCCAACGTCGTCTGCGCCTGCCTGACCCTCTTCATCGTGGTGCTCGGTTACCAGCCGGTCAGCGCGGCGCTGCGCCGGCTGACCGGGCTGGGCACGCTGACGACAATCCTGATCGCCTTCGTCCTGCTGACGCTGCTGAGCCACGTCGTCTGCCTGCTGGCCGTGCAGCGCCCCTTCACGCCGATCCTCCGCGGGCTCGCGCGACTGCCGGGGCTGCGGCGACTCGACGCGCTCCTCGGCGTCCTGCCCGGCGTGGCCGCCGGGTTCCTGGTCGCGGGCGCGCTGCTGGCGCCGCTGGCCTTCCTGGCGCCGGGGAGCGTCTTCGGGCCGGCTGTGCGCGACTCGCGGCTGGCGCAGAATGTGCTCGACGCCGACGCGACGATCCTCCAGGCACTGCGGCTGCGCCAGTGGCTCGAACCGGCCGTGGACACGCTGTCGAGCGCGGTGCCGTACACCGAGAGCGAGCAGCCGCGGCAGTTGCCCTTCCGGGTGCCGGCGAGCGAGCTGGCCGAGGACCCAGCCGCCGAGCAGCAACTCTTCGCGCTGCTCAACGGGGAGCGCGTGAAGGCCGGGCTGGCGCCGCTCGCCTGGGATCCGGCGCTGGCCGCGGTCGCCCGCGCGCACGCCGACGAGATGTTCGAGCAGGGCTACTTCGCGCACGACTCCCCGACGGCCGGCAGCCCGTTCGACCGGATGCATGCCGCGCACATCACCTTCGCCACCGCCGGCGAAAACCTCGCCTTCGCCCCCTCGGTGTCGATCGCCCACCGCGGCCTGATGGAGAGCCCCGGCCACCGCGCCAACATCCTCTCGCCCGCCTACGGCCGGGTCGGCATCGGCATCGTCCGCAGCCCGCATTACGGCCTGATGATCGTCGAGGATTTTCGGGACTGAGCGGCCGGCGGCCCTCACCCCCACGCCCAGAGGGCACCCGCCTCTCCCAATCCCGCGCGAAGGGGGAGACCGCCATGTAGACGGAGTGCTGCTCGTGCAGGGCTCTGGCGGGGAAATGGGCTCCCGTATCCCGGATCACTTGCCCGACCTGAGATCCAGAAGAGCATGACCCCGTTTATGCCAGGCCCCCCTCTCCCAGAATTGGGAGAGGGGGATGCCCTCTGGGCGTGGGGGTG
>DASSSV010000754.1:0-15463 GCA_035708265.1 Thermomicrobiales bacterium | reverse complement strand
GGCCGCCTCGCCGACGTCGCGCCGACGCTGCTCGCGCTCCTCGGCGTCCCGCCGGACCCGAGCATGACCGGGAAGAGCCTCATCGAAGTCGGGGAATCGGGGAGTCGGCTGGTCGGCTAGCAGGACGAGACGGCAGACGGCAGACGGCGGACGGCGGACCGGCCGCGACATGGTTGACCGGGTTGCCATACGGACGCCGCCACTACCCGACTACGAACGGAGTGAGCCATGCCGCAGACCGCCGCCCCGATGAACCGCCTCGATCTGACCCGCCGGCTGCTGGCGCGCGCGGGCGACACGCCGATCGTCGCCGCGCTCGGCAACGCCTCGTTCGACCTCTACACCGCCGGCGACCGCCCGCAGAACTTCTACACGCTCGGCAGCATGGGGCTCGGCTCCTCGATCGGCCTGGGGCTGGCGCTGGCGCAGCCGGCGCGCAAGATCCTCGTGCTCGAAGGTGAGGGCGGCGTGCTGATGAACCTCGGCTCGCTGGCGACGATCGGGGCCCGGCAGCCCAGGAACTACGCGCTGGTCGTCTGGGATAACGGGCAGTTCCAGATCACCGGCGGCCAGCCGATCGCCTCCGGCCGCAGCGCCGACCTCGTCGCCATCGCGCGGGGCGCCGGCATCGAGCGCGCTTTCGCCCCGGCCGACGAGGCGGAGTTCGAGGCCCTGATCGACCGCGCGCTGACCGAGGACGGCCCCTGGGTCATCGTCGCGCGCATCGACGGCCAGGGCGCCGCCGGCCGCCACCGCGCCGACCCGACCTGGATCAAGCACCGCTTCATGGATGCGCTGGGTACGGCGGGGTAAGAACGGGTGCCTGGCGGCTGAAGCCGCGGCTGAAGCCGCATCACGGCGCCACGAAGCCCGGCCTGCGCCGGGCTGGGGACGTAAGTTAGGCCGCGCAGGCGGCCTTCGTGGCGGCGCAGCCGTCTCCAGGCGCGGCTTCAGCCGCCAGCCCGGCGGCCCCGCCTCGCGCGCCCCGGTTCAGCCTCGCTCCCGATCCTCGCGGACCAGGGTCGTGCTGTCTGGCATCTCGCCATACCGGGCGAAGAGTTCTTCGCGCAAGGCATCGATCCGCTGAACGGTCTCGCGTCGCTGCGCGTCGCGTTGACGGGCGAGTTTCCGCAGTCGTGCCACGGGTGGGGAGGGATGCTCGTCTTGCTCGCGGCGCTGGCGCGCCATCTCTTCATCGACGGCACGGAGATAGGCGTCGCCCCGGTCGCGGTCGTGCCAGTAGTAGGTCAGTGTGGCGTAGACCTGTTCGAGCGTGAGCGTCCGGTAGCGCGCGGCGATCTCCTCGGGGGATAGGCCGAGTTCGAGGTAGTCGGACAGGATCGTTTCTATCCCGACGCGCGTGCCCCGAACCCTGATGTCGAGGGGCGCCAGGAAGTCGAAGTAATCTTCGAGATTCACCGCTCTCCTCGCTCCCGCGATCTTGCGGGATCATCCGACTCCGACTCGCGTAGCAGCAGCCACTCGTTGGCGAGAGATGCTTCGGCGAGTGCCAGCGCCTCGGCCTGATATGCCTCGTCGTCGGCCATCGCAGCGAATGCGACGTCGATGGCCTCTTCCTCGGCCGGGAGAGGCGCGTCAGGCCCGTCCACGCCTACACCTCCGTCACCACCGGCAGGATCATCGGGCGCTGGTGGGTGTGGCGGTAGATGTAGCCGCCGAGCACCTGCGAGGTGCGCTCGACCAGGAAGCCGAGTTCGGGCTGGCCTGAGCCGCGACGTTTCTTCAGCGCGCGCCGCACCTCGTCGGCCGCGCCGGAGAGCAGGCCGTCGCCGTCCGGGTGGACGAAGCCGCGCGCGACGATCTCCGGCCCGCCGAGCAGCCGGCCGGTGTCGCGGTCCACCACCAGCGAGGCGAAGATCACGCCGTCCTCCGAGAGGTGCTGGCGGTCGCGCAGGACGACGCTGGTGACGTTGCCGACCGTCAGGCCGTCGATCAGGACCGAGCCGGAGGGCACCGTGCCGATCTTGCGCGCGGTCTGCTGGTCGAACTGCCAGATGTCGCCGATCTCGGCGATCGGGACGTGGTCGGGCGGCAGGCCGGTCTCGACCGCCAGCTCCTTGTAGAGCAGGAGATGGCGGTACTCGCCATGCAGCGGCACGGCGTAGCGCGGCCGGGTCAGCTCGAGCATCTGGCGTAGCTCCTCGCGCGCCGCGTGGCCCGAGACGTGGACCGTCGGCACCAGCGCGTTGTAGACGACCCGCGCGCCGCGCCGGAAGAGGTTGTCGATCGTGTGCGCGACCGTCTCATCGTTGCCCGGGATCGGCGAGGCGGCCAGGATCACGGTGTCGCCGGGCAGGAGCCGGATGCTGCGGTGCTCGCCCACGGCAATCCGGCTCAGCGCGGAACTCGGCTCGCCCTGGCTGCCCGTCGTAATTAAGAGCACCTTGCGCGGCGGCAACTTCGCCGCCTGCTCGACCGGGACCAGCGTCCCCTCCGGCGCGCGGAGGTAGCCGAGCTCGAGCGCGACGCCAAGGTTGGCCTCCATGCTCCGCCCGACCACCGCGACCTTGCGCCCGTAGGCGTGCGCGGTGGTGATCGCGTGCTGCAGGCGGGTGATGTTCGAGGCGAAGGTGGTGATGATCACGCGGCCGGGCGCCTCGGCGACGATCCGGTTGATCGTCTCGCGCACCACCTGCTCCGATGGCGTGCGCCCCGGCACCTCGACGCGCGTCGTGTCGGAGAGGAGGACGAGGACGCCCCGCTCGCCCAGCTCGCGCAGCCGGACCTCGTCGGTCGGCGGCCCGCTGATCGGCGTGGGGTCGAACTTGAAGTCGCCGGTGGCGACGAGGACGCCGTCAGGGGTGTGCAGCGCGATCGCCATACTGCCGGGGATGCTGTGGCTGACCGGCACGAACTCGGCGTCGACGCCCTGCCCGAGCGGATAGCGCTTGCCCGCCTCGACCGTGCAGAAGTCGGCGTACTGGAGCGCGCGCCGCTCGGCCAGCTTCGCCTTGGCGAAGCCGAGCGCGAGGTCGGTGCCGTAGATCGGGATCGCGCGCCCGCCCTTCTCCACGAGCTGCGGCAGCAGGTAGGGCAGCCCGCCGATGTGGTCCTCGTGCCCGTGCGTGAGGAGAATGCCGCGCAACTGGTCGCGGTGCTCCTTCAGATAGGTGTAGTCGGGGATCACCAGGTCGACACCGCGCTGCTCCTCCTCGGGGAACTTCACGCCGGCGTCGATCAGGATGAAGTCGCGGCCGTACTCGATCAGGGTGGAGTTCTTGCCGATCTCCCCCACCCCGCCGAGCGGGATCACGCGCAGCCGTCGTCGTTTCGCCATGGCCCCTTCGGGGAGTTGATAGTCGACAGTTGTTAGTTGATAGAGGACCGGGGTCTCGTGCCACTAACAACTATCAACTACCAACTATCAACTCGCTAGCGGTCGAACCGCGCCATGTCCAGGTGGTCGAGTAGGGCGTGGAGGTCCGCCTTGGCGCGCTCGTCGAGCGACGCGCCGGGCTGGCGCACCGTCGCCGTGCGGATCCAGCCGCGCCGCACCAGGATCTCTTTGCGCGTCGCGACGCCCGTGCCCGCCTGCCCATCGAGCAGCATCAGCGGGAGGTAGCGGTAATACAGGTCCGCCGCCTGCGCCTCGTCGCCGGCCGCGAAGGATCGCCAGATCTCCACCAGGATCCCCGGGTAGGGGAAGCCGGTCATCTGGCCGCTGGAGCCGGCGCGCAACTCGTCGAGCATATAAATCCCGCTCACGCCGCCCTGGAAGGTCACGCGGTCGCCGGTGAGCGCCTTGGTCTGGCGCATCCGCGCGGCGGTCGGCGCATCCTCCAGCTTGATCGTCGCGATCTCGGGCACCGCCGCCACCAGCTCGGCCATGAACTGCGGCGACATGCTGACGCCGTTGACCGGCGGGAAGTCCTGCAGCACGATCGGCAGCCCGCCCTCCGCGCCGATGCGCCGGAAGTGCTCGGCCAGCCCCTTGCCGACCTTGATCAGCGTCGGCGGCGCGATCATCACGCCGGCCGCGCCGGCCGCCTGCGCCGCCTGCGTGCGCTCGATCGTCACGTCGGTGCCGTCGTGCGACACCCCAACGATCACCGGGACGCACCCGCCGATGGCGCGCATCGCCGTCGCGGTCAGGCGCTCGCGCTCGGCGTCGCTGAGGCGCTGCGCCTCGCCGGCCACGCCGAGGATCGTGATCCCCTGCACCCCGGCCCGCACCGTCTTGTCGAGCAGCGTGGCGAAACTCTCCTCATCGAGCCGCCCCCGCTCGTCGAACGGCGTCGCCACGATGACGTAGATCCCCTCCAACCCAGCCATCGGTCCCTCCCTTCGGTCGGGAGGACTAAGGACTCAGGACTAAGGACTAAGTGGGCTGTACGCCAATTGGCCGCCGCTCCAATGGCGGGCACAGCGTTCCCGCGCCTCCGTCTACTTAGTCCTTAGTCCTGAGTCCTTAGTCCTTTCTTCGCGGCAGCGACGAAGCGGCGGACGCGCTCGACGTCGACCGGCGCGGTGGTGACGCCGCACGCCTTCAGCGCCGTGCCGGCGATGACGCCGTCGGCGAGCGCCAGCGTCTCGCGCACCGTCTCGGCCGTCACGCCGCTGCCGACGAGGAGCGGCACGTCGGGCAGCGCCGCGCGGACCCGCCGCACGTCGCCGAGGTCTGTCGCACGCCCCGTGCCCGCGCCGGTGACGATCAGCGCGTCGGCCAGGCCGCGCTCGGTCGCGTCGCGCGCCGCGTCCTCGATCGGCAGGCCGCCGAGCGGCGCGGCGTGCTTCACCAGCACGTCGGCCAGGATCGCCACCGCCTCCGCGCCCAGCTCGCGCCGGCGGCGCAGCGTGCGGTCGGCCCGGCCCTCGATGACACCCTGGTCGGTCACCATCGCGCCGACGTGGACGTTGACGCGGATGAACGCGCCCGGTCCGGCGCAGACCGCCGCGAGCGCCAGCGCCGCCGCGGCGTCGTTGCGCAGCACGTTCACGCCGAGCGGCAGCGCGGTCAGCGGGCGCAACTCCGTCAGCACGCGCGCCAGCGCCGCGACCGTCTCCGGCTCGACCGCGCCCGGCCGGAAGGGCGCGTCGCCGAAGTTCTCCACGATCGCCGCGTCCACCCCACCCGCCGCCAGCGCCAGCAGGTCGGCGCGCGCCCGGTCGAGCACGGCGGCGAAGTCGCCGCCCCAGCGCGGCGCGCCGGGGAGCGGCAAGAGATGGATGACGCCGATCACCAGCCGCGCGCCGCGCGCGAGGCGACCGCCGAGCGGCGCGGGGCCCGCCGTCATCGCGGCCTCAAAGCGTCGAGCCGCCGTCGACGCTGAAGGTCGCGCCGGTGATCAGGCGGGCGTCGTCGGACGCCAGCAGAACCGCGACGCCGACCAGGTCCTCCGGCCGGCCGATCGTGCGGAGGGGGATGCGCGCCAGGCGCGCCTCGCGGAAGTCGTCGCGCGCGATGTCGCGGCGGTTCATGTCGGTCTCGATCAGGCCGGGCGCGATGGCGTTGACGCGGATGCCGTGCGGCGCCAGTTCGAGCGCCATCGTCTTCGTCAGCATCCCGACCCCGCCCTTCGAGGCGCAGTAGTGGGCCAGGTTCGGGCTCGCGTTGAACTGGTTGCCGGACGAGACATTGATGATGTGCCCCCCGCCCCCCTGCGCGACCATCCGCCGCGCGACCGCCTGCCCGACGAGGAAGTAGCCCTTGAGGTTGACGTCGAGGATGCGGTCCCACTCGTCCTCGCCGATCTCGAGGAAGGGCGTGCGCGTCAGGACGCCGGCGTTGTTGACGAGGATGTCGACGTGGCCGAAGCGCTCGGCGACCTCCGCGACCAGCCGCGCGACCTCGCCGGCATCCGCCGTGTTCGCCTGGATCGCCGCCCCGCGCCGCCCGAGCCCTTCGATCTCCCGCGCCGCATCTTGCGCCGCGTCGGGGTGCGCGACGTAGTTGACCGCGACGTCCGCACCCTCGCGCGCCAGCCCGAGCGCGATCGCCCGCCCGTTCCCCCGCCCCCCGCCGGTCACCAGCGCGACCTTGCCGGCCAGTTTCATCGCCCCTCCCTCCGCCAGCCCTGGCATCATACCTAGATCCCGTCGCGCTGCCGCGCCAGCGAGTCGAATTGGCGTTCGAACCGGGCGATGCGCCGCTCCAGATCCCCGGCCGGTCGGGCGGCGACGTAGAAGCGGATCAGGAGGACGCCCGCGAGGATGGCCGACCCCGCCAGGACGATCGCCCCGACCAGGATCGTGACCAGGATGCCGCCGAGCACCTCGGGATTGGGCATGGCGCCTCTCTTACGCGCCGTTCAGGTAGCGCAGCGCGACCGAGGCGAGCGCGGCGACGCCGAGCGGCAGCGCCTCCTCGTCCACGTCGAACTTCGGGTGGTGGTGGCCGTAGACCAGCCCCTTGGCCGGGTTGTTCGAGCCGACGCGGAAGAAGCAGCCGGGCACCGCCTGGAGGAAGTAGGCCATGTCCTCGCCGCCCATCCCCGCCTCGCGCTCGATCAGCCGCTCCGGCCCGACCAGCCCACGCGCGACCTCGCGCACGAGGTCGGTCATCGCCGCGTCGTTGACCAGCGCCGGGTAGCCGAAGTGGTAGTCGACCCGCGCCTCGGCGCGCATCGCCGACGCGATGCCGGCGATCAGCGCGGGGATGCGCTCGGCCAGGTGCTTGCGCACCGCCTCGTCGAAGGTGCGGACGGTGCCGCGGAAGACCGCCTCCTGGGGGATCACGTTGCTGACCGTGCCGGCGTGGAGCGCGCCGACGGTGATGACCGCCTCGCGCAGCGGGTTGACCTCGCGGCTGACGAGCGTCTGCAAGGCGACGATGCAATGCGCGCCGATCACGACCGGGTCGACCGACTGGTGCGGCCGCGCGGCGTGCGCGCCGAGCCCCTTGATCGTCGCGACGAAGCCGTCGGAGGCCGCGTTCATCGGCCCGGTCTTGACGCCGATCGTGCCGACCGGCAGGTCCTGGCCGATGTGGATGCCGAACGCGGCGTCGACGCGCGGGTCCTCCAGCACGCCGGCCGCGATCATCGGCTTGGCGCCGCCGCCGAGCGCCGACGACTCCTCGG
This sequence comes from Thermomicrobiales bacterium, assembly GCA_035708265.1. Lineage (GTDB taxonomy): Bacteria > Chloroflexota > Chloroflexia > Thermomicrobiales > CADCWN01 > DASSSV01. The sequence continues at coordinate 8,423 of DASSSV010000754.1, read as the reverse complement.
CCGGCTGGAAGATCAGCTTCACCGTGCCGGCGATGTCGTCGCGGCGCTCACTCAGGAGCCGCGCCACGCCGAGGAGCATCGCGGTATGGGCGTCGTGGCCGCAGGCGTGCATCGCGCCCGGGTTCTGCGACTTGTAGGGCACGTCGTTCTGCTCGTCCATCGGCAACGCGTCCATGTCGGCGCGCAGCAGCACCGTCTTCCCCGGCCGGCCGCCGCGGATGAGGCCGAGGACGCCGGTCTTGGCGATGCCGGTGCGGGTCTCGATCCCGAGCGCGGCCAGTTTCTCCGCGACGAAGCGCGACGTGTTCTCCTCCTGGAAGGCGGTCTCCGGGTGCTGGTGCAGGTAGCGCCGGTCGGCGACGACCTCCGGCCCGATCTCCCACGCGGCGTCGAGTAGCGATATCGTGGCGGCCAAGAATCCCCTCCCTGCTTCACGTCGCGGCGCGCGGCTTCACCCGCCGGGCATTCTAGCCCTTGTCCTGGCGGTTGCCAAACACGGCCCGCGCTGCCCCGAAGGCCAGCCCGCCCCTGGCCCTTCGCCGCGGCCCGGATCGTGCCGACCGGTCGGTATCGCCGCCCGCGCCGCCGCGTAGAATGCAGACATAGACGACGATGGGCGACGAGCGACAAGGATGGCGCACATCATGGCAACGCAGACGACGGACGGGCCGGCGAGCGGCACGAATGGGGCGACCCCGGCCGCGCCGGTACTCGGCCTCTTCGAGATGGTACTGGAGGTCGCGGACCTCGCGGCGTCGGAACGCTTCTACCGGGAGGTGATCGGCCTGCCGCTGGCGAACCGCTGGACCGGCGACCGCGACGCCGTCTTCCTGGCGCTCGGCCGCGAGGGCTTCCTCGGCCTCTGGCCCGAGGCGACCGGCGGCGCGAAGGCCATCGCCGGCGGGCGCGGCGGCGCGCACGTCCACTTCGCGCTGCGCATCCCGCGCGGCACACTCGACGCGACCAAAGCGCGCCTGGCAGCGCTCGGCCGCCGCGTCGACGGCCCGCACGAGTTCAGGCCGGGCGACCGCGCGATCTACCTGGATGACCCGGACGGCAACTGCGTCGAACTGACCGAGCGCGCGACCCTCTGGGATGGCGCCCCCGCCACGGAGTAGCCCACCGGGGGAGGATCACAGCCGGGCTATTCGGCCGCAGCCCAGTTCTCGACAGCCAGACCGGTGACGCGGCGGAAGTGCCTCTCGTTGTTGGTCCCGAGGACAAGGTTCTCCACAAGAGCGGTGGCGGCGATCAGGATATCGGCGTCGCCGATGAGCTCGCCCCGGCGATAGAGATCGGCGTAGATCAAGGCCGCGCGCGACGACCTCCTCGGTCAGCGGCAGCACGGCGCTGACTGCGCAAAAGCGAGCGAACTCTGCTATCTGGGTTCGAGCGTCCCGGGCTTCCAGGCCACGAAGGATCTCATAACGGCTGATGATCGAGATGGTTAGCCGATCATGGGCCTGAAGATAGGTTCTCGCTCGCGCGACGACCTGCAGATGCCGCCGCATCAACAACGACAGGGTGTCGGTATCGATGAGAGCCGGATGCGGCGCTACTCCCGATGCCATCCGCGCCGATCCAGGGCGATGCGCTCGATCTCGGCCACTTCCTCATCCGGCAGGTCGTCATATACTCGCCCCGCGAGTTCGATCGGATCCTCTACTTCGACTTGAAGCCGTACGTGCCGGCCCTCCGCCAGATCCAACGGTTCCAGGGGCCTGAGTGCGCCTTTTTCGTAGACTGCCTCGACTGTGCGTACCACCGCGTACTCCTTATGATGAACGATGAGACGCTATCCTCATTCTAGCAGCCACGCTTCCGGTCATCAGGGGTGCCCGGCCAGCCGGGTACTCAGCATTGGTTTGTGTTGAGGATGCTCACGCCCTCCCTCGCCCGTGCGAGCCCGCGCGTTGCGCCCCGCCGCCCGCCCTGCGACACTGGCCGCGCCAACGCGAGCGATGCGGACCCACCGGGCGGGGCGAGCGAGGAGGAGGCGAGGGGACGATGGCCGGGGTGAACGTCGAAGAGCTGAAAGCGGCCGTCCAGCGCGAGGTCGACCAGGTCGCCGCGCTGCTGATCGAGACGAGCGACTGGATGGCCGACAACCCGGAACTGGGGTTGCAGGAGGTCAAGGCGTCGGCGCGACTGACGGAGATGCTGGACGAGTTCGGCGCCGAGGTCGAGCGCGGCATCGCCGGGCTGCCGACCGCCTTCGAGGCGAAGTTGCCGGGCGGGCAGCCGGGGCCGAAGGTGGCGATCGTCGCCGAGTACGACGCGCTACCCGACGTCGGCCACGGCTGCGGGCACAACATCATCGCCACCGCGGCGATCGGCGCGGGGATCGCGCTGGCGCGGCTGGCCGGGCGGCTGCCCGGCTCGGTCGTCGTGCTCGGCACGCCGGCCGAGGAGTCGGCCGTGCCGAACGCGGGCGGCAAGATCCCGATCCTCGAGCACGGCTACTTCGACGACATCGCCGGCGCGATCATGGTCCACCCGATGACCGAGGACGGCATCTCGTACCAGTCGTCGCTGGTCGCCTACGGGCTCGACTTCGCGTTCCACGGCCGGCCGGCGCACGCCGCGGCCAACCCGCACGAGGGCGTCAACGCGCTCGACGCCCTGATCGTGATGTTCAACGCGGTCGGCCTCTTGCGCCAGCAGGTGCGGCCCGACGCGCGCATCCACGGCGTCATCACCTACGGCGGCGGCGCGCCGAACGTGATCCCGCCCTACACGGCCTGCCGCTTCCGCATCCGCGCCACCGACCCGGTCTACTGCAAGGAGCTGGTCGAGCGCGTCGTCGCCTGCGGCGAGGCGGGCGCGAAGGCGACCGGCTGCCGGATGGAGTGGCACGAGTACATCAAGCCGTATCAGAACATGGTGCCGAGCCACGCGCTCGGCGACGCCTTCCGCGAGAACCTCGTCGCGCTCGGCCGCGACGTCCGCGACCACCGCGCGCGCGAGGGCTCCGGCTCGACCGACTTCGGCAACGTCAGCCACCGCGTCCCGGCGATCTGCGCCAACCTCGGCATCTGCGGCCCCGAGGCCGGCTGGCACTCGAAGGAGGTCGCCGCGGCGACCAAGACGGCGCGCGGCCACGCCGCGATCGTCGCCGGGGCCAAGAGCCTGGCGATGACGGCGATCGACATCCTGGCGAGCGAGGCCCTGCGCGACGAGGCGCGCCGCGAGCACGAGACGGCGGTGCGGGCGTTAGGCGTTAGGCGTTAGGCGTTAGGCGTTAGGCGTTAGGATGGCAAGGGGGCCGGGCGGCTGAAGCGGGGGCCGAAGACGCCCTGCGGGCGCCACGAAGTCAGCCTCCGCGGGCTGGGGCGGGGCGCTCGCCCCAACCCACGCGGGCGGATACGTGGCCACAGGTCATGCAGCCGCGGCTAACCGCCAGGCCACGCTCCCACGCTCTACGCTCCACGCCCCGCGCCGCGTTGCCCGGCGAACGTACCGCGTGGTATAGTCCCGCCGGCCAGCACGCCGCCCGGCGCGGCAACCGGCCGGCGCGGCGTTCGTTCTTTCTGGGGGCACGGGGAGCGATGCGGGAGGACTTTCTCGTCTTCGGGAAGCCGCAGATCGGCGAGGAGGAGATCGCCGAGGTCGTGGCGACCCTGCGCTCCGGCTGGATCGGCATGGGGCCGCGCACGCTCGAGTTCGAGCGCGCCTTCGCCGAGTACGTCGGCGCGAAGCACGCCATCGCCGTCAACTCCTGCACCGCCGCGCTGCACCTCGCGCTGATCGCGGCCGGCGTCGGCCCCGGCGACGAGGTCATCACCACGCCGATGACCTTCGCCGCCACCGCCAACGTGATCGTCCACACCGGCGCCACCCCGGTCTTCGCCGACGTCGACCGCCGCACGCAGAATATCGACCCGGCGCGCGTGGCCGAGCGGATCACGCCGCGCACGAAGGCGATCCTGCCGGTCCACATGCTCGGCCGCCCGGCCGAGATGGACCCGCTGCTGGCGCTCGCCGCCGCCCACGACCTCGCGGTGATCGAGGACGCCGCGCACGCCGCCGAGGCGATCTACCGCGGCCGGCGCGTTGGCACGCTCGGCCACTTCACCGCCTTCAGTTTCTACGCGACGAAGAACATCACCACCGGCGAGGGCGGGATGCTCGTCACCGGCGACGACGCGGCGGCGGAGCGGCTGCGCGTGCTGCGCCTCCACGGCATCAGCAAGGACGCCTGGAAGCGCTACTCGGCCGAGGGCTTCAGCCCCTACGAGACGATCGAGCCCGGCTTCAAGTACAACATGCTCGACCTCACCGCCGCGCTCGGCCTGCACCAGCTCCGGCGCGTGGAGGAGAACCTCACGATCCGCGAGCGCTACGTCGCGCTCTACAACGAAGCCTTCGCCGAATTGCCGGGCGTGATCGTGCCGGCGCTGGAGCCGCTGGGCCCCGGCGACCGCCACGCGCAGCACCTCTACCCGCTCTTGCTCGACCTCGACCGCCTGGCGCTCGACCGCGCCGGCTTCATCGACGCGCTGCAGGAGCGGCGGATCGGCACCGGCATCCACTTCACCGCCGTCCACCTGCACCAGTACTACCGCGAGCGCTTCGGCTACCGGCGCGGCGACTTCCCCGAGGCGGAGTACATCTCCGACCGCACCGTCTCGCTGCCCCTCTCGCCGGCGATGACCGAGCGGGACGTGGAGGACGTGATCGCGGCCGTGGGCGACGTCGTCGCGGCGCACCGGCGCTGAGGGTGGGCCCGATGACGGCGCGCGCGCGCCCCGGCGATGGCTTCCCGCGGCGCCTCAACGCGCGGCTGCTGGCCCTGCTCGACCAGCCGGCCCTCTTCAACCTGAGCCAGCTCGTCATCTCGGGCGGCCAGCGCGCGACCAAGCGCTGGGTCGCCGCCTGGCTCGACCCGCGCCCGGGCGAACGCCTCCTCGACGTCTGCTGTGGCACCGGTGAGTACTGCGGGGTGTGGGGCGCGGCAGACGGTAGAGGAGAGTCGGGAGTCGGGAGTCGGGAGTCGGAAGTACCAGGGTATCTGGGGATCGACCTCAATGCGCGGTACATCGCGTATGCGCGGAAGCGCTACGGCAACCGTAGCCGGGAGTTTCGGGCGCTCGACGCGACGCGGCTGAGCCTGCCGGCCGGCAGCTTCGACAAGGCGCTCTTCGCCAACAGCCTGCACCACTTCCCGGACGAGTTGAACCGCGGCATCCTGCGCGAGATCGCGCGCGTGCTGCGCCCGGGCGGGCGGCTGGTGCTGGTGGACATGGTCGGCGACCACCCCGGCCGCGCGCAGCGCTTCTTCCTCGACCGCGACCGGGGGCACTACCTCCGGCCGCTCGACCGGCAACTGGCGCTGGTGGCCGAGCACTTCGCGATCGAACGCAGCGCGACGTTCGACACCGGCTTCACGCCGCAGACGATCGTCGCGGCGACGCCGCAGAAGTGAGAAGAATGCGGTCTGAACGGTGAGAGGTGGCGTGATGCGCTCAGCGGTTAGCAGCCCGCTAGATGCTGCCCGGCCGCACCGCCCACTTCATACTTCATACTTCTCACTTCTCACTTCACACCTGGGGGATTCGTGGGGGAACTCGACGTCAGCGTCGTCCTGCCGTGCTACAACGAGCGGCCGGTGATCGAGGAGAGCACCGCCGAGATCGTCCGCGTGCTGGAGACGACACGCTACTCCTGGGAGATCATCTTCGTCGATGACCGGAGCGCCGACGACACGGTCGCGCGCGCCGAGCGGCTCTGCGCCGCAGACCCGCGCCTGCGCCTCCTGTGCCACGAGCGCAACACCGGCCGCGGCCGCACCGCCACCGACGGCCTGCTGGCGGCGCGCGGCGCGGTGGCCGGTTTCCTCGACATCGACCTCGAAGTTCCCGCGCGCTACATCCCGGCCGCGATCGAGGCGGTCCGCACCGGCGCCGACGCCGTCTGCGCCTGGCGCATCTACCTCCCCAACCTGCCGCTCCTGCACCGCGAGATCCTGAGCAAGGGCTACGCGCGCCTCGTCCACGCCCTGCTCGACCTCCCCTGCCGCGACACCGAGGCCGGCTTCAAGTTCTTCAACCGCGAGCGGATCCTGCCGGTGCTCGCCGAGACGGCCAACCCCGGCTGGTTCTGGGACACCGAGGTCATGGCCCGCGCCTACTACGCCGGCCTGTGCATCGAGGAACTGCCCGCCGTCTTCATCAAGCGCAACGAGGTCCCGACGAGCGTCCGCCTGATCCCCGACACGCTCGAATACTGGCGTCAACTCCGCCGCTTCCGCCCCGTCGCGCGACAACTCCGCGCGAAGTACGAAGTACGACGTACGAACGACGAACAGCCCCGGGTGCCCCAGTCGGCCACCGACTGACCGCCGCGCCATTCGTGCTTCGTACCTCGTACTTCGTACTTCAGCGGAGGCGCACGTCGGCCCAGCAGGCCACCGTATGGCCCTCGCCGACGGTGAAGAGGCGCGGGGTGGTGGTCAGGCAGGTGTCGTGGGCGAACTCGCAGCGCGGCGCGAAGGCGCAGCCGGGTCGCGCGTCGAGGAGGTCGGGCGGGAAGCCGACGATCGGCTCCAGCCGCTCGCGCCGCAGGTCCATCCGCGGCACCGAGCCGAGCAGCGCGATCGTGTAGGGGTGGCGGGGGTCGGCGAAGAGGTCGTAGACGCCGGCCTCCTCCACCACTCGCCCGGCGTACATCACGATCACCCGGTCGCACATGCCGGCGACGACGCCCATGTCGTGCGTGATCATGATGATCGCCGCGCCGGTCTCCTCGCGGAGCACGCGCAGCAGGTCGAGGATCTGCGCCTGGATCGTCACGTCGAGGCCGGTCGTCGGCTCGTCGGCGATGATCAGTTCGGGCTTGCAGGCCAGCGCCATCGCGATCATCGCGCGCTGGCGCATCCCGCCCGAGAACTGGTGCGGGTAGTCCTTGATGCGCCGCTCGGCCGCGGGGATGCCGACCATCTTGAGCAGTTCGACCGCCCGGCGCTGCGCCGCGTGGCCGCTCAGCCCCTCGTGGAGTTCCAGTACCTCGCAGATCTGCTTCCCGATGGAGAGCACCGGGTTGAAGGCGGTCATCGGGTCCTGGAAGATCATCGAGATGTGGTTGCCGCGGAGCTGGCGCATCTCCTCGTCGTTGAGTTCGAGCAGGTTCTCGCCGCGGAACTCGATCGCGCCCGCGACGATCTGCCCCGGCGGGCGCGGGATCAGCCGCATGATCGACAGGCCGGTGACGCTCTTGCCGCAGCCGCTCTCGCCGACGAGGCCGAGGACTTCGCCGGGATGGACGGCGAAACTGACGTCCTCGACGGCGTGGACCACGCCGTCGTCCGTGTAGAAGCGCGTCGTCAGGCCCTGCACGCGCAGCAGCGCGGGCGGCGGCTCCGGCTGACGGCTGGGCCTGGTGGGGAGTTGGCGGTTGGCGTACATCGGACCCTTGCGTGCCGCTGGGCGAGATCGCCGCGGGGCTGCGGCGCCACCGATCGTGCAACATCCATCATACCAGATTTCGCCAGGATGGTCTGGCCGGCCCGCGACCGGTAACTGCTCGGGCTGCGGGGGCCGGGCGGGGCCGCCGGTCCGGGCAGGCGCGGCGGGGGGCGCGATCGGGCGCCCGACCGCGCCCAGCCTCCATGGTGGCGAGCGCGCCGCCCAGCCAGCCCGAACCGGTACGCTACGACTGGTAGAGCAAGAGGCCGGGGATGTCGGCGTAGTCGTCGGTGTTGCGGGTGACGAGCGTCAGGCCATGCTCCACGGCGGTGGCGGCGATCAGCAGGTCGAGCGCGCGCGACGGGACGCGCTTCCCTGCTGTCCGCAGCGCCTCCCGCAACTCGGCGCAGCGGCGGGCAACGTCCTCCGAAAAGGGGGGGGTCGGCACCACGGCGACGAACGCCGCGAATTGCTCCTCTGCCTCGGGCTGGTGAGGACTGCGCAGTACGCTCTGATAGGCTTCCATGTAGGTGATGATGGAGATGAAGAGGCCGCTGTCCGCCAACGCATCCAGGAGCTTGACGGCGTCGGGGTGTGCGGCGAGGTGGTCGAGTACAATGTCGGTGTCGATGAGGTAAGCCATCGGTTACGCCGGCCGGCCCGCGCTGTCCTGCTCGCGGGCCTCCCGCAGTTCCTGCTTGAGACCAGCCAGGTCGACACCCCGGAGTGCGCCGGCGCTCCGGGCAAGGCCCTGGCGCACGCGGGCCGGGTCAAGCCCCGGCCGAGCGCTCGGCGCCGCCTCGTGCTCATGCACCTGCACGTCGTAGATGGTGCCGCCGCTCACGAGCCGTAGCGGCTTCTTGTCCGCCGCCGCCGCTTTGAGCTGCCGGCTCAGTTCGCCTTCCGGGTTGATGTGCATCGTATGCTGCATGGGTCTGTTTCCTCCGCCCGCATTATCGCACAGCGGGCGGGTGTGGCTCAATCGCTCCGGCTCCGGGGCCGGGCGGGGCCGCTGGTCCG
>DASSSV010000753.1:0-2937 GCA_035708265.1 Thermomicrobiales bacterium | reverse complement strand
TGGGCGCTCTCCAGCGTCGTCGTCACCGCGCCGTCGGCGACCGCGGGCCGCAGGACGACGTGCAGCGGCAGCGACCGGCCGAACAGGGACATGGCGCCGTCGAGCGTGAGCGTGCCGTCGGCGGCGACGTGCAACCGGGGGTCGTGCACGGTGCCGCCGTTCTGCGACTTGGCCTGCGCGGTCAGGAAGGCGTCGGTGAGGGTGACACGGCTGTCCCAGGCGGCCGGCGGGTCCCCGGTCGTCCCGGTCGCGGCGGCGGCGGGCCGCCCGCCGGCGAGGGTCAGGAAGGCGGCGAGCAGACCGACGCCGAGGACGAGGCCGACGACGGCGCCGCCGAGGCGATCGAGCCAGCGACGCGGACGCGGCGGCGTGGCGGGGCGCGTGGCGGGGCCGAGGGCGAGGGCGGACATGGCGAACCTCCTGGTAGTAGGTGCTCCCGCGGCGGCGGGCCGCGGTCGCGTCGGGCTACGTCTGCGTCCCAGTGTAGGGACAAGGGGAGCCGGCGACAGTGACCGCGGTCCGGCCCCGCTGTGCGCTCGCGCACAGGGCGTATCCGACCGACCGATTCGTTTCCAGGCGACAGCCCGGGAAAAGCCGACCGCGGCAAGGAAAACGCCCGCCTGACGTCAGGCGGGCGTCGTCGTTCGCGGGCGGCGCGGCGCCTCAGCCCTCGCCGTGGCCGGACGCGGCGAGCACGCCGGCGATCTTCGCCAGGAGCATGTCGAGGTCGAAAGGCTTCTCCAGGATGTCGCAGCGCAGGGCGCGCAGCGCCTCCTCCTTGGCGTGGAGGAAGGGCGTGTCCGCCGAGCAGACGATCACGGGGATGTGCGCCGTGGCCGGATCGAGGCGCAGGATTTCGAGCGCGGTCCAGCCCGCCTCGGGGCTGCCCATGCGGATATCGAGGATCACGAGGTCGGGCCGGCGCTCCTTGATCGTCGCATAGACCCGGTCGCTCTCCTTGCAGATGAAGCAGCGATACCCCTCCCCGGTCAGCAACTCGTGCATCAGGTCGAGGAAGGCGGTGTCGTCGTTCATCACCGCGATCAGCGGCTCGGCCATCGTGCGCTCCTCGTCGCCGGCGCGGCGCTACGCCGGCCGGGTCGGCGGCCGGGAAGCGGATGCGCGCCCGCGCCCGGCCTCGCCCTCGTCCCGCTCGCCGGCCGGGCTGTCCAGGTCGCCCCCTTCGCGCTCCAGCGCCCCGTCGTCGCCGCCGTACTTCCCGCCGTACTCGCGGCCGGCGTCCCGGTCGGACCGGTCGTCCTCGCGCTCCCGGTCTCCTCGCGGCATCCGTTCGTCCATCGTCGCCTCCCCGCGGGCCCCGGCCCGTCGCGCGCCTAGGCGCAGACACCGTGCCACGGGCGGCGACGCGGCGCGCTCAGGGCCGCGACTGTCCCCAGCGGCCGTAACTGACCAGTTCCGAGAGCGGCTTGCGCCCGCCCGCGGCGGGGCCGGGCCGGGGGTCCTTCGCGGAGACCGGGTAGCCGATCGCGACGATGGAGCGCGCGGTCCGGTCGGCCGGGATGCCGAGGATCGCCTTCGCCTCGGCCTCCTGGCCGGCGTCGCCGAACCAGGCCACGCCGCCGCCGAGCCCGAGCGTGTGCGCGGCGATCATCAGGCGCTCGGTCACGCGCCCCTCGTCGTAGGCTTCGCCCGCCGTGCCCGCGCCGTTCAGCGCGATCGCGACGCCGAGCGGCGCGTCCGCGACCCAGTTGATCGGCGTGCGGAGCTGGCTGATCCGGCGCAACTGCTCCTTATCGCTCACGACGACGAAGTGCCAGGGCTGGGTGTTGCGCGAGCTGCCGGTCCAGCGCGCGACCTCCAGCAGCGCGGCCAGCGCGTCGTCGGGGACGGGCTGGGGCCGGTACTGGCGGATCTGGCGGACCCGGCACAATTCTCTGATCGCCTGGCGCGAGTCGGCGGGCGTGGCCATGCGTGCCTCCTTCCTTACCTGCTCCCGGCGCGGCCGGCAGCCGCGCCGCGGCGCGATCATACCGCATCCGGCCGCGCGCGCCGCTACGCTCGGGGATGGCGCCGCGCGTCACGCCGCCCGCGGGGCCGAGCCGGCGCGGCGCCTCGCCCGGAAGGCTGACAAACCCGCGATGCACGCGCTCGATCTCTGGCTCCTGCACTGGCTCAACGCCTGGGTCGCCCGTTCCCCCGCCGCCTTCTACTCCGCCCTGGCGCAGGGCGACCGCACGCCGTGGGTGCTGGCGGCCTGCACCTTCGTCCTCCTCTGGTTCTCCGGCGTCCCCGACCCGCCCGCCGCCGACGGCGCGCCGACCGACGCCAAAGGCCGGCTGACACGGTGGGAGGCGCGCCGCCGCACCGTGCTGACCTTCGGCGCGATGCTCGCCGGCTACCTGCTCAGCCGCGCGCTGCAAATCCCGTTCGAGCGGCTGCGCCCGCTGGCGGTGCAGCCGTTGCCGATCCGGGTGCCGATCGACCCCACGGTCTGGGCGCAGGTGCAGCAGAACCTCGGCAAGCAGGGCTCCTTCCCGAGCGACCACGCGGTCATGTTCTTCAGCCTGACGGCGGGCGTCTTCGCGATCAAGCGCTGGCTCGGCCCGATCGTCCTGGCGGGCGCGCTCTACTTCAGCGCGCTGCGCGTCGGCGTCGGCTTCCACTGGCCCAGCGACATCCTCGCCGGGGCGGTACTCGGGGTGGCGCTGACGCTCGGCGCGTTCGCGCTGGCGCGCCGCTGGCGGTTCGCGCCCGACGCGGTCGTCGCCGCGTTCGAGCACTACCCGGTCGCGGCCTACCCGCTGAGTTTCCTGGTGCTGCTCGACCTGACCCAGCGCTTCGCCGCCGTCTTCGCCTTCCTCGCCAGCCTCGGGTCGGGGTACGTGCATCGGTGAGGCGAGGCGAGTGACGAGTGACGAGTGACGAGTGACGAGGGGACGGGGGATAGGCATCGGTGCCGTGCGCCCGCGGTTGAAA
>DASSSV010000752.1:0-7948 GCA_035708265.1 Thermomicrobiales bacterium | reverse complement strand
GGCGCGCAGCGCGGCCAGGAAGTCGCGCGCGCCCGCGTCGTCTATGGCCGCGAGCGCCGCCACGACCTCCCCGGCCGGGCGCTCCGCCAGCACGCGGCGCACGGCCGGGAGCGCGCGCGCCCGCCGGCTCAGAACCCAGAGCGCGTGGTCGGCGTCGAGCGACTTGTTGGGGAAGCCCTGGAGCAACCGGAAGGCGCCGAAGGCGTCGCCGGCGAAGAGGTCGCGGTAGAGCTCGTCGAAGAGGCTCTGCGCCAGCAGATAGGGGAGGCCGATCCGGAAGTGGATCTCGCCGAGCCGGTCCACGCGGCTCAGCGTCTCATCGAGGTGGGCCAGGAGGTCCGACATCGTCGCGTCCGCGAGGGCAAAGCCCTCCCAGGCGGCGAGATAGCGTTGGACTTCCGGCAACAGCTCGTCCTGCCAGTAGGCGGCGAGCCGGTCGATGACGGGGTCCAGCTGCTCCTGGTAGCGCTTCACCTGCGCGCCGACCGCCCGGTCCTGAATCGAGTTGACCAACCCCGGCGCGACGCGGCCGACCCGGTTCATCATCTTGAGGACCGCCTCGGGCGGCGCGCCGACCGGGTAGATCGCCTGGTAGAGATAGCCGTTGATCACCTGCATGCGCTGCCGGACCGGCAGCGCGTAGCGCTCGGCCGCCCGGTTGAAGCCCCCCGCGTACATCCGCGCGACGATCGCCCCCGCCGCCGGCCGGAGCGGCGCGGGGAAGTGCATCGCGTCCAGCGTCCAGAAGAGCCGCTCGTCGCCGGGGCGCTCCCAGGTGACGGCGGAGCCCGGTGTCGCCGACCCGCGCGCGGTGGCCGCCGATTCGATCGTGGTCGCCATCGTCCCTCCTGTGCTGCCTGCCGCAGCGCTCGCCGTTCGTCGTCCCTCGTAGCATAGGCGGGGGGCCGCGGCGGCGCATCGGCGGGATGACTTAATCGCCGCGCCGTCCCGCCCCGCGCGGCGGGCGCGGTTGCCTAGGTAGGCGCGGCGCGTGCTCAGAGCAACCGGTGGTCGGCGGCCCAGCGCGTCGCCGCGCTGCGCGAGGCGACGCCGAGCTTGCCGTAGATGGCGCGCAGGTGGGCGTTGACGGTGCGCGGGCTGACGAAGAGCCGCGCGGCCACCTGGCCGTCGGTCAGCCCCTCGGCCACCAGGCGGAGGACCTCAACTTCGCGCGGCGTCAGCCCGGCCGGGCCCGCCTCCGGCGGCGACGCGGGCGCCCGCGCGACCCCGCGACCCGCGAGGCCGGGCGGGGCGGCGCCGTCCGGCTCGTCCGGCGCCGCCAGCGCCTCCTCGGGGGTGAGCAGGCGGCCGGCGGCCCACGCCGCCGCGAAGGTCGCCTCGTCGACGGCGGCGCGGGCGCGCGCCTGGTTCCACTCATAGAAGGCGCGGTTGAAGTCGGGCAGGGGCGCGCCGATGGTGTCGCGCAGGGCGGCGGCCGCGCCGAAGAGCCGCCCGGCCCGCACCGGCCAGCCCTCGGCGGCGGCCAGCCCCGCCAGCCCCTCCAGGCAGACGGCGACGAAGAGGCGGTCGCCGAGCTCCCGGAAGAGGGCCAGGGACTCCTGATAGTGCGTCCGGGCGGCCGGCAGGTCGCCGAGCGCGAGGGCGATGTCGCCGAGGAGTTGGAGCGCCCGGCCGACCCCGCGCCGCTCGCCCAGTGCGAGGCCGGCGGCGAGGCTCTCCTCCGCCAGCGGCCGCGCGGCGGCGTATTCCCCCTGACGGCAGAGGATGACGCCCAGGAGGCCGAGGCCATAGCCGACGCCCCGGCGGTCCCCCAGTTCCCGGTTGATCGCCAGGGCCTCTTCGAGTATCGCGCGGGCGGCCTCGTCATCGCCGCCATAAGAAGCCAGGAGGCCGAGATAGTGGAGCGCCTCCGCGACCCCGCGCCGGTCGCCCGCCGCCCGGTAACGCGCCAGGCCCTCCTCCTGCAGCGTGCGCGCACCGGCGACGTCGCCGCCGCCCCGCGCCACCAGCGCCAGGCCGGTCAGCGCGCCGGCCATCCCCCGCTCGTCCCCGAGGGGCTGGAAGAAGGTCAGGCTCTCGCCGCAGCGCGCGGCGGCGTGGCCGTAATCCCCTTGGTAGAACGCGAGGATGCCGGCGCCGCACAGCGCCTCGGCCCGCGCGGCCGTCGGCGCGCCGTCGAGCGCCAGCGCCTCCTCCAGCCAGCGCCGGCCCTCGGCGAGGTGGCCGCGGATGTGCCAGAATGGCCAGAGGGCGCCGGCCACTCGCAGGGCGGTCGCGGCGTCGCCAGCCGCCAGCGTGGCGCGGAGGGCGGCGCGGAAGTTGCCGTGCTCCGCCTCCAGTCGGGCCAGCCACGCGCCCTGCTCAGCTCCATGGAGCGCCGGCCGCGCCCGCTCGGCGAGCGCCAGGTAATAGTCGGCGTGGGCGCGCCGCAGCGCCGCCAGTTCCCCGCTCGCCGCCAGCCGCTCGACCGCGTACTCGCGGATCGTCTCCAGCATCGCCAACCGCGGCTCGCCCCCCGGTCCGTCCACCCGGCGCAGCAGGCTCTTCTCCACCAGCGACCCCAGGAGGTCGAGAAGTGAGAGGTGAGAAGTGAGAAGTGAGAAAGCGTCTCCTGGTAGGGCACTTCTCACTTCTAACTTCTCATTTCTCACTTCCGCGAAGACGGCTTCGGCCGCGTCCGGGGTGCAGCCGCCGGCGAAGATGGCCAGGCGGCGGAAAAGCGCCTGTTCCGTGGGGTCCAGCAGGTGCTCGCTCCAGGCGATCGTGTCGCGGAGCGTCTGCTGGCGCGCGGGGAGGTCGGCCGCGCCGCCGGTCAGCACCGGCAGCCGGCGCTCTAGCCGGGCGAGGAGCGCCGGCGGCGGCAGGAGCGCGACCCGCGCGGCGGCGAGCTCGATCGCGAGCGGCAGGCCGTCCAGCCGGGCGCAGATCGCGGCGATGGCGCGCGCGTCGGCGGCGGTCGGTGCGAAGTCCGGCCGGGCCGCTCGCGCGCGTTCCACGAAGAGCCGCGCGGCCGGGTAGCGGGCCAGCGCGTCGGCGTCGCCCGCCTCGGCCTCGGCGGGGCAGGCCAGGGGCGCGACCGGGAACTCCCGCGCGCCGCGTAGATGGAGCGGCGCGCGGCTCGTCGCCAGCACCGCGAGGCCGGGGCAGGCGTCGAGCAGGGCCGCCACAGGCTGGGCGAGCCCCGCCACCTGCTCGCAGTTGTCGAGGACGAGCAGCAGCCGTTTCTCGCCGAGGTAGGCCACGAGCCGGTCCAGGGGCGGCCGACCGCCGGCGTCGGGGCCGGCGAGCGCCCCCGTGACGGCGTCGAGCGCCAGGTCGGCGTCGGCGAGCGGCGCCAGCGGGACGAAGGCGACGCCGTCGCCGGGCGGCGCGAAGTCCGCCGCCAGGTCCGCCGCGACCTGCAAGGCCAGCCGGGTCTTCCCGACGCTGCCCGGCCCGGTCAGCGTGAGCAGGCGCACCCCGCCCCGGCGAAGGAAGTCGGCGGCCGCCGCCAGTTCCGCCTCGCGCCCGATCAGCGACCCCAGCCGGGTCAGCAACCCGGGCGGCAGATTGTGGACGGGCTCGCGCTCGGTCGCCGCGGACGCCGGTGCCTGGCGCATGCTGCGTCTTCCTCGCTCCGGTCGCGCTCTGGGTTATGCTCCCAATTGAGGCGCTATCGTAGCAGAGACGCCGCGCGCGGTCCACCGGCGCGGCGCTACCCCAGCAGCGTGTCCACCGCGAGGGTGATGCCCGGCAGCACCGTCGAGGCGAGGGATTCGCACCGGCCGGCGCGGGCGACCAGCCGGTAGCCGTCGGGGCCCGGCTCGCTGTGGCGTTCGAGGCGCGTGTTGACGAGGTCGAAGAGCCAGCTCTCGGGGATCCCCGCTGGGGCGTAGAGTAACGGCAGTTTCACGTCGCGGTCGTAGGCAAGTGTGGAGTCCGCTACCTCGATGACGAGCAGGATGTCCTCGACCGTGGGGACGACGTCATAGACGCGGTCGCGCAGGATGGCGATGTCGGGTTGCGGTTCGCTGTCGTCGCTGAGGACCACCGGGTTCTGCACGCTGACGAGCATTTCCGCGCCGATCTGGCGGCCTAGTCGCTGATTGAGGCGGTTGACTGCGGCGATATGCCGGCCATCCGCCGGACTCATGTCGACAATCACCCCAGCGATCAACTCGACCCGATCGTCCTCGGTGAAGATGCCGATCTCGCCCATCCGCTCGAACTCTGCCACCGTGAACCGGCGCCGCCGGGGAGCGACCTCCGGGTGCGCAGCGCCTGTCGTAGCCATCGTGTCCTCCCGCGCGTATCGCCGTCGCCGTCCACGGAGTATGATAGCGCACAGCCGCTCGGCCAGGTGAGCGACGAGTGACGAGGGGAAAGATCGTCTATCGCCTATCGCCTATCGTCTCGCAGGGGAGGCGCTGTGAGCGCGACGCGACCGCCGCATGTGCTGACGATCACCTGCCACGACCTCGGTCGGTACCTCGGCTGCTATGGGGTCGCGAGCGTGCAAACGCCGAACCTGGACGCGCTCGCCGCGGCAGCCGCGCGCTTCACCGGCGCGTTCTGCACGGCGCCAGGGTGCAGCCCGAGCCGTGCCGCGCTCGCGACCGGGCGCTACCCGCACAGCAACGGCGTCCTGGGTCTGGCGCACCACCCCTTCGACTGGGGCCTCGCGCCGGGCGAGCGCCACGTCGCGGCGCTCCTCGGCGCGCGCGGCTACCAGACGCACCTCTTCGGCCTCCAGCACGTCACCATGGACGTGGCGCGCCTCGGCTTCGACCGCGTCTACGGCCGCGGGACCGGCCGCGACGTCGCCGCGCAGGTGGCGGCGTTCCTTGGGGGCCCGCTCCCCGACGCTCCACTCTACGTCGAGGTGAACCTCGAAGAGCCCCACCGCCCCTTCGACCAGGGCGGGGTGGCGCCGGACGCGGCGCGCGGCGTCTCGGTGCCCCCCTACCTGCCCGACAACGCGCCGACGCGCGAGGACCTGAGCGGGCTGCAAGGGGCGATCCGCGCGGCCGACGAGGCGGTCGGGCGCATCCTCGCCGCGCTCGACGGCGCGGGGCTGGCGGACACGGCGCTCGTCACCTTCACGACCGACCACGGGATCGCGATGCCGCGCGCCAAGTGTACGCTCTACGACACCGGCATCGAGACGGCGCTGCTGCTGCGCTGGCCGGGCGTCGCCGACGGCGCCGGCCGGGTGATCGAGGAGTTGGTCAGCAACGTCGATTTCCTGCCGACGCTCCTGGCGGCCGTCGGCGCGCCGGCGCCGGCGAACCTCCAGGGCCGCTCGTACCTGCCCCTGCTGCGCGGCGGCCCCTATACGCCGCGCGACGCGGTCTACGCCGAGAAGACCTACCACAGTTACTACGACCCGATGCGCGCGATCCGCACGGCGCGCCACAAGTTCATCCGCAACTTCGCGACGACCTTCGCCGTCGAAGTGCCGGGCGACGTGCAGCAGGGCGGCGCCTTCCGCTCCGACGTCGCGCGCTACGTCGGGAGCACCCACCCCGACGTCGAACTCTACGACCTGCACGCCGACCCTTGGGAGACGCACAATCTCGCCGGCCGCCCGGAGGCAGCGGCGACCGAGCGCGCCCTCGACACCCGCCTCTGGGCCTGGATGGCCGAGACCGGCGACCCGCTCCTCCTCGGCCCCGTCCCCTCTCCGGCCTACCGCCGCGCCATGGGGACGATCACCGCAGAGACGCAGAGAGCACAGAGAACGAGGAGAGAAGGCGAATGAGTAATCGTCCTCTCCTTCGTCTCTCCGCGTCCTCTGCGCCTCTGCGGTGATCGTCCTTTCGTCACGCGAAGGAGAGCCATGCCCCGCCGTGGGATCGAGCTGGAGGTGAAGTTCGCGCCGGCCGGCGACGCGACGCTGGCCGACCTCGCCGCGCGCGCCGAGTTCCCCGGCTGGCGCGTCGCCGGCCGCCACGACGAGGACCAGCGCAACACCTACTTCGACACGGCGGACGGCGCGCTGGAAGCCGCCGATTGCTCGCTGCGCCGGCGCGTTCTCGCGGATGGGGTCGAGTGGACCTTCAAGCGCGGGCGCGGGCCGGGGCGCGACGGCGTCTCCCGCCGCCGCGAGGTCAACCGCCTGCTGCCGCGCGGCGCGACCCGCCTGCCGGACTGCGAGCCGGTCGCGCGGGCGCGGAAGGTCGCCGGGGGCGCGGCGCTCCACCCGCTCTTCACGCTCAGGACGCGGCGGCGGCAGATCGAACTGGCGCGCGACGACGGGACGCGCGTGGCGCTCGCGCTCGACCGCGTGCGCCTGAAGGGCCAGCCGGCCTACGAGGAGACCGAGATCGAGATCGAGCTGCTCGACGGCGACGAGCACGCGCTGGCGCAGCTCGGCCTCTGGCTGATGGCGACCTACGGCCTCCTGCCGTTGCGGGGGAGCAAGCGCGGGCGGGCGCAGGCGTGGCTGCGCGGCGCGGGGCTGCCGGTCGTCGGCCCGGCGCTCGGCCTGCGTCTGCTCCGCGAGCGGGTGGCGGCGCTCGCGCCGGGGCTGCACGGTCGCCCGGTTGTGGTGAACCTCGCCGCGCCGCGCGGCTCGCCGCAGGCGCGCCTCCTGGCCGAAGCCCTGGCGCGCGAGATCCCCGGCGCGCGCCTCGTCGCGGGCCCGCTGCCCCACGATCCGCCCGCCGACGATGGCCCGGTCATCGTCGAGGGGCCGGACGCGCTGGAGGCGGGGCACGCCGACGTCGGCGCCTGGGTCAAGGCCGGGCTGCCGCGTCCCCTGTCGGCGCGCCTCCTGGCCGACGCCCGCGCCGCGGGCCTGGACGAGTGGGAGATCCTGCGCCGCTGCGGCGAGTACGCCGTGCCCTCGCAGCGCCGCTTTCTCGACCCCGCCGCCCGCTGGGCTGATCTGGTCGTCGTCGCCAACCACCCGCCCGACGGGGCGGACGGCCACGGCACGCCCGCGATCCAGCGCAAGGTCTTCGGCTGGCCGTCGGACGAGGCGCTGGCAGGGGCCGGCGCGGTTGGCGGCGCGACCGAGGACGAGCGCGACGCTTACTTCCGCCACCCCGCCGCCCGCGACGACGACCTGTTGCGGGTGCGCCTGCGCGCCGACACCGCCTGGGTGTCATTCGCGCCGGACGGCCCGGGCGGGCCGGTCGCCGTCTACGAGGCGCGGCCGCGCGTGCTCGACCTGCTGGCTGGCCTCGGCTACCGGGCGATCGGCGAAGTCCGCAAGGCGCGGCGGCGCTACCGCCTCGCCGGCTGGGAACTCGCGCTCGACCACGTCGCCGGCCTGGGCTACTTCTGCGAACTCCGCCACTTTGGCGGCGAACCCGACGCCGCGACCCTCCTCGCCGCGCTCGGTCTGACCGGCGCCCGGACGACGGCCGCCACCTACCTGGCGCTGTTGCGGGAGGCGGAGGCGGCGTTCGCGCCGGCCGAGCCGGCTTAGGCGCCGAGCGGGGCGCCGGCCGTCTCGCGCGCGGCGGGCGTGCGCGCGCCGCCGTGCTCGCGCTCGGCGGCCGCCTGGAAGGCCGCGCGGGCGCGGAAGAGGCGCATCCGCACGGTCGAGACCGGCTCGCCGAGCGTCGCCGCGATCTCATTGTAGGAGAGGTCGTGGAAGTAGCGCAGGGTGAGGATCAG
This sequence comes from Thermomicrobiales bacterium, assembly GCA_035708265.1. GTDB lineage: Bacteria > Chloroflexota > Chloroflexia > Thermomicrobiales > CADCWN01 > DASSSV01. Next base: position 382 of record DASSSV010000752.1, on the reverse strand, counting down.
GCGATATTGCGGCAAGAGCGCGCCGAGCAGGCGCTGCACCTCGTCGCGGTCGGCGCGGCGCAGGGCATAGTCCTCCGGCCCTTCGAGTTGGCCGATGAAGCGGTCGCTCTCGGCGACCTTGCCGAGGGCGACGGTGGGCACCCGCCGCCGCCGCGCGCGCAGGCAGTCGATGCAGTGGTGCGAGCAGATCGCCCCCAGCCAGGCGGCGAAGCGGTGCTCCGGCGCGTAGGTGCCCAGCCGCGTGTAGGCGCGCACGAAGGTCTCCTGGGCGGCGTCCTCGGCGTCGGCCGCGTCGCCCAAGAGGCGGTAGGCCAGCCCGTAGACCAGCCGCTTGTGCCGCTCCACCAACCGCGCGAACGCCGCGCGATCCCCCGCCCGCGCG
>DASSSV010000751.1:0-15227 GCA_035708265.1 Thermomicrobiales bacterium | reverse complement strand
TCCCGGCCGTCCGCCCCGCCCCTTTACCAGAACCGCTCCCAGAGCCGTTAATCGAGATGACGAACAGTCCCGCCACCTCCCCGCCCGACGAGAATCCCCCTCTCCCAGCATTGGGAGAGGGGGTGCCGAGCGATAGCGAGGCGGGGGTGAGGGCGAATACCCCCCCCGACACCGACGACGACCCGGAGCAGCCGTGAGCGCCACGCAGCCCGCGCCGCCCGCCCCGCCCGCGCCGGAGCCACAGCCGGGCCCCGGCGAATGCCTCTTGCGCGTGGCCGAGGCCGCCTCGCGCGACGCCGACCGCGGCATCGTCCGCCTCGACCCGGCCGACCTCGCCGCGCTCGGCGGCCGGACCGGCGACCTCCTGCTCATCACCGGCGGGCGGCCGACCGTCGCCAAGGCGCTGCCGGCCTTCCTGCCCGACCGCGGCCGGGGCCTCGTCCAGCTCGACGGCGTGACGCGCGATAACGCCCGCGTCGCCCTCGGCGAGCGCGCGCTCGTCCGCGTCGTCGGCGGCCGCCCGGCCGGGCGGGTCGTCCTGCGCGCGATCGGCGGCCGCGCCGCCCTCTCCGGCCAGGACGCCCGCTACATCGGGCACCTGCTGGAAGGCTACCCCCTCCTCGCCGGCGACCGCGTCCGCGTCAACCTCTTCGGCCCGCGCCCGCAGGACTTCCAGGTGGTCGAGACCGAACCGGCCGGTCCCGTACTGGTGACGGGGGCGACCTCCCTGCGCCTCGCCGGCAACCAGGCGCCGGACGGCGTGGCCGCGATCACCTACGAGGACATCGGCGGACTCGGCAAGGAGGTCCGGCGCATCCGCGAGATGATCGAACTGCCGCTGCGCTACCCGCAGCTCTTCCAGCGCCTCGGCATCGAGCCGCCCAAGGGCGTCCTGCTGCACGGCCCGCCCGGCACCGGCAAGACGCTGATTGCCCGCGCGGTCGCCTACGAGACCGCGGCGCACTTCTTCCACGTCAACGGCCCGGAACTGATCAACAAGTTCTACGGGCAGAGCGAGGCGAACCTGCGCTCGATGTTCGAGGAAGCCGAGCGCCGCGCGCCGAGCATCATCTTCATCGACGAGATCGACGCCATCGCGCCGAAGCGTGTCGACGTCTACGGCGAGGTCGAGAAGCGCGTCGTCGCCCAGCTCCTCGGCCTCCTCGACGGCCTTCAGGCGCGCGGCCAGGTCATCGTCATCGGCGCGACGAACATCCCCGACGCGCTCGACCCGGCGCTGCGCCGCCCCGGCCGCTTTGACCGCGAGCTGACGATCGGCGTGCCCGACCGCCCCGGCCGCCGGGAGATCCTGGAGATCCACACGCGGGGGATGCCACTGGCGGCCGACGTCGATCTGGAGCGCCTGGCCGGGCTGACCCACGGCTTCGTCGGCGCCGACATTGCCGCGCTCTGCCGCGAGGCCGCGATGGTCGCGCTGCGGCGCATCCTCCCGACGATCGACTTCGCGCTGGCGACGATCCCCTACGAGCAGCTCGCCGCGCTGGAGGTCCGGCACCAGGACTTCGTGGACGCGCTGCGCGAAGTCTCGCCCTCGGCGCTGCGCGAGGTCTTCACCGAGACGCCCGACGTGACCTGGGCCGACATCGGCGGCCTCGACGACGTCAAGGAGGCGCTGATCGAGGCGGTGGAGTGGCCGCTACGCTACGGCGCGCTCTTCGACCGCCTCGGCGCCGCGCCGCCGCGCGGCATCCTCCTCGAAGGCCCGCCCGGCACCGGCAAGACTCTCCTCGCGCGTGCCGTGGCGCACGAGAGCGAGGCCAATTTCATCGCCATCAAGGGCCCCGAAGTCTTCTCGAAGTGGGTCGGCGAGTCGGAGCGCGGCGTCCGCGAGATCTTCAAGAAGGCTCGCGCCGCGGCGCCCTGCGTCCTCTTCTTCGACGAGCTCGACGCCCTCGCACCGCCGCGCGGCGAGGGCTGGAGCGACGGCGTGTCCGACCGGCTGGTCGGCCAGTTCCTGACCGAGCTCGACGGGCTGGAGGAGCTGCAGGGCGTGATCGTCCTCGGCGCGACCAACCGGGCCGACATGCTCGACCCGGCGCTGCTGCGCCCCGGCCGCTTCGACCTGACGATCGCGCTGCCCCTGCCCGACGCCGCCGCCCGCGAGGCGATCTTCGCGGTCCACCTGCGCGGTCGCCCGCTCGCCGCCGACGTCGACCCGCGCCTGCTGGCGCGGGAGACCGAGGGGCTCAGCGGCGCCGACATCGCCGGCCTCTGCCGCCAGGCCGCCATGCTCGCCATCCGCGACGCCGTCGCCGTCGGGGCGGCGGCTCCCGACGACCTCCGCCTCGACCTCGGCCACTTCGCCGCGGCCTGCGAGCAGCTCGGCTTCGGCGCCCTCGACACGACCCCCGTCGAGCCCGCCCGCCCGCGTCGCCGCGCCTGGTGGGGCTGACGAGCGCGGCCTTTCCCCGTCCGACCGTGGCACGGATTTTGCCCATTTTGGTAGTGTCGCCCCCGCGGGCCACCGGCGCGGCGCCGGCGGGCCGGGGCGCAACCCCGTTGCTCCGCACCTGAAGCGTTCCTCGTTTCGATGGCCGGGCGGGCGACAGCCGAGACGCACCGTTCGCCCGGTGGTTGTCGCGGAAATGGAACGATGCAGGGAACGCAGACAAAAGGAGCACGGCGATGAGCCAGAACCTCGATCGCGACCGCATGGATCGCGGCGAACGTGTTGATGAGGTAACGAGAGTCAACGAAGCGCGCGACGTGGCCGCCGGGGAGCCCGTCGTCGAGCGCGACACGGTTGTCCGGAGTGGGCCGGTCGGCGCCCGCGGGTGGGCGACCGCGCCCGGGTATGCGACCGCCCCATCGGAGGCGACGCTCGAGCACAACCGGATTCACTGGGGAGCGGTGTGGGCCGGCTTCTTCGTGGCCTTCTTCGTCTTCCTGGTGATGGAATTCCTCGGCCTGGCGATCGGCATGACGATCACCGGCAAGCCGCCCAGTGACTTCCGACTGGCCTCCGAGATCTGGACCGCCGTCTTCGCCTTCATCTCCTACCTGGTCGGCGGCTACGCGGCGGGCAAGGCGGCGTCGGTCTTCGATCGCCAGTGGGGCGCGGTCAACGGCTTCATGGTCTTCCTGCTGACGGTGCCGATCGCCCTGCTGCTCGCTGGGCTCGGCGTGGGCACGGTCCTCGGCTTCGCCGGCAACGCGGTGGCAACGAGCGCGGGCACGGCGAACACCACCTCCCTCGCCGCCACCACCTCCGGCGCGGCCTGGACGATCTTCGTGGTGCTGTGCGTCGGGTTCATCGCCAGCGGGATCGGCGGCTACCTCGGCACGCGGGCGCCGCTGCCGACCGACCAGCCGGTGCGCCGGCAGGCAAACGTCTAGGGGGCGCGCGAACAACCAAGGGGCGAACGCGAGGGCGGGCAAGTGCCCGCCCTCCACCGTGCCCGCGACGGGAGTTGTGCAAAATCGCGGCACGGTTGACGCGATAAAGGAGGGCGGACCGCCGGCCCCGAGGCCGGGGGACTCGACAAGGCGCCACGGACCCCACCCAGGCGTCCTACCACCTGTCCGGAGCCACGCAGGACCCGCGCAAGCCCCTCACGACCGCCCGGCCACCAGGCCCGGCGGTCTTCGACGTGGTCCCTGAAGCGCTGAACGGGTGGTCGCACACGGCGCGCGGAAGATACCGACACGGGGGTGATGGCGAGCAAGATGGTCTGCGACTCCGCGCGGGCGCGCCGCCCGGCGCGGCCCGCAAGGTGGGCGCACGGGCGCGCCAGCGGTTCACGCGAGGGATGGCGGAACGCAGGTGGTCGGTGATCATCGGCATCATCGCGTTCTTCGCCGGCGGCCTGATCGCCCAGGCGACCACCCTGGGGCGGGACACTGGGAACGGCCTGATGAACGGGTTCGCGGTCTGGGCGCTCGGCACGGCGCTGCTTCTGGTCATCGCCGTGCTGACGGTCGGCGCGGCGGTCGGCCGCGGAGTCAGTACCGCGACGCTCCGGGCGAACTCCCAGTCCGTCGCGATCGGCGGGTTCATCTTCCTCCTCGTCGCTGCCATCGTGGCGCTGCTCGGCGGCTACCCCGGCGACCGCGTGCGGACGCGGACGGTGGGCGCGGCGCGCCGGCGCTAACCCGCGCCCATCCCCTCTTCCCGATGGGGCCAGCGCCCGGCTCGTACCGGGCGCTGGCCCCCGCTTGTCCCCCCCGCCGCGCCGCCCGTATAATCGCTGGTGGCCCGTCGTTGCGGGACGGGCGGGAGCACGGGAAGGATCGCAAGGTGGCCGATGCCCTGGAGCGCCTCCTGGCGGGCTTGATCGAGCCGGACCTCGCGGACCGCGAGGCGAAAGAGGCCGAACTCGTGGCGAGCCCGGACGAGCCGGGCGAGACGACCGCGGCCAACCGCGAACTCGCCCGCGAGCGCGTCGGCGCGCGCCTCGACGCCCTCGGCCCGGCCTTCGCCGCGGGCCTCCGCCGCGCCTACGTCCTTCATCGCGCCGGCCGGCGCGACCTGGTCCTCGACGACCGCCAGCCCGACGAAGACTTGATGGCCGACGCGCTGGTGCAGGCGCTCGTGCGCACGGATCTCGCGACCTCGCGCACCGAGGAGACCGCGCCGAACCATTACCGCTACCACCTGCAGGTCGCCTGGGACCGGCTGGCGCGCCTCGCCGCCGACCGGGGGATCGATCTCGACGCCGAGCTGGCCCAATCGTGAGCGATGACCAGCTCCGGACCGCCGCGGAACCGACAAGCGAGACGACGCGCCTCGCGCAGGCCGAAGCCAGCCTCGGCGTGCGCTTCCGCGACCCCGCGCTCCTCCGGCGCGCGCTGACGCACCGCTCCTACGTCAACGAGCAGGCCGGCGAGGCGCCCCGCTCGAACGAGCGCCAGGAGTTCCTGGGCGACGCCCTCCTCGGCTTCCTCGTCGCCGACACCCTCTTCCGCCGCTTCCCCGACGCCCCGGAGGGCGACCTGACCGCGTGGCGCGTCGCCCTGATCCGCACCGACACGCTGGCCCACTGGGCGCGCGGGCTCGGCCTCGGCGCGGTCCTCTACCTGAGCAAAGGGGACAGCGAGCCGGACGAACTGAGCGACCGCGTCCTCGCCAACGCCTTCGAGGCGGTGCTGGCCGCGATCTACCTCGACGGCGGGCTCAGGGCCGCGCGGTCGTTCATGGCCAGGCGCCTCGTGGAGGCGGACGCCATCATCGCCCGCCTCGCCAGCGAGAACTACAAAGGGCGGCTGCAGGAACTGGCGCAGGACCCGCACCTCGATCTCGACGCGCTCGGCCTCGCCGGCGCCGACCGCGGGCGGCGCACGCCGGTCTACGTCACCGTGGCGCGCGGCGCGCCGGCCACCGACGAGGCGTTCACAGTCGAGGTGCGCATCGACGGCCTGGCGATCGGGGCCGGCCGGGGCTCGAACAAACGGCTCGCCGAGCAGGCCGCCGCGCGCGACGCGCTCGCCCGCATCGAGGCGGAGCGCGGGGCACCGGACGGTGAGGCGGCGGCGGACGTGGCGCGCTAGAGCGGCGCGCGGCCGCCGCGGCGCCGATGGGGGAAGAGCATGGCCCTGTACGACGAGTTGAAGATCTTCGGCGGGAACGCGAACCCGGAGCTGGCGCGGGCGATCTGCGATTACATCGACATCCAGCCCGGCCGCGCCGAAATCCTCACCTTCACCAACGAGAACATCTTCGTCCGCCTCCTGGAGAGCGTGCGCGCCAACGACGTCTTCGTGGTGCAGTCGCTCTCCTCACCCCTCAGCACTTCGATCCTCGAATTGCTGATCATGATCGACGCGCTCAAGCGCGCCTCGGCCGGCCGCATCACCGCGGTCGTGCCCTATTTCGCCTACGGCCGGACCGACAAGAAGGACCAGCCGCGCGTCCCGATCACCGCCCGGCTCCTGGCCGACCTCATCACGACGGCCGGCGCTCAGCAGCTCGTCACGCTCGACCTGCACGCCGGGCAGATCCAGGGCTTCTTCAACATCCCGGTGGACGAGCTGACCGCGATGCACCTGCTGGTGCGCCATTTCTGTGAGGCGCGCGTCAAGGACCTCGTCGTCGTCTCGCCCGACCTCGGCAACACCAAGCGCGCACGCAACTTCGCGGAACTCCTCGACGCGCCGCTCGCCATCGTCGAGAAGCGCCGCGTCGGCAACACCGACCAGACCGAGACCCTCAACCTGATCGGCGAGGTCGCCAGCCGGTCGGTCCTCCTCTTCGACGATGAGATCGACACCGCCAGCTCGGTGATCCAGGCGACCGACCTCGTCCTCGCCCGCGGCGCCACCGCCGTCTACGTCGCCGCGACCCACGCCGTCCTCTCCGGCCCCGCCGTCGAGCGCCTGCGCCGCAGCGCCATCACCGAGATCGTCGTCACCGACACCGTGCCGATCCCGCCGGCCAAGCGCCTGCCCAACCTGACGGTCCTCTCCGTCGCCCCCCTGATCGGCGAGACGATCCAGCGCATCCACACCGGCACCAGCGTCAGCATGTACCGCGACGCAGGCGGCGTCTCCATCGCGTAGTCGGGAGTCGGCAGTCGGCAGTCGGAAGAGGCGGCAGCGCCGCAGGGAGAGCGGGGGAGGAGGATAGCCAGCAGGAGAACGTGCCCGTGAGCAAAGTCAACCCGGAACCCCCGACTCCCGACTCCCGACTCCCGACTCCCGACATCGTCTACGTCGTCGGGCACCAGAATCCCGACACCGACAGCGTCTGCTCGGCGATCGCCTACGCCGCGCTGCGCCGGGCCACCGACCTCCCCGGTGCGACGCCCGCCCGCCTCGGGCCGCTCTGGGCCGAGACGGCATACGCGCTCGACCGCTGCGGCGTCGCGGCGCCGGAGGTGCTGACCGACGTGCGCCAGCGCGTCGCCGACGTGATGAACGCGCAACCGGTCACCGTTGGGGCCGACGCGACGCTCTACGAGGCGGCCGGCCTGATGCGCGAGCGGCGCATCCGCCTCGTGCCGGTGCTCGACGGGCGGTCGCACCTCCTCGGCGTACTCACCGTCGACACCCTCGCCGCGCACTACCAGGAAGACCTCGCGCTCGGCCCGACCGAGACCGCGCCGGTGGCCCTTGACCGCTACCTGCGCATCCTCGGCGGCGACCTCCTGGCCGGCCCGGCCGACCGCACCGTCGCCGGCCATGTCTGGATCGCCGCGATGCCGGCGCGCGTGGTCCGCGAGCGGGTCGCGCCCGGCGACCTCGTCATCGCCGGCGACCGCGAGCGCGCGCAGGTCGCCGCGCTGGAGGCGGGGGCCGCCTGCCTGGTCGTCGCCGGCGACGGGCCGGTGCCCGAGCGCGTCTGCGCGCTCGCGGCGGCGCGCGGCGCGACCCTCATCCGCTCGCCGCACGACACCTACGCCAGCGCGCGGCTGCTCAACCTCAGCCGCCCGGTGACCGCGACGATGGCCCCGCCCGGCCAGACGCTCGACCCCGACGACCTCGCCAGCGACGCCGCCGCGGCGCTGGTTGCCCCCGGCGCGACCGCGCTGCCGGTCGTGGACGACGACGGGCGGGTGCGCGGCGTCGTCGGGCGCTCCGACCTGCTGCGCGGGCGGCGCAAGCGGGTGATCCTGGTGGACCACAACCAGCGCAGCCAGGCGGTGGACGGGCTCGACGAGGCCGAGATCCTGGCGGTGCTCGACCACCACAACCTCGGTGACCTGCGCACCGCCGAGCCGATCCTCTTCCTGCTCGAACCGGTCGGCTGCACCGCGACGATCGTCGCCGAGCGTTATCGCGACGCCGGCCGCGCGCCCGAGCCGCCGCTGGCCGGCTTGCTGCTCGCCGCGATCATCTCCGACACGCTCTTCCTCACCTCGCCGACGACGACCGCGCGCGACCGCGCCGTGGTGGACGACCTCGCCGCCCGCGCCGGGCTCGACCCCGCGGCGTTCGCGCGCGAACTCTTCCGCGCCCGCTCCGACTTCAGCCGGACGACGCCGCGCGACCTCGTCGCCAGCAACCTCAAGCGCTACGAGTTCGGCGGCGCGGCGCTGGCGATCGGCCAGGCCGAGACCCTGTCCACCGACTACTTCCTCGACCACAAGGGCGACTTCATCGCGGAACTGCGCCGGCTGAAAGACGACGGCCACGCCGACTACGCGCTCTTCCTGGCGACCGACATCCTCCACGGCGACAGCACCGTGCTCTACCCCGGCCCCGACGAGCGCCGCCTCGTCGCGAGCGCCTTCCCCGGCTGCAACGCCGGCCCCGACGCCGCCGCGTTGCCGGGCGTCGTCTCGCGCAAGAAGCAGGTCGTCCCGCCCCTCGCACGCGCGCTCGGGTGAATTGCGGGTTGATCGTAGGTCGTTGTGAGTTTGTAGCGCCTTCCTGCGAGCCGGCACCACATCGGGCACGGGCGTGGCACACCGTCCATGGGGGGCAGCGGGACCGGCGCTACTCGGCGTCCGTATCCGCGAGGATGTCGGCGTCGAAGACCCGGGCCACGTCTACGGAGAAATCCGGGAAGAGCGCCGAAGTCGCCTTCATGCCGCGCGTGAAGACGCCGTGCTCGGCGTACTCCCCGCGCTCGTCGAGCGCGAGTACGGTGAGCGACCGGTCGAGTGAGTTGACGATCCAGTACTCGGGGGTGCCCGCCTGCGCGTACTCCTGTCGCTTCTCAATAAGGTCGCGGCCCGGCTTGTCTTCGCTAACCACTTCCAAGACCAGATCGGCGCCAGTCCAATAGCGGTTCTGCCGGCGTGGGTCGCGCGCATCCCGCAAGAGCAGCAGGTCGGGCTCGCGGATCTTCCCGTCGAGCAGTCGCAGCCGCAGCGCTGCGAAGCGGACTGCACCGCCCCGAGGCAGAATGTAGTTGCGGAATGCGGCGACAGCCAACCGAGGATGTTCTGGTGCTCGTCGGTCGGCGCCGGCAGCATCTCGACGTACCCATCGGTATATTCGATGAGGCGGCTGGTGTCGTCCGTGAGCCAGAGATAATCAGCCTCGCTCACGTTGCCCTGCTCGGGGAGGAGTTCGAGGAGGACCCTGCGGTATTCTCCCGGCGACGTCATCATCGGCCGTGTACCTCGCGCAACAGAACGATTCGCGCAGCCTGAGTATAGCGCACCGCCGTCGCTGCGTATTGCCATCGAAGCGACGAGGCATGCCGATGTCCGAAGGCACTTCCTTACGGCAGATCGCAAGCCCGCATCTCGCCGCGCATCGCACCTGCGAGGCCAGGCCAAAGGTCAGTCCAGCCCGCGCAGGCGGGCTTCGTGCCGCGCAGCGGCCCCGAGGCGCGGCTTCAGCCGCCCGGCCCCCGCCGCGGCGCAGCCCCGTCCCCCGCGCGGCACGCGCCGCAGAGGCCGTAGAAGTCGAGGGTGTGGCGCTCGATGCGGAAGCCGGTCTCGCGCTCGACCGCCCGCGCGAGCGCGCCGTCGGGGCAGACCGCGATCTCGCGCACCGCGCCGCAGCGCGTGCAGACGACGTGGTGGTGGTGGCGCGGCGAGCAGTAGAGGTAACTCGCCTCGCCGGCCGCCTCCGCCCGCCGCTCGGCTAACCCCACCTCGGCCAGCAGCTCCAGCGTGCGGTAGATGCTCGCCAGCGCCACCGACCGGCCGCGCAGCCGCTCTTGCAACTGCGCGGCCGTGCAATAGCGTCCCGCGTCCCGGAGCGCCGCGATGACCGCGCGCCGGGGCTCCGTCAGCCGGTAGCCGAGCGCTTGCAGGCGCGCCGCGTCGTCCTCCATCCGCCCCTCCTGCGAATCGTTCGCAATTATGCCGCTATCATAGCGGGCCTACCCCGCAGCGTCAACCGCCGCGCGCGGGCGCGCCGCCGCTCGGCTATACTGCACGGCATGATGCACGCGGCACACCGGGCGGGTCACGCCGGTCGGTCGGGGACGGCGCGCTGGGACGTCGGGCGGTGGGCGACACCCTACGGCGCGGCGATCGTCGCCGTCGCCCTCTGCACCGGCCTCGTGGCGGTGCTGCGGCTCTGGCTGGCCGGCACCAACCTGACGATCCTCTACCTGCTGCCGGTCCTCGGGCTGGCGAGCGTCTGGGGGCGCGGGCCGGCCATCCTCGCCGCGGTGCTCGGCTTCCTGGTCTACGACTTCGCCTTCGTCCCGCCGCTCTACACCTTCACCATCCGCGACCCCGCCGAGTGGGTGGCGCTGGTCGTCTTCCTCTTCACCGCACTGGTCGCCGGCCAGCTCGCGGCCGCGCTCCGGCGCCGCGCCGAGGAGGCGCGCGCCCGCGAGGCGGCCGGCGTGCTCCTCCTCGGCCAGCTCGCGCTGACCCAGGAGCAGCGCGCGCGGGAGGCGCGCGCCCGCGCCGAGCTGACGACGACGCTCTACGAACTGACGCGCGCGCTGATCGCCGCGCGGCCTTTGCCGGAGTTGCTGGCGCTCGTCGCCGAGCAGGTCGTGGCGACCTTCGGCGTGCGCGCCTGCGCGATCCTCCTGCCCGACGAGGGCGGACGGCTGCGGGTGCGCGCCTGCGCCCCGCCCGGCGAGGCGCCGCTGCCGCCCGGCCGAAACGAGGAGGCGCTGGCCCGCTGGACCTTCGACCGCCCGCGCGCGGCGACGGCGACCCGCTACGGCGCGGCGCTCTTCCTGCCGCTGGAGGCCGGCCCGCGCCGCGTCGGGCTGATGTGCGTGACCCGGCGGGAGGAGGTGGCGCTGGACGATGAGCACCAGCGTCTCCTGAGCACCTTCGCGGCCGGCGCGGCGCTGGCGATCGAGCGCGCCGCGCTCGCCGACGCCGCGCTGCGCGCCGCGGTGCTCGCGCGCAGCGACGAGCTGAAGACGGCCCTCCTCTCGTCGGTCAGCCACGAGCTGCGCACGCCCCTCGCCGCGATCAAGGGCTCGGTCAGCAGCCTGCTCGAAGAGGGCGCCGCGGGCGGCGTCCACTGGGACGAGGCGACGCGCCGCGACTTCCTGGCGACGATCGACGAGGAGACCGACCGCCTCACGCGGCTGGTCGGCAGCCTGCTCGACATGTCGCGCATCGAGGCGGGCGCGCTCCGCCCTCGCCGCGAGCCCTACGCGCTCGACGAACTCCTCTGGAGCGCGATCGACCGCCTGTCCGCGCTCGCCGGGCGGGTCCGCTTCGCCCCGCCCCCGGACCTCCCGCTCGTCCCGCTCGACCCGGTGCTGCTCGACCGCGCCCTCGGCAACCTCCTCGACAACGCGGCCAAGTACGCGCCGCCCGGCACGCCCGTCGACGTGACGATTGAGACGTATGCCGACCGGGGAGAGGTGTGGGTGCGAGTGAGCGACCACGGCCCCGGCGTGCCGCCCGCCGACCGCGAGCGGATCTTCGAGCGCTTCTACCGCGCCGGCCGGCCGCGCGGCGCCGCGCCGGTCATCGGTTTCGGCCTGGGCCTGGCGATCGCCAGGGGCTTCGTGGAGGCGCACGATGGCCGGCTCTGGGTCGAGGACGCGCCGGGCGGCGGGGCCTCCTTCATCGTCGCGCTGCCGCTCGCCGGCCGCGCCGCCGCGTCGGCCGGGGACGGCGCGGCGGCCGGGCGGCCCTGACCCGCGGGACGGCGCCCGATGCACGAGCACATCCTGATCGTCGACGACGAGCCCCAACTGCTGCGCTTCCTGCGCGCGACGCTGGCCGGGCACGGCTACGCGGTCGCCACGGTCGCGGACGGCGAGGCGGCGTTAGCCGAGTTGCGGGGCCGCCTACCCGACCTCGTCCTGCTCGACCTCGGCCTGCCCGGGATGGACGGGCTGGAGGTCTGCCGGCGGCTGCGCGAGGCGCCCGAGCGCGCCGAGTGGGCGACCTTGCCGGTGGTGGTCCTCTCGGCCCGCGACCAGGAGGGGGACAAGGTCGCGGCGCTCGACCTCGGCGCCGACGACTACCTGACCAAGCCCTTCGGCGTCGGGGAGCTCCTGGCGCGCATCCGCGTTGCCCTCCGCCACGCCGCGCGCCGCGAGGGGCGCGAGCGGGTCTTCGTCGCCGGCGACCTCCGGGTCGACTTCGCCGCCCGGCGGGTCACGGTGGCCGGCGCGGAGGTCCACCTCACGCCGACGGAATACGCGCTCCTGACCTACCTGGCGACGCACGCCGGGAAGGTGGCGACCCACCGGCTGCTGCTCAATGCCGTCTGGGGCCCGGGCTACACCGACGATCCGGGCCTCTTGCGCGTCTACGTCAACCAGTTGCGCCGCAAACTCGAGGCCGACCCGGCCCGCCCGCGCCTGATCGTCACCGACCCGGGCGTCGGCTACCGCCTCGTCGCCGGCGCGGAGCCGGGCGCCCCCCCGAAATCCTAACGCGATTCTTACAACCCACCGCCGCGCCCTTACGCGGCCCTAACGCGCGCCGTCCTACACTCGCGCATGTGCGACGCCCGGGCGCGCGGCTATCTGCGCCCCCTCATCCCCGCCCCCCGCCGCCCGCGTCGCCTAGCTCGGAGAAAGGGGCCAATGTCCCACGTCGCCGCGCGAAGCCTGGACGCGCCGCCCCGCGCGACGCCCGCCGCCGCCCCGCCCCTGGCGCGGCTCGAACCGGCCCTCGACCGGCAACTGGCCGATGCCTGCCGCCTGGTCGCCGCCGCGCCGGCGATCGCCACGACCGTGACTCTCGTCGCCGACCTCACGAGCCGCGACGCGGACACGACCTGGCTCGCCTGCGACCGGCGCGTGGCCGAACTGGTCCACGAGTACGGGGTCGAGGTGTGGCTGGCGCAGGAGGAGTTGCAGGTGCGCATCCGCATCGAACCGTACGAGCCCGCGCTGCCGCCCCTGCCGCCGCAGGCGACGGAGGATGATGGGACGGCCGAGATACCGGACACCCCGCGGCGCGCCGGGCTGCTGCGCCGGTGGCGCGACCGAGGAGGACGGCGATGACCGACCAGCTACATGGCGACGGCCCCGAGCGGCCCGCGCGGCCCGCGCCGGTGGGCTACTCCCCGCCGGCCCCCGCCGCGGCGCCCCCGCCGCGGCGCCGCCTCCGGCCGGATCTGGAGATCAAGGACGCCGGCGAGGTCCACCGCGGCGCCCACCCGGGCGACCGCTACGTGCGGATCAGCGCTCGCACCGACATCCGCGGGCGCGCGCCGCGCTTCGAGGGCTGGACCGCGCGCGAGCCCGAGCCGCCGAAGACCGCGGCCGGGCGGATGGGGCGCGCGATCAAGCGGGCGCTGATCGGCCGGCCGCTCGCCTCCTCGCAGGCGATCCACGAGCGGCTGACCAAGGTCAAGGCGCTGGCGATCCTCTCCTCCGACGCCCTCTCCTCCGTCGCCTACGCGACCGAGGAGACGCTGCTGGTCCTGGTCCTGGCCGGGGCGGGCGCGCTCAAGCTCGACCTGGGGATCGGCGTGGCTATCGCGCTCCTGCTGGCGATCGTCGCCTTCTCCTACCGGCAGACGATCTTCGGCTATCCCTCCGGCGGCGGCTCCTACATCGTCGCCTCCGACAACCTCGGCCCGATCCCCGGCCTCACCGCGGCGGCCGCGCTCCTGATTGATTACGTGCTGACGGTGGCGGTCTCGGTCTCGGCCGGCGTGCTGGCGCTGACCTCGGCGGTGCCCGCGCTGGTCCCCTACACCGTGCCCCTCGGCCTCTTCTGCATCCTGCTCATCATGGTCGGCAACCTGCGCGGCATCCGCGAGTCGGGCACGATCTTCGCCGCGCCGACCTACCTCTTCATCGGCGCGATGCTGCTGATGCTCGGCATCGGCTTCGTGCGTGCCTTCGTCCTGCACGACCCCGCCGCCACCGGCGTGCCCCGCCCCTTCAACCCGCGCGACTACGGGGTGCCGCAGACGCTCGGCATCTTCCTGGTGCTGCAAGCCTTCTCGTCCGGCTGCTCGGCGATGACCGGCACCGAGGCGATCTCCAACGGCGTGCCCGCCTTCAAGCCGCCCGAGGCGCGCAACGCCGCGACCACGCTCCTCTGGATGGCCGGCCTCCTGGGCACGATGTTCCTGGGGACGACGATCCTGGCGCACCAGTACGGCCTGGTGCCCGCACCGAGCGGCAACCCCTCGCTCCTGTCGCAACTGACGGAGGAGGTCGTCGGCCGCGGCTGGTTCCACCCCTTCTACTACGTCGTCCAGGTGGCGACGCTGCTCGTGCTGGTCCTCGCCGCCAACACCAGCTACGCCGACTTCCCGCGACTGGCCTCGATCCTCGCGCGCGACCGCTTCGCCCCCAAACTCTTCGGCTTCCGCGGCGATCGGCTGGCCTTCACAGTCGGCATCGCGGCCCTCTCGGTCTTCGCCGCCATCCTCCTCGTCATCTTCGGCGGCGACACCAGCGCGCTGATCCCCCTCTACGCGGTCGGCGTCTTCGTCTCCTTCACCCTCTCGCAGGCCGGCATGGTCGCCCACTGGCGGCGCGAGCGCGGCCGCGGCTGGGCGACGAAGGCGGCGGTGAACGGCGTCGGCGCGGTCGCCACCGGCATCGTCGCGATCATCGCCGGGGCGACCAAGCTCATCAGCGGCGAGCCGCTCTTCCGCGCCTTCGGCCACAACGTCCACGCCGGCTCGTGGATCGTGATCGTGCTGATCCCGCTGCTGATCGCGCTCTTCCTCGCGATCCATCGCCACTACGCGCGCGCGGCCGAGGAGTTGGCGGCGGAGACGCCGGTCGACCCCGACGCGATCCGCCACACCGTCATCGTCCCGATCGCCGCGCTCAACCGCGTCGCCCTCCAGACGCTGGCCTACGCCCGCTCGATCTCCGCCGACGTCACGGCGGTCCACGTCGACGAGGACCCCGACGCGATCGCTGCGCTGCGCGAGGCGTGGGGGCGGAAGGCGCAGGGCACGCCGTTCCTGCGCGACGTCCGGCTGGTGACGATCGAGTCGCCCTACCGCGCGTTGACCGGCCCGCTCCTGGCCTACATCGACGAGATGGACCGGCACGACCCGGCCGACACGCTGACGGTGGTGCTGCCGGAGTTCGTGCCGGCGCACTGGTGGGAGCAACTCTTGCACAACCAGACGGCGCTGCGGCTCAAGGCGGCGCTGCTCTTCCGCCCCGGCACCGTCGTTATCAACGTCCCGTACCACCTAGAGCGGGGGTCGGCGCTCGGGAAGGCCCGGGCGGGCGCTGGCGCCCGGCGAGGTTGACCCGCGTGTACCGGCCTGCTATCATGGCGTGCGGTTGGGGAGTAGCCCCTCGCCGCGCCAGCGGCGGGCCCGCCAGTCGTCAATACAGGGCGTCGCACATGGTGTGACACCCTCGGCTGGCCGGTGAGTGCTCCGGCACGAACGGCGAGACCACCACGACACGTGTTGCCGTGGGGGTCTCGCTCTTTGTGTGCCCG
>DASSSV010000750.1:0-12763 GCA_035708265.1 Thermomicrobiales bacterium | reverse complement strand
GGCACAGGGAACCGTCATCAGTTCTGGGATCCTGTTGGACATTCCCTCAGCCACGACAGTAGCTCCAGAACATGGGTTCATGTGCTCGCCAGAAGTTACCCGGCTCCTTGCCCGTACACAAGTCCCAGCGGCGGGCGAAGTAGGGCCGTGTCAAAGTCGTCTCGGCCCTGCTCGTGGCTCGGGGTCGGCACCTCGCGGCACGGTTCTGGCCGGCGAAGTAAGCCAAGCTGCCATAGTTTGCGTCCGCGATCAGCCAGAGTCTCAATGCGGTACTTCCGCTACAACTTGATGTCCTGGTAGACCTGTTCGAGCGTGAGGTCGGAGCGGACGGTCTCGGAGGACTGCATCGTCAGGCTGGCCATCGCCGCGCCGAGCGCGATGGCGTCGTCGAGCGGGAAGTCGTTGAGCAGGCCGAAGAGGACGCCCGCCGTCAGCGCGTCGCCCGCGCCGGTCGCGTCGACGATCTCCGTCTTGACCGCCGGGACGTGCCCGCTGGCGTCCGCGCTGGCGTAGACCGCGCCGCCGTGCGCCATCGTCACCACCACGACGGCGGGGCCGCGCTCCTGGAGCGCCCGCGCCGCGGCGAGGGCCTCCTCGCGCGTAGTCACCGGCCGGCCAGAGAGAATCTCCGCTTCGAGCATGTTCGGCGTGATCAGGAGGGTGTCGGCGAGGAAGGGCGCGATGCGCCCGGTCAGCGCCGCCGAGACCGGGTCGAGGCAGAGGGCGATGCCGTAGCGCCGGCAGAGGGCCACGACCGCGCGCAGCGACTGCGGCCGCAGGTTCGCGTCGGCGACGACCAGCGAGGCGTCGCGGATCAGGTGGTGCCAGCGGTGGATCACCCGCGGCGTGATCGCGCGGACCGCCCGCGTGTCGTCCACCCCCGCGATGCGCCGGCCGTCGGCGCGCAGCAGCGCCAGGTAGGCCGAGGTCCCGGCGCACTCCGTCACCAGCAGCCCGGCGTCCTCGACCGCGACCCCGGCCGCGCGCGTGTGCGCGACGATCAGCCGGCCCTCGCCGTCGTCGCCGACGGCGGTGAGCAGGCGGGCCGGCACGTCGAGCCGGGCCAGGTTCTCGGCGATGTTGCGGGCCGTGCCGCCGAAGGAGAAGCGGACCCGGCCAGGGTTCGAGGTGCCGGCCTGGAGTTCCGCGGTGGCGGCGATGCCCTTGATGTCGAGACAGGCCGCGCCGATGTGGACCACCGGCGCGAACGGCGCCCCATCGGCGTCCGGGGACGCCGGCCGGAGCCGGGAGAAATCGCCTGCGGACACGAGTACCTCCGTGGTCGTTCGCCCCCGCGGGCGCTCCGCGCCCGGCGTCGCAAGTCTCCTGCCCGCGTCCGGCAGGCTCGGCGCCGCTGGCGATGGCGCGGGCGCCTTCAGCCGCCCGTCGCCGATTCGGGTGTCGTTGCGTCGCCGACAGCGCCGACGGTGGAGGTGTGGTCCAGGCCGTCCAGCCGGGCGCGGACTACCCGTTCCAGCGCGGCCGGGTACGGGATGCCGTGCGCCCGCGCCAGGGGCGGGGCCAGTTCCAGGTAGACCCCGACGAGGGCGCGCGCGGCGCGGAGCAGGGCGTCGCGCTCGGGCGGGCAGAACGTCGCCGCCAACGCCGCCAGGCGCCCCGGCGGGAGGGCGCGTTCCACCCGCTCGTAGCCCTCCGCCGCCGCGGTGAAGTCCGCCGCGAGGCGGGCGAGGTCCACGCAGGTGCGCCGCAGGTCCTCCAGCGCGCCGGCCGCCGCCCAGGGCCGGTCGCGCGCCAGGGGCGTGATGAAGTGGTGGGAGAGGTCATGCCAGAACCACATGACCAGGCGGCGGAGCCGCTCCACCTGCTCGGAAGGGGAAGGGCGGTGCTCGGGGAATGCGACGCCCGCCAAGAGGTCCGTCCGGTCCAGCAGGACCACATGGGGGCCGCCGTGGATGTGCCGGTAGTCGCTCTCCCGCCCGAAGGCCAGCTCGCCCTCCGTCCCGCCGGCCAGGACGAAGAGCAGCAGGTCGAAGCCGTACTCGGCGAAGCCCTCCAGGAACACCGGCTCGCCCAGCCGGCGGACGAGGGCCGCGCGGCCGGCGAAGACGTTGTCGTAGGCCGCGTCAGTGGCGATCAGGTAGAGGTCGAGGTCGGAGTGGGCGTCGGCCGTTCCGCGGGCGTAGGAGCCGCCGAGGAACGCGGCGACCACCCGCTCGTCCGCCCGGCAGGCGGCGACGAAGCGGTCCACGACCGCCCGGTGGCACGCGGACAGGGGTGGCGCTGGCACTTCCATCTGGTCGTCTCCCGCCCGCATCGGCCGGGCCTGTCGCCTCGCCCCGCCTCGCGCCGGCTGGTTCTACGCCAGGGGCGCCGTTCTACGGCCCCGCCAGGGGACTGCAATGCGGTGTCAGATAGGCCGCGGCTACGCCCCGGCCGCGCCCTGCCCGCGCCCCCCGCGCCGGCCTCCGCGGCGGGAACGCCGCCGCCCGCGCCGCTCGTGATCGCCGCCGTCCGCAGTGGCCTCTTCGCCCGGCGCTTCCTCGCCGTCCGGCGCGTTCGGCGCGGCGGCCGGCAGCTGCGGGGCCCGCTCGCGCCGCTCGGCGGGCGCCGGCCGCTCCGGCGGCCCGGCCGCGGCGGCGGCCGCGCGCAACTCGTCGGCCGGGAACTCGACCGGCCCCTGGCCCTCGACGAAGACGACCGCCGCACCCTTCAGCGTGTGCAGGCCGATGACCTTGCCGGGGCCCTGCGGCGTCGGCACGATCTGGCCGAGGCGCGGCAACTCCTTCTTCATCTCGAGGTACTGCTCGTTCTCGTAGCTCAGACAGCAGAGCAGGCGGCCGCAGACTCCGGAGATCTTGGTCGGATTGAGCGGCAGGTCCTGCGTCTTGGCCTGCTTGACCGTCACCGAGGGGTAGGTCTGCAGCCAGCTCGAGCAGCAGAGCGAGCGCCCGCACTTGCCAACGCCGCCGAGGAGCCGCGCCTCGTCGCGGACGCCGACCTGGCGCAGATCGATCCGCAGGCCGAAGTGCTGGGCGAGATCGCGCACCAGCGCGCGAAAGTCGACCCGTCCCTCGGCCGAGTAGTAGAAGGTGAGGCGCTTGCCGTCGAAGCTGTACTCGGCGCGGATCGGTTTCATCGGCAGGCCGTGGCGCTTGAGTTCCTCGCGGAAGACGAGCAGCGCCGCCTTCGCCTCGCCCTCCAGGCGCCCGACCAGCGCGACCTCCCAGGGCTCGGCCAGCCGCCGCAGCGGCTTGAGAGGCCCGGCGAAGACGGCCGCGCGCACCTGCTGCGGCGTGGCGATCACCTTGCCGACCTCCTCGCCGCGCCCCGTCTCGACGATCACCCAGTCGTTCGGCTGCACCGCGAAGTCGCCCGGCGCGAAGAAGCGCGTCCGACTCGACTCGCGGAAGCGCACCATCACGACGGGCCAGACCTCGCCGTCGGCCTCATTGAGCGCGGCCAGGCGCTGCCCGAAGGAGCAGGTGCTGCAACCGCCGTCGTGGACGCCGCACGTTTCCGCCATCGTCTATCTCCTAGGAGGTAGGCGTTAGGCGTTAGGCGTTAGGGGACTTGGCGCAGGTCGCGGCCAACCAGATGGCCGATACACGTCTGCGAGATCCTAACGTCTAACGCCTAATGCCTACCCCCTCGCATCGGTCCAGCGCAGCGCCAGCATCTCCAGGACCAGGCGCGGCGACACGTTCTCGTCGAGCTGGCGCAGCGCGTCGCCGGTCGCGGCGACGGCTTCGCGGAGTTGCGCCAGGTCGTAGCGCCGCGCCAGCGCGCGCAGCCGCTCGGTGTAGTCGGCGTTCAGCAGCAGCTCGTCGCAGGCCGAGCGCGCCAGCAGGAGGTCGCGCCAGAGCCCCAGCCAGGCGTCGAGTTCGGCGTACGCCTCGTCGCGCCGGCCCTTGCGGCAACGGTCGATCAGGCGGTCCACCAGCGGCAGCAGGCCGGCCGGCGGCCCCTCCAGCGTCGCCAGCATCGCGTCGAGCGTCGTGCGCCGCTCGGCCAGGAAGTCGGGGCGCGCCGCGGCATCGAGCGCCCAGCCGGCCCGGCCGCGCGCCAGCGCCGCCAGCGTCCGCGCGTCGTCGGGCGGGACGCCGTGGTCCGCGGCGAGCGCACGCGCCAGCTCCGCCCGCTCGACCGTCCGCACCTCGACGACCTGGCAGCGCGAGCGGATCGTCGGCAGCACCGCCGCGCCCTCCGTCACCAGCAGGATCAACACGGCGAAGGGGGGCGGCTCCTCCAGCGTCTTGAGGAAGGCGTTGGCGGCCGGTTCCTGCATCGTCTCGGCGTCCTCGACGATCGCGACCTTCCAGCGCCCCTCCAGCGGCCTGAGGCTGAGGCCCTGCTGCAGCTCGCGGATGGTATCGATGCCGAGGCTGGTGTTCTTCGACTCGCGGCGTGAGCCACCGCCCGCCCCCTGGCTGGCGAGGCCGACGACCTGCACGTCGGGGTGGACGCCGCGGGCGATCTTGCGACAGGAGCGGCAGGCGCCGCACGGCGCGAGCGCCGGCGCGCCGGCCTCGCAGTTGAGCGTCTGGGCGAAGAGGCGCGCCAGGGTGCCGCGCCCGCTCTGGGGCGGCCCGGCGAAGAGGTAGGCGTGCGCCACCGCGCCGCGCGCGATAGCGCCCTGGAGGAGGGCGACGACCGGCCCCTGGCCGAGCACCGGCCAGGCGGGCGCCGCGGGTCTCGTCGTCTCGTTCGCGATCGTCACGCGTCCTGCCGTCCTCGCCGGCGACCGGGCCGCCGGGGCAGGCTACCAGCGTGCGCGAGAGGTCCCCGCCGTGTCACGCGGCCTTGCGGGAGCGTCGCTCGCCGCGCAAGGTCGTCTCCTCGAGCTCGTCCCCCTGCCGGAGGGCGTCGACGATCGCCAGGCGATCCTTGCCGGTGAGCGGCTCCTCGTCCTGGCCGAGATGGCGCACGAAGGCGGGCAGGCCGTCCAGGTCCACCACGGGCACGGGGCTGTCGCTGACGCGCACCGTCACGTTGGGGTGGATGAAGACGATCACGCCCTCGACGTGGTCGGGTAACTCTTTCGCCGCCAGGTACTCCTGCACCAGCGCGACGTCCTGGTCGTTCTCCAGGGTCGGGTTGCCCAGTTGCGGGCCGCTGTAGTTGAAAAACCGGCCGAGCAGGTTGCCGCCCCGCCGCCACTTCCGGCCGCTCACGCTGATCGCCCCCGGCAGCTCGCGCACGGTCAGCACGAGGACGCCGGCGCCGTGGACGAGCAGGTGCTCGGGGTGGCGCCCGCCGAGGTCGGCGAAGTGGATCAGCGTGTAGCGGTCGTTCAGGCGCGTGAGCGCGCGGTCGAGCTGCTGGTCGTTGCGGGGCTTGCGGCTCCACTTGCCGACCGTCTGCAGCCCCATGTTGAAGACGACGAAGCCGATCAGCATCGCCCCGTAGGAGGCGATGATCAGCGTCACGAACTGCTTCTGCCAGACCAGCACGAACGCGAAGGCGAGCGCGATGAAGCCGAGCGCCGTCAGGATCCGGCCGCGCCGCTGCTGCTGTTTGACATACCCGATGTTGCGCACCACCTGCATGCGCGTTCGCACCTCACCGGCGCCGCTCAGGGGGCGGCCGCCGCACCGTCCTCAGTGGCGTCATCGTAGCGCCCGATCACCAGCGACGCATTCTGCCCGCCGAAGCCGAACGAGTTCGACATGGCGATCCGCAGCGGCGCCCGGCGCGCCTCGTTCGGCACGTAGTCAAGGTCGCAGAGCGGGTCGGGCTCCTCATAGTTGATTGTCGGCGGGATCACGCCGTCGCGCAAGGCGCAGATCGTCGCGACCGCCTCGATCGCGCCCGCCGCGCCGAGACAGTGCCCGATCATCGACTTGTTCGAGCTGACCGGGATGCGCCAGGCGTCCCCGCCGAAGACGCGCTTGATCGCCGCGGTCTCGAAGGGGTCGTTTTGCGGGGTCGCGGTGCCGTGCGCGTTGATGTAGTCGACCTCGCCCGGCGCCACGCCGGCGCGGCGGAGGGCGCGCTGCATCGCCTGCGCCGCGCCGCGCGCCTCGGGGTCGGGCGCGGTGATGTGGTAGGCGTCGCTGGTCGCGCCGTAGCCGAGCAGTTCGGCGTAGACCCGCGCGCCGCGGGCGCGGGCCCGCTCCAGCGTCTCCAGCACCAGGACCGCCCCGCCCTCGCCCGACACGAAGCCGTCGCGCCGGGCGTCGAACGGCCGGCTGGCGCGCGCGGGGTCGTCGTTGAAGCGGGTGCTGAGGGCGCGCAGCACGCAGAAGCCGGCCAGGCCCAGCTCGCAGATCGGCGCCTCGGTGCCGCCGGCCAGCAGGACCTCGGCGTCGCCGCGCCGCAGCACCTCGATCGCCTCGCCGAGCGCCTGCGTGCCCGCGGCGCAGGCGGTGGAGACCGTGGAGTTGTAGCCGCGCAGCCCGAAGGTCATCGCGACCGCCGAGGCGGACATGTTCGGCAGGACGGCGGGCATCGCGAAGGGGCTGATCTTCATCCCGCCCTTCGCCAGCAGCGTCCGCGCCGCGGCCTCCAGGTCGGGGAAGGAGCTGTTGCCGGTGCCGAGCAGCACGCCGGCCTCTTCGGGCAGGTCGGCGTCGGCCAGGCCGGCGTCGGCCAGGGCGCAGCGCGCGGCGGCGACGGCGAACTGGGTCGCGCGCGAGACGCGCCGGGCGTCCTTGTGGTCCATGTACCGCCGCGGGTCGAACTCGGTGATCTCCCCGGCCACCTTGCAGGGGTAGCCCTCGGTGTTGCAGAGCGTGATGCGCCGGATGCCCGAGCGCCCCTCGACCAGCCCGTCCCAGAACTCGGGAACCGTTTCGCCCAGCGACGTGATGACGCCCATGCCGGTGACGACGATCCGCTGCGCCGCGTCGCGCGCGGAAGCCCGTGTCTCGCCCTGTGTGGTCATCGCCCGCCTCATCCACACTCCGCCGCCGGCGCGCCGGCGGCCGTTACCGCCTTCACGACTCCGGGATCGCGCAGCCAGCGTGTGACGAGATGCAACAACGCGGCGGGGGCGAGCACTTCACGCATGCTCACGCCTGCCGCCACGCCACTGTGGAGTGTAGCATAGCCCGGAAGGGGGCGCAAACGGCGTGGGGGCGCGGGAGCGTCGCGTGGCGACCTGTGCGACCGTGAGCCGTTGCACGTGGTCGCCGTAGGCAATCGCTCCGGGTCATAGCCCGCTTGACAGCGGTCGGGCACCGTGGCAGACTGTGCGCCAACGAATCCAGGGGTTGACAATCGCAGAACCGCCGTCGGGCCCGGGGCGCGGGCGAGCATCGTCAGGGTTGGTCGGACAGACGGCGTGACGCGCGGTGAGCGCGGGGGCGAGCGGGCCGCCGCTGGCGCGATGGGGGGCTTGACGGACCGGGCCCGCCGCGGGGTGTTGGGGGACGCCGGGGCGGACCGCGCGTGGACGGTAGGGCCAAGGGCGGCCGCCGGCCGCCGGAAAGGGATGGACATCGGTGACCGACCTCGAGGAATTCGACATTCGGGCCCTCGCTGCAGCCCGCCGCGATCCCTCCCACCGCGACGACACCCTGGTGATGGACCTCTTCGCAGGCCGCATCTCGCGCCGCGAGTTCGTGCTCCGCGCGGTCGCGGTCGGCTTCTCGGCCGCCGCGATCGGCGCGCTCCTGGCCGCCTGCGGCGCCAGCGCGACGCCGACCAGCGCCCCCGCCGCCACCAGCGCCCCGGCGCCGACCGCCGCCCCGACCGCGGCGGCCACCACGGCGCCCGCCGGCGGCGGCGCGGCCACGACCGCCCCGCCCGCCGCGACCGGCGCGGCCCCCGCCGCCACCGGCGCCGCCGCGGCCGCGCCGACCGCCGCCCCGCCTACCAACCTCGACCCCAACGGCATCTACATCGAGATGGACGTCACCCCGACCGACTTCGACCCCGGCGTGACCTCCGGCTCCTCGCTCGACGAGACGATGCAGATGTTCGACGGCCTGGCCGACGTCTACAGCTTCGACCAGCCGGCGCCGCTGATGGCCGAGAAGTGGTCGGTCTCCGACGACCAGCTTGTCTGGACCTTCAATATCCGCAAAGGGGTCAAGTGGCGCTCGAAGGTCAAGGACTGGGACGGCACCGAGGTCACCGCCCACGACTTCGAGTGGACCTGGAAGCGCAACCTGGACCCCGCGACGAAGTCGCTCTACTTCTCCACGCTCTACAACATCAAGGGCGCGCAGGACTACCACGAGGGCAAGGGCAGCGCCGACGGCGTGATGGTCAAGGCGATCGACGACTACACGCTGCAGGTGACGCTCAACGAGCCCGCGCCCTATTTCATCCGCCTCGTCGGCACCTGGACCTACCTGCCGCTGCACAAGGGGACGATCGAGAAGAACGGCGTCAAGTGGATCGAGGACGCGAATTGCGTCTCCAACGGCCCCTTCTACCTCGATAAGTTCGCCCCCGACACCGAGATCGTCCTGCAGCGCAACGACAACTATTGGGGCGAGAAGGCGCTCTTGAAGTCGGCGCGCTACATCATGAACGCGGACCCCAACACCAACGCGCTGACCGCCTACCAGAACAATGAGGTCGTGATCGCCCCGGTCAACTTCGCCAACATCGACCGCGTCAAGGCCGACGCGACGATGAAGAACGAGCTGCACAAGTTCCCCAACAGCGGCACGGCCTTCCTTATCTGCGACACCACCAACAACGAGATCCTCAAGAACCAGAAGGTACGCCAGGCGCTCTACCTGGCGATCGACCGCAAGACGCTCAACCAGAACATCCTCAAGGGCACCTTCGACGACCAGTACGCCGATGTCGTCATGCCGCAGGGGATCATCGGCTTCAACCCGGACGCCGCGCTCAAGGGCACGCTCGACGACGCCAAGAAGCTCCTGGCCGACGCCGGCTACCCCAACGGGCAGGGCATCCGCGACCTGACCATGAGCTACTCCTCGGCCGCGGGCTACCGCGCGCTGGTCGCCCAGTACCTCCAGGGGGCCTATAAGCAGCTCGGCATCAACGTCAAGCTCAACCCGCTGGAGGCGAAAGCCTACGCCGACTGGCGCAAGTCGCTGACGACTCAGCCGTTCGACTTCTACCTCGGCAACTGGCAGTCCGACTACGAGGACCCCTTCAACTGGTACAACACCCTCTGGATCAAGGCGGCCGACTTCTACCACAGCCACTGGACCAGCGACGAGTTCGAGCAGGTCGTCGCGCAGGCGACCAAGGCGACCGACCCCAAGCAGCGCGAGGACCTCTACAAGCAGGCCGAGAAGCTCTTCGTCGCCTCCTGCGCGGTGATCCCCTGGGGCCACTACGTCCTCAACGACGTGATCAAGCCTTGGATGCAGAACGTGCGCATCAACCGGGCGCCGGGGTTGCTGGTCCTGCGCCGCACCTACGCCCAGAAGCACTAGCGCCCGGCGCGGCGCCGGCGGGGCGGGCACGCGAGTCGCCCGCCCCGCCGGCCCGCGGCGCGTCAGGAGCCGGCCATGAGGCGATACATCGCGCGCCGGGTGCTCTTGCTGATCCCGACGCTGCTCGTCGTCTACACGATCACCTTCGTGCTGATGCACGCCACGCCCGGCGGTCCCTGGGACCCGGCCGGGGACAAGCCGTTGCCGGCCGAGGTCATCGCGGAGCTCAACAAGGCGTACGGGCTCGACCGCCCGCTCTACCGGCAGTATTTCGACTACCTCTGGAAGGCGCTGCACGGCGACTTCGGGCCGTCCTACACCTCCCGCTCGCGCACCGTCACCGACATCGTGCGCGAGACCTTCCCGGTCTCGATCCAGCTCGGCCTGGAGGGCATGGCGCTGGCGATCCTGGTCGGCATCCCGCTCGGCGTCGTCGGCGCGCTCAAGCAGAACACCTGGATCGACTATCTCGCCACCTTCACCTCGATCGTCGGCATCTCGACGCCCAACTTCGTGGCGATCACGGTGATGGTGCTGATCTTCGCGCTCTCCCTCCACTGGGTGCCGACACAGGGCTGGGATGGCCCGTTCAGCAAGGCGGCGATCCTCCCGGCCATCGCGCTCGCGCTCGGCCCGGCCGCCTTCATGGCGCGCTACACCCGCTCCGCGATGCTCGACGTGATCCGGCAGGACTACATCCGCACCGCGCGGGCCAAGGGGCTGCGCGAGAGCGGCGTGATCGTCCGCCACGCGCTCAAGAACGCGCTGATCCCGGTGACGACCTTCGCCGGCCTGGCGCTGGCCAACGTCATCACCGGCTCCTTCTTCGTCGAGTCGGTCTACGGCGTGCCGGGCATCGGCCGCTACTTCGTCACCAGCATCTCCGGCCGCGACTATCCGGTCATCCTCGGCACGATCCTGATCTACGCCGCGCTGGTCGCCGTGATGAACCTGATCGTCGACGTCCTGTACGGCCTCATCGACCCGCGCATTCGCTACGATTGAAGGGGGTAGGCGTTAGGCGTTAGGCGTTAGGGGACCATGCACGGGCAGCGGCCAACCGGATGAGCAAGCCCCGCTCACGAGACCCTAACGCCTAACGCCCAACGCCTAACGCCTCCCCGGAGGGCACATGGACACGACCAGGGCGGACCAGCTTACGCCGGGGTTGGGGAGCGCGGCGCTCGCCGGCCCGCGTGGCAAGCGGCAGGCGAGCCTCTGGGTGGACGCCTGGCGCCGCCTGCGCCGCAACCGCCTGGCGGTCATCGGCATCGTCTTCCTGGTGCTGCTGACGTTCGTCGCGCTCTGCGCGCCGCTGCTGGCGCCGGAGCCCTTCGACCAGCAGAACCTGACCGCGATCACCCAGCCGCCCGGCCCCGGGCACCTGCTCGGCACCGACGGGCTGGGGCGCGACGTGCTGAGCCGGCTGATCTACGGCGCGCGCGTCTCCCTCGCCGTCGGCCTCGTCGTCGAGGTGATGATCGTGCTGATCGGCGTGCCGGTCGGCCTGCTGGCCGGCTACTACGGCGGCTGGCTCGACAACGTGCTGATGCGCCTGGTCGACGTCCTCTACGCCTTCCCCAACCTCCTCTTCGTCATCGTCATCATGACCTACCTCAAGGCGGTGCTGGCGCGGCCGAGCGCCGGACTGCTCGGGCCGGTGGTGCTGCTGAACAAGGCCAGCGGCGGCCTGCTCGGCGTCTTCATCGGCCTCGGCCTGATCTCCTGGCTGACCGTCTCGCGGCTGGTGCGCGGGCAGATCCTCTCGCTCAAGCGCAAGGAGTACGTCGAGGCCGCGCGCGCCCTCGGCGCGACCGACGCGCGGATCATGCGCGTCCACCTGCTCCCCAACACGCTCGCCCCGGTGATCGTCGCCGCCACCCTCGGCATCCCCGGCGCGATCCTCTATGAGGCGGGCCTGAGTTTCCTCGGCCTCGGCGTCGAGCCGCCGACGCCGAGCTGGGGGCTGATGATCTCCGAGGGAATCAAGTTCATGCAGTCCTACCCCTATATGCTGGTCGGCCCCGTCGTGGCCCTTTCGCTGACGATGCTCTCCTTCAACTTCCTCGGCGACGGCCTGCGCGACGCGCTCGACCCCTGGATGAAGAAGTAGCGGCGGTACCCCTCCCGCCCCTGCGCATCGGACCCGCGGCGACTGGCGCGCGGGGGCTTCCGCGCGCCCGGCTCACGCCGGTGTCTCGCCCGCCGCGAAACGCTGGCCTTCCGCAAACGTACTCTGTGATAACACCGCGAATTAGCGCGGCGTGAGTGCCATGAGTGCGAGGAGGGGAGGGCCGATGGCGGGCGCGTGGGACGCGGTCGATGCGATCTGGGCGCGGCCGTTCGCCGCGGGCGCGGGGGACGAGGCCGAGACGTTGCGTGAGCTGGTGCGCTGCGCCATCCTGGCGCCGAACGCGCACAACACCCAGCCCTGGCGCTTCGCCCTGGGGCCCGGCACGATCCGCATCCTGCCGGACTACGCGCGCAGCATGCCGCACGGCGATCCCGGCGACCGCGAGTTGATGATCAGCCTCGGCTGCGCCCTGGAGAACCTCTGCGTCGCGGCGCGGCGGGCGGGCTACGCGCCCTGCGTCGAGTATTTCCCGGCCGCCGAGCCCGACGTCTGCGCGCTGGTGCGGCTGGAGCCGGGCGCGGACGGCGCGGGCGATCCGCTCTTCGACGCCATCGCCGCCCGGCACACCAACCGCGGCGCCTACGACGGCCGGCCGATCCCGGCCGCGGACCTGGCGGAGTTGCAGGGCCTGTGCCTGGAGCCCGGCGTCAGGATCCGCTACCTCATGACGGCGGCGGACAAGGAGGCGATAATCCGCATCCTCAATCGCGGCTTCGCCTGGCAGAAGCGCAACCGCGCCTTCCAGCGCGAACTCCACTCCTGGATGCGCTTCAGCCGCGCCAAGACGATCCGCCACCTCGACGGCCTCTGCGCGCGGGCGATCGGCAAGCCGCTGGTGCCCGACCCGCTGGCCCACGTCATCGTCCACGCGATGACGCTCAGCGGGTACGAGGCGCGCGAGATGGCCCAGCGGGTGCGCGGCTCGTCCGGCCTGATCGCCGTCCTGACGGAGCGCAACGACCGCCGCGCCTGGCTCGACGCCGGCCGCAGCCTCCAGCGGACCCTCCTGTGCATGACCCAACTGGGCCTGCGCACGGCGCACCTCAATCAGAACTGGCAGTGGCCGGTCACGACCGAGCCGCTGGCGCGCTACCTCGGGCTCGACGGCGAGTACCCGCAGGTCGTGCTGCGGATCGGCTACGCCCCGCCGCTGCCCCACTCCCCCCGCCGGCCGGTCGAGTCCGTGCTGGTGGAGCGCTAGCGGGCCCGGCGGGCGGGGCGACGGATCGCCCCGCCCGCCGCCCCGCCTACGCCGGCACGCCCTCGATCACGCTGACCGGCGTGTCGGTGTGGACGATCCGCG
>DASSSV010000749.1:0-2428 GCA_035708265.1 Thermomicrobiales bacterium | reverse complement strand
CGGGCCGCTTTCAGGCGCGCCTTCGGGCGCCGGCTCCTTGTCTCTTCCAACCTTTTGCCGCGGCGTAGAACTTTCGTCCCCGGCGCGCATTGCTCTCCCCGAACGCGGCGACAACGGCGGGCGGGCCGGCCCGGTGGCGCGCAGGTAGGAGGACGGCGATGGCGAGTCAGGCGCGGCAGGTGCTTTCCCGGCGCAGGTTCCTGGCGGCGACGGCGGGCGCGGCGGCGATCGTCGCGGGCGCCGGCTTCGGCGCGCTGCGGCATAATGGCGGCGGGCCCGCGACGACGCCGACGGCGGCCGGCGGGCCGGTGGCGACGCCGGGGGGGACGCCGATGGGGACGCCGCAGGTCGCCGGCAGGGCCGACGGGTATATCGCGGTGGCGCCGCGCGTGCTGCGCGCGGGGCAGGGCGAGGAGGTCTCGGTCGCGCTCTTCGTCGGCGACCAGCCGGCGCGCGGCGTGGCGATGGTCGCGCTGCTGCGCGAGGGCCGACCGGTGGCGCAGGGGACGGGGCAGATCGCGGGGCGCGGGACGGTGGCGCTGGCGGTGCCGCGCCTGCCGGCCGGCGACTACCAGCTCCGCGTGAGCGGCGACGGCTTCGCCGACCAGGCGGCGATCCGCGTCGAGGACGGCGCGCTCGTCTTCCTGGAGACCGACAAGCCGATCTACCAGCCCGGGCAGACGGTCCACATCCGCGTCCTCGTGCTCGACCCGGCGCTGAAGCCGGCGCCCGGCGACGCGACGGTCGAGGTCATGGACGCGAAGGGGCTCAAGGTTTACAAGAAGGCGCTGCGGATCGACGACTACGGCATGGCGACGACCGACCTGCCCCTCTCGACCGAGCCGAACCTCGGAACGTGGAAGGTTCGCGCGACGGTCGCGCCGCCGGTCGCGGCGCCCGCCGCGGCGGCGAGCCCGGATGCGTCGAAGGCGGCGACGCCGGCGCCGGCCGCGCCGCCGGCGGCCGGGGCGAAGTCGGCGCAGCTCGACATGCGGGTGGAGCGCTACGTCCTGCCGAAGTACGAGGTCACGGTGGACCTGCCGAAAGAGTGGGTGCTGGCGGGCGAAACGCTCACCGGGACGGTCGCGGCGGCCTACACCTTCGGCAAGCCGGTCCGCGGCGAGGTCGAGATCGCGGCGAGTCGTTACGTCGGGACGTGGCAGGAGTACGCGCGCGTCAGCCGCCCGCTCGACGGCAAGCTCGCCTTCGAGATCCCGCCGGTCCGCTACGCGGCCGGCGCGCCGGGCGCGGGCGGGCTGGGGCAGATCCGCCTCGCGGTGACGGTGCGCGAGGAGGCGACCGGCTACGAGGAAGAGACCGAGCGGCTGGTGACGGTTTCCGCGACCCCGGTGAACGTCCAACTCGTCCCGGAGGGGGGCGCCTTCAAGCCGGGCCTGCCCTTCACCCTGCTAGTCAACACCGCCGCGCCCGACGGCCAGCCGGTCGACGCCGACGTCCAGTTGCGCCTGACCTACCTCGACGCGAACTACCGCCCGGTGCAGGACGACACCACCGCGGCGGCGACCAAGAACGGCGCGGCGCTGGTGCGGCTCGCGCCGCCGGCCGAGGCGCGGCTGCTCCAGGTCACGCCGACGCCGGCCGGCGCGCCGCTGACGCTGCGCGCCGGTTACTCGCCGAGCGGCGCCTTCATCCACGTCACCCAGACGACGCCGGGGCCGCTGAAAGTTGGCGACACCGCGCGCTTCACCGTCGCCGCGACGACTCCGCTGACGACCGTCTATTACGAAGTGCTGGCGCGCGGCACGAGCGTCTACTCCGACGTCGCGCACGGCGCGGAGATCGCCGTGCCGCTCTCGCCGACGATGGCGCCGGAGGGGCGGCTGCTCGTCTACCAGCTCCTCCCGAGCGGCGAGGTCGCGGCCGACTGGCTGCCGTTCAAGGTCGCGGGCGACTACCCGCAGAAAGTGACGGTCGGCTTCGACCGGCCGGAGGTGAAGCCGGGCGACGCCGTGGACGTGCGGGTGCAGACCGAGGGGCCGGCGAAGGTCGGGCTCGTCGGGGTGGACCGCGCGGTCTACATCCTGGCCGAGAACCGTCTCAATTTGCAGCAGGTCTTCGACGAGCTGGAGCAACTCTACCTCCAGCCGCAGGCCGAGCTGCACGACGGCGGGCCCGGCCCGGTGGGGCCGCCGGTCCCGGTGCAGCCCGTCGCCCCGCCGCAGCCCGGCGGCGTGGTCCGGCCTGGCGGCGTGGTCGCGCCCGGCGTCATGGCGCCGGGCGGGCGCGGGGTGGTCGCCTCGCCCGCGACGCCCGCCCCCCCGGCCGGCGCGCGCGAGACCTTCCAGGATGCCGGCGTCCTCATCCTGACCAACCGGAGGGTGCCCTCCGGGCAGGACGCGGTCGCGACACAGCACTCGGTCGGGGTCGCCTCGCCAGCGGCCGCCGCGCCGCGCGCCGCCATGGCCGC
>DASSSV010000748.1:0-18696 GCA_035708265.1 Thermomicrobiales bacterium | reverse complement strand
TTCTTCGCCGGCCTGCGGACCCGCACCGCCGAGGTGCAGTCCCGCTGCCGTCGCAAGTTGCAAGCGCTGGCCGACACCATCCCGTCGCCCGTGTCCCACCCGGAACCCCTCCATGTAGATCCCATCAGCGCTTCAGTTTAGCATGCCGCGCGCCCGTGGCACGGCGCGTGCTTCCTCTCTCGCGACCGGCCGGCGCACGGGCCGCGCCGGGCTGGCGAGCGGAGGTGACGGGATGAGCGAGGGAGCGGCGGTGCGCGCGGGGATGACGGTCGTCGGGCCGGACGGCGACGTCCTCGGCCCGGTCGAGCGCGTCCACGACGACGGCTTCGACGTGGCGGGGCTCCACCTGCCCCTGACCGACGTCGCGGGGCGCGACGCGAACACGATCCGCCTGGCCGAGACCTCCCGCGTCCACCTGGTCGAGCGCCGGCTGGCGGTCGAGGAGGCGCGCGGCGTCGACGCGCCGCCGGCCTGAGGCGGGCGTCGGGCAGAGCATGGCGAGTGAGCACCGGCCCGACACCGGCCCGCGGGACGAGCGCCGCGACGAGCCGGTCCTCTTCGGCGGGCGCTACGAGTTGCTGGCCGAGGTGGGGGCGGGCGGCACGGCGCGCGTCTACAAGGCGCGCGACCGCGTGCTCGGCCGCGTCGTCGCGATCAAACTCCTGCGCCCGGAGTTCGCCCGCGACCGCGCGGCCGTGGCGCGCTTCGCCCGCGAGGCGCGCGCCGCCGCGGCGCTGGCCCACCCGCACATCGTCGACGTCTACGACTACGGGCCGCACGGCGACACCGCGTTCATCGCGATGCAGTACGTCGACGGCCCCGACCTCCAGACGCTGCTGCGGCGCGAGGGCCCGCCGCCGCCCGACCGCGCGGTCGCGATCGTCGCGGCGGTGCTCCAGGCCCTCGGCGCGGCGCACGCGCGCGGCATCGTCCACCGCGACGTCACGACCCGCAACATCCTCGTGCCGGCCGACGGCGGCCCAGTCAAATTGGCCGACTTCGGCATCGCCCGCGTGGCCGGCGGCGCCGAGATCACCACGGCCGGCGCGGCGCCGGGCACGGCGCGCTACATGGCGCCCGAGCAGGCCAGCGGCGGGGCGGTCGGCCCGGCCGCCGACCTCTACGCGGCCGGTGTGGTGCTCTACGAACTCCTCGCCGGCCGGCCGCCGTTCGAGGGCGCGACGCCGCTGCAGGTGATGTTGCGCCACCTGCGCGAGCCGCCCCCGCCGCTGCCGGGCGTCGCCCCGGCGCTGGAGCGGGTCGTATTCAAGGCGCTGGCGAAGGACCCGGCCGATCGCTACCCCAGCGCGGCGGCGATGCTGGCCGCCCTGCGGTCGGCGCAGGCGGCGGCCGCCATCCCGCCGCCCGCCGGCCGCGGCGACGCGGTGACCCGACCTCTACAGGCGCCCCGGCGCGCGCCCGCGGGGCCGCGCTCGGGCGCCCTGCTGCCGGCGCTCCTCGCCGCGCTCCTCCTGTGCATCGCGCTCGCCCTCGCCGGCCGGTGGTACGCCGCTGGCCCCGGCCGCCCGGCGACCGCGACGCCGCCGGCCACCGCCGTGGCCGCGCTCGCCCCGCCGACCGCGACTCCGACCACGCCGCCAGCCCCGGCCGCGACGGCGCCGGTGGCTCTGCCCACCGCCGCGCCCGCGCCGACTACCGCGCCGCCCCCCGCCGTCGCGCCGGCGTCGACCGCGACGCGCGTGCCGCCCACCCCCACGCCGGTGCCGCCGACCGCCACGCGCGTCCCGCCGACCGCGACCGCGGCGCCGGCCGCTTCGGCGGCCACGCTACGCTTCGGCCCGGACGACCTGGCCGGGGCCTACCGGCGCACCGACGGGACGCTCTACGGCCGGCCGGCGGCGGCGCTCTACGGCGCCGGCAGCGGCTACGACACCGCGACGGTCACGTTCGACGTGCGCGGGGGGACGCCCGGCGCGGCCGTCCTCGTGCTGACGGGGCTCGACGACGAGCGCCCGGCGCACACCGACTTCGCCGTGCTGGTCAACGGCGTGCAGGTGTACGCCGGCCCGAGCGGCTTCCCCAACGTGCCGTCGACCGACAACGGCGTCGGCGGGGGCGACCGCTACTGGGGGGAGATGCGGATCGCCCTCCCGGTCGGCGTGCTGCGGCCCGGCCGCAACACGCTGACGCTGCGGGACACGACACCCTGGCAGGGCGCGCTCGGCATCCCGTACATCCTGATCGACGCGGTCGTCGTAGCTTTCTGAGGCGCGGCCGGACTTTGCGGGTTCTTCACAGCGCCGCGCTATGATTGACCGTAGGGCGCGCGACGCTGCGCGCGGGCAAGTCTGGCGAAGGAGCGCGGCCATGTGGTACGGGCATCCGGGGTACGGCGATTGGGGCTTCTGGGGGCTGCTGGGGCCGCTGCTGATGCTGCTCTTCTGGGTCGGCCTCGCGTTCGTCGTCGCGTCGCTCGCGCGGGGCTGGTTCGGCCTCCGCCCGCACGCCGCGCCGCCGGCCCCGCCCGCCCGGCCCGAAGACCGCGCGCTGGCGATCTTGCGCGAGCGCTACGCGCGCGGCGAGATCGACGGCGCGGAGTACGAGGAGCGCCGGCAGACGCTGCTGCGCGACGATCCGTTCGCGCGCGATCTCTAGGCACCGGCCCCGACGAGCGCGGGGGCCGCCGCTCCACGAGCGGCGCTCTCTGCGGACCCGCCACCATCATTCGCACCGTGGAGCGATGACCATGAGATCGCCCCGTTCACGCTTGTTCCTCTTCATCCGCGTGGTGCTGCTCGCCCTGTTGGTGGTCTTCGCCGGGCGGGTGATCGCCGGGCGGCTGGCGGCCGCCGCGCCATCCCTGCCGAGTGTGAGCACTCTTTCCGGCAAGGCGCGGGGCGACCGCCCGGCGACTAGCCCGCCCGCCGCGACGCCGGCGCCGCCCGCCGCGGCCGCGGCGCCAGGGAGCGCCGACGTCACCACACCGACGACAGCCCCCGCGACGCCGACGGCCACGCCCCAGGCGGCGGACGAAGCGGCGATCAAGGCCGTCGTCCAGCAGGCCAACGACGAGCAGCAGCAAGCCTTCGCCCGGCACGACCCCACGCTGATGCGCGACACCGCCACCAGCGCCTACTATGACGAACTGGTGCAGACCAACCGCGACCTCGCGGACAACGGCGTGACCGACATCAAACTCGTCGCGCTGGAGTGGGGGCCGATCGCCGCGCGGGGCGTGGCGGGCGCGCAGGCGACCACCTTCGAGACCTGGCGGACGTCCTTCTCCGACGGCACGACGCAGCAGGACCGCGAGCGCAACGTCTATACGCTCGTGCGACAGAGCGGCGCGTGGAAGATCCAGGCCGACGACCACCCGGACGAAGGCCAGGGGAACTCCGGGCAGCCGGGGCAGCCGGGGCAGCCCGCGCCCGGCGACTCGCCCACGCCGCCGTACCCCGTCGCGCCGGCCGGGCCCGGCGAGTCGCGCAACTGGGCCGGCTACGCCGCGACCGGCGGCGACTTCACCGCCGTCTCCGCCACCTGGAAGGTGCCCACCGTGACCGACGACGGCGGCGGGCTGGAGGGCGACGCCACCTGGGTCGGCATCGGCGGCGTGCGCTCGCGCGATCTGATCCAGGCCGGCACCGACGCGACCATCGAGCGGGACGGGGTCCACTACACCGCCTGGATCGAGACGCTGCCCCAGGCCGAGGAGCCGATCTCCCTCGCGGTCAGTCCCGGCGACACCGTCAGCGTGTCGATCGCCGAGCAGACCGACGGCGAATGGACGATCACCATCCAGAATGTGACGACGGGGCAGAACTACGAGACGACGGTCGCGTACACCTCCACCCGCTCGTCGGCCGAGTGGATCGAAGAAGCGCCCTCGGTCGGGCGGCGGACGCTCTCGCTGGACAACTTCGGCGCGATCCAGTTCCAGCACGCCGCGGCGGTCGAGAACGGCAAGACCGTGACGATCACCCAGGCCGGCGGCAAGGAGATCACGATGATCGACCGCGCCGGTCAGCCCCTCGCCACCCCCACCGCGCTCGGCGCCGACGGCGCCAGCTTCACCGTCCGCCGCACGGGCCAGTAGCGAGTGACGAGTGACGAGTGACGAGTGAGTGCTGAGCGATGAGCGATGAGTGAGACGGAGGACGGACGATCCCTTTGTCGTCCGTCCCCCGTCTCCCGTCCACTCGTTACTCGTCACTCACCACTCGTCACTCGCCACTCGTCCAGGCCAGGACGAGCACGTCGCGGTGGCGGCCGGCGGTGAAGAGGGCGCGCCGGGCGACGCCCTCGCGGGCGAAGCCGCGCCGCTCGAAGAAGCGGGTCGTCGCGTCGTCGTCAACGTAGACCCAGACGTCGAGGCGGGCCAGCCCCAGCGCCTCGCGCGCCCAGCGCAGCGCTTCCGTCGCCAGCGCCGTGCCGGCCCCGCACCCGGTCGCGTCGGGCGCGACCGCGAACGCGGCCAGGTGGGCGGTGTGGCGCGTCGCGGCCTCGCCGCCGGGGACGAGGCTGGCGACCCCGACGATGCGGCCGTCGAGCGTCGCGCCGAGCCAGGTGCAGTCCGCGCGGGCCAGCAGGGCGGCGACCGCCTCGTCGTTGCGGTAGCGAATATCCGCGGCGAGGGCGGACGCGGCGCCCGCGCAGTCGAGCAGCGCGCGCACCGCCGCGGCGTCGGCCGCGCCGAGCGGGCGGGCGGCGACGGGGGTGGCGGGTGCGATGGGGGGTGCGAGCGTTGCCGCCGATGCGGCCGCGGCTCTCGCCGGCTCGGCCTCGCGCGCGGGCTCGGCCGGTGCAGCAGCGCCGTCGTGGCCGTTGCGGGTGAGGGCGGGCGCGCCGGCGAGGGCGACGGGCTCCGGCGCGTCGAGCGGGACCGCGGCGGCGTCGCCGGCCGGCGTTGCGGCCGGGACGGGCTGGCGCGTGGCGGGGCGGCCGGCGCGGTTCGCCAGCAGGTAGCCGGCGAGGATGATCGCGATGCCCGGGGCCATCGGCAGATAGAGATAGTCGTCCTTGCCGTAGATGCCGACCAGCGTCCCGCCGCTGGCGACCAGCAGCGTCCCGCCGGCGATCAGGACCAGGCCGAGCGCGCGGTCGCGCGGCATCCCGCGCCGCCAGCCGGCGAACGCGGAGTAGAGCGCCCCGCCGATGACGACCAGAGACCCGACGGCGTTGATGATGATCGTCAGCCAGCGGGTCGGCGTGCCGGCCGTCGCAAGCGCGTGCCAGCCGTCGGCGAGCCGGGACGTGTCGACCGGCGTGTTGAAGACGAAGGCGACGCCGAGCGCGACGAGGACGAGCATGATGCCGGGGCCCCAGCGGTCGAGGCGCTGGCGCAGCAGCAGGTAGAGCGAGCCGAGGCCGAGGAAGCCGACGTTGAGCGTCGCGCCCGCGACGTAGTAGAGGCGCACCAGGAAGGGCGACCAGCCGGCCAGGTCGCCGACGACCTGCGCGGCGGCGGCCAGCGCGAAGAGGCCGAAGGCGACGCACCAGGCCAGTTCGTGCGGGCGGTGGCGCTGCCAGTAGCGGCGGCCGGCGATGGCGGCGCAGGCCAGGCTGATGAGCGCCGCGATCAGCGGCAAGGCGACCATGCTGTCCCTCCTCGCGGGCCCGCTCGCGCCCGGGTGGGCCCCAACTCATAGTATACCCGGCGGCTCCGCTATCCCCCATCCTGGGCGATAGGAACGCGTCACGCTCTTGTGTATTGGGAGCGGGGACCGTGCGGCTGAAGCCGCGGCTTGGGGCGTCTGCCGGCGCACGAAGCCCGGCCCGCGCCGGGCTGGGCGTAGGGCTCAGGCCCCCGCTCCCGCGTCGAAGGGGCAAGGGGACGCCGGGCGGGCCCAGCCCGCGCAGGCGGGCTTCGCGGCCGTGAGGCCGAGAGGCGCGACTTCAGTCGCCAGCGCGTCTACCTCACCGCCGCGCTCTCACCTTGACCCGCGCCGCACAGCCCCGTATCTTCGCCACTTCCCGGCAGCCGGTGGAGGAGGGCGAAACCGCGCCGCGATGGTAGAATCAGGGGGCGGGCAACGGCGCCCGGCCGGCGCGGATTGCGACGAGGCACACGGTCAGGACACGACGACGATGCAGATCACCCTCCGCTACTTCGCGCTCTGGCGCGAGATCCTGGGGCGGGCCGAGGAGACGCGCGAGGTGCCCGCGGGCACGACGGTCGCGGCGCTCTGCGACGCGGTGACGGCGGACCAGCCCCGCCTGGCTGCCCTCCGCCGCAGCACGATGCTGATGGTCAACCAGGAGTACGCCCCCGCCGACGCCGTCCTCCGCGACGGCGACGAGGTCGCTTTCATCCCCCCCGTCAGCGGCGGCAGCGACGACGGCGCGCCTGCCGGCGGGCCGCACACGCTCTTCAAGGTCGTCGAGACAGAACTCGACGTGCGCGACGTGCTCGACGCGGTGGCCGACCCCGGCGCGGGCGCGGTCGTCTCCTTCACCGGCGCCGTGCGCGATCACTCGCTCGGCAAGGCGGTCACGGGGCTGACCTACGAAGCCTATCCCGCGGCGGCGGAGAAACTGATGGCGCAGATCGGCGCGGAGATCGCGGGGCGCTGGCCGGTGCGCGGCGTCGCCATCATCCACCGCACGGGCCACCTCGCCGTCGGCGAGGCCAGCGTCGTGATCGGCGTCTCGGCGCCGCACCGCCACGACGCTTTCGCCGCCTGCGAGTACGCCATCACGCGGCTGAAAGAGATCGTGCCGATCTGGAAAAAGGAAGCCTACACCGACGGCGCGGTCTGGATCGGCAGCGAGGCGGACTACCCGCGCACCCCCCGCGACTGAAACGCCC
Source organism: Thermomicrobiales bacterium (assembly GCA_035708265.1). Classification (GTDB taxonomy): domain Bacteria; phylum Chloroflexota; class Chloroflexia; order Thermomicrobiales; family CADCWN01; genus DASSSV01. Next base: position 11,927 of record DASSSV010000748.1, on the reverse strand, counting down.
TCCCCCATTCCGGCGTACTAGTGCAGGGAATGCGGATGCGCCGGGGTTGTCCGGCCGGTCCGCTATTCCCGGCGCTGCGCCGGAGCCGGCCGGGGCCGCGCGGCCGATTGATTGAGGGAGATCTTGAGGCGGGGGTCGTAGGCTGGTACGCGGCGCCGGCGGGGTGTCCAACCGGTGCGGCGCGCGGCGTCAGCCGGGCCGCGCCAAATTGACCGGGGATCATGCGCGAGCAGGGAGCAACCAGCCAGCCCCCGCGCCGAGGGCTGCCGCGCCGCGACCGGGCGGCGCCCGCGCGCCATGCCGTCCACGGGCGCGAGGGCGAGCGCGCGTTGCGCCTCGAGCTGGCCCAGATCGGGAGCACCATCGGCTTCGCCCTGCTCCTCGCGACGCTCGGCTGGGTGGCGCTGCCGGGTAGCCCGACCGCGCCGACCCCCTTGCTCGTCACCTGCTCGCTCCTGGCGCTGCTCGCGCTCGCGCTGGTCTGGCTCGTGCCCTGGCTGCGGCTGCCGGCGTGGGCGTTCGTCCCGATCACGGTCGCCGGCATTGGGCTCACCGCGTTCCCGGCACACTACGCGCAGGGCCCGATGTTCTACGGGCTCTTCTTCCTCTGGGTCGGCGGGGCGGCCTTCTTCTACCGCACCGCGCTCGGCCTGCCGCTCGCCGTCCTCGTCGCCGCGCTCGAGCTCGACCTGGCGATCATGGCCGGCCTGCCGCACTGGATGCCGGGCCAGGTAGCCCTCCAGGTCGTCTCCCTGCTGGCGGTCTACGGCGGCTGCCGGGCGATCGCCGGGCACCTGCTGACCTTCCTGCACGACGCGGCCGGCGCGCGCCACGCCGCCGCGCGACTGGCGGCGCTCTACGACCTCTCGACCCTGCTCAGCACCGAGCACGACCTCGGCCGGCTCCTCTCGCGACTGGTCCACGGCCTCGCCGGGATGTTCGGGTATCGCTACGTCAGCACCTTCCTCCTGACCGACGGGCGCCTGCACCTGATGGCCCAGGTCGGCTACCGCACGCCGATCACCGAGCTGGCGCTGGGCGAGGGCATCACCGGCTTGGTCGCCCAGCAGCGCCGCCCGCTCCTCGTCCGCGACGGCGGCCGCCACCCGCGCTTCCTCCGCGCGGAGGCCCAGATCGGCTCGCAGGCATCGGTGTCGCTCCTCTACCGCGACCGGGTCATCGGCGTGCTGAACGTGGAAGGTCGGGCCGACGAGTTGACCGACGACGACCTTCGCCTGCTGGAGACGCTGGCGGCCCCGGCCGCCATCGCGATCGAGAACGCGATGCTGCTGACCCTGCTCGAAGAGCAGGCCCGCCGCGATCCCCTGACCGGCCTGCTCAACCGCCGCGGCATCATCGCCGTGCTGGAGGACGCGCTGCCCCGCGACGGCGACCGCGCGGCCGACGACACGCCGGTGACGGTCCTGTTGGTCGACCTCAACGGTTTCAAGGCGATCAACGACCGCTACGGCCACGCCGCGGGCGACGCCCTGCTGATCGAACTGACGACGCTGCTGTCGCGCAGCGTCCGTCTGGAGGACGCGGTCGGCCGCCTCGGCGGCGACGAGTTCCTGGTGGTCATGCCGGGCGCGGACGAGTACGCGGCCGGGCTCGTCGTCGACCGGCTCGCCGCGGTGATCGCTGCGCACTCCTTCGGCGTCCCGGAGGATGGCGATCCCGAGCCGCCCGCGGTCGGCTACAGCCTCGGCGTCGCCACCGCCCCCGGCGACGGCGACGACGTCGAGGCGCTCCTCCTCGTGGCCGACCGCGCGATGTACCGCGCCAAGCGGAGCGTCGGTGGCCCGATCCGCTTCCTCGCCCGCGAGCACGTCGCCGTCGCGGCGGGCGGCGAGCCGGTGGAGGAGATCCCGGCCGCCGGCTGACTCAGTCCCCCAGTGCCGGCGCCAGTTCCCCCGCCTGCGCGAAGAGCGCGGGCACCCCGCCGCTGTGCAGGAAGATCACCGGCTCGTCGGGGCCGAGGCGGCCTTCGCGGATATGGGAGATCAGCCCGGCGAGGGTCTTGCCGGTGTAGACCGGGTCGAGCAGCAGCCCCTCGGTCCGCGCGGCCAGCGCGATCGCGGCCAGGCACTCGGGCGTGGGGATGGCGTAGCCCGGGCCGACGAAGCGGTCGTCCACGACGAGGTCGTCCGGCGCGAGGCGGGCGTCGGCATTGAGGAACGCGGCCGTCGCGTTCGCCAGCGGCGTCACGACCCGGCGCACCGCCGCGGCGTCGTCCTCGATCGCGATGCCGACGACGTCGAACGGCGCGTCCGCCAGCCGCTGCCCGAGGGCCAGGCCGGCGTGCGTCCCGCCCGACGTGCTCGACGTCGTGTAGAGGTGGCGCGCCTCCCACCCAGCCTCCCGGAGCTGCGCGACGACCTCGAAGACCGCCGCGACGTAGGCCGCCGCGCCGAGCGGGTTCGAGCCGCCGCCCGGGATGATGTAGGGGTGCTCGCCCCGGCGGCGCAGGTCGGCCGCCGCCTCCGCCATCGCCGGCTCGCGCTCGGACTCGCCGCCGACGAGGCGGATCTCGGCGCCGAGCAGGCGGTCGAGGAGGTAGTTGCCCTGCAGCGGCGGGTCGGGCGTCGGCGCGTTCAGCACCAGCACGCAGCGCAGCCCGGCGACTCGCGCGGCCGCCGCGGTCTGGCGGCAATGGTTCGACTGCGTCGAGCCGGTCGTGATGACCGCGGTCGCGCCCTGGCGCCGGGCGTCGGCCAGCAGGTACTCCAACTTGCGGGTCTTGTTCCCGCCCAGCGCCAGCCCGGTCAGGTCGTCGCGCTTGACGAAGATCGGCGGCCCGCCGAGCGCGGCCGTCAGGCGCGGCGCCGGTTCGAGCGGCGTCGGCAGGTGGGCGAGGGGTAGGCGCGGCAGGCTGTCGAGTCGCATGGCTCACTCCTGACCGGTCGTATTCGCGATCGCGGCGCGCGGGCGTAGTATATCCGACGGGGCCGGGCGGCTGAAGCCGCGGCTTGGGGCGCTGCGCGCCACGAAGGCCGCCGGCGCGGCCTGGATACGCGGCCACGTCCCAACCCGCGGAGACGGGGTTCGCGGCGAGCGGAGCGAGCCCCTAGCCGCGGTTTCAACCGCGGGCGTGGGCAGCCGGGCAGCAACGGGCGAGGAGTAAACCATGAGCGCGAACAACCGTTGGGATGGTCTGATCACCTTGCGGGACGGCGACACCGTCGCGGCCATCGCACCCGCGCTCGGCGCGAACTGCGTCGCCTTCGCCGTGGATGGCCGCGCGGTGATCGAGCCGGTGCCGGGGCCGGACGCGCTGCGCGCCGGGGCGGCGCCGGCCGGCTGCCCGGTCCTCTTCCCCTTCCCGGGCCGGGTCGCGCAGGGGCGCTACACCGTCGGTGGGCGCGAGTACACCCTCCCGCTCAACGTCGATAACGGCCGGGACCATCGCCACGGCCTCGTGACCCACCGGCCCTGGCGCGTCGCCCGCCGGGACGCCGCCTCCTGCACCTGCGTCGTCGACGACGCCATGCTGACGCCCGCGGAACGGGCTGGCTACCCCTGGCCCTTTGCTCTGACGTTGACGTGGCGGGTCGCGCCGGGGCGCCTGCGCGCCGACGTGACGGTGGAGAATCGCGGAGACGAGGCGCTGCCCTTCGGCTTCGGGCTCCACCCGTACCTCGCCGCCCCGCCCGACGCCGTCGTGCGCGTCCCGGCCGCGAGCGCCTGGCCGCTGGCCGCGGGGATGATGGCCGGCGACCGCCAGCCGGCCGGCGGGCCGTGGCCCTGGGCCGCCCTGGCGGAGGCTGCCTCGCTCCTCCTGACTGATTTGCCGCCCGGCACGGTCGAGGCGACGGCCGGCGCGACCGCGATCCGTTTCCCCGGCGACCGCTTCGGCGAGGTCGTCGTCTACCGCCCGCCTGCGCGCCCGGCGGTCTGCGTCGAGCCCTGGACGAGCGTCGCCGGCGCGGCCAACCTGCTCCCGCCCGGCGCGCCGCACGGTCTGCTCCTCCTGCCGCCCGGCGCGACCTGGGACGCCTGGGTGGAACTGGCCTTGGCCCCGTTGGGGTCGCCCCCGACGAGTGGCGGCGGTCCCGCGTAGGCCGACGCTGCCCGACTGCCCGCTCGGGTTGTCCCGGCGCGCGGGCCGTGGCTATACTTCCGGCGCCCGCGGGGAGCGGGCGAGGGCGCGAGAGGAGCACATCGGGGCATGACCAGGGACGCGGGGTTCGACACGCGCGGCTCACTGCCGGTCTTCGAGCGACAGTGGCGGGAGATGATGGCCGCGGAGGCGGAGCCGGAGTTCGGGGCGCAGGAACGGCTCTTCGCCGAGTTGAAGTGCCGGGCGCTCGCCGAGATCCTGCCGCCGCCGCCGGCGACGGTGCTCGAATGCGGCTGCGGCAGCGCCGAGGTCTCGGCGTTCCTCGCCGGCCGGGGCTACCGCTGCACCCTCCTCGACGCCGCGCCCGCCGCGCTGCGCGTCGCGCGCCGGCGCTTCGCCCGCGCCGGCCTCCGCGCCGACTACGCCCTCGGCAACGTCTACCGGCTCCCCTTCCCGAACGACACGTTCGACATCCTGACCAGTTTCGGCCTGCTCGAACACTTCGCCGACGTGGACAACGTCATCGCCGAGATGGTCCGGGTGATCCGGCCGGGCGGCATGTTCTTCGCCGACATCGTCCCGGAGCGCTTCTCGGTGCAGACGCTCGGCACCGCCTTCAACGCCGGCGCGCGCGTCGCCTACTACGCCGCGCAGGGCAAGCCGGGCCGCGGGCTCCGCGAGGCGCGCCGCCTCTTCCGGCCCGACTTCTTCGAGAACGACTACTCCCTCGCCACCTACAGGCGCTACATGGCCGCCGCCGGCCTGCGCGGCATCGTCATCCGCGGCAACCGCCCGGTGCCGGTGCTGACCCTCCCCGGGCCGGTCGAGCGCCCCTACGTCGCCTTGCTCGGGCGCGCGCGCGACCTCTGGCGGCGCTTCGACGCGGCCGGCACCCCGCTGACCAACTGGTGGGGCGCGGGCTGGTGGGCCTGGGGCGTCAAACTGCCCGCGCGGGCCTGACCGCGCGACGACTCACCGCGCCGCCGCGCGCAGCGTCAGCAATTGCCGACCGAGCTGCCCGAGCAGCACGTCGTAGGGCGGCTGGTTCTCCGGGTGGTACTCGAAGCGCGCGCGCTCGAAATACTGCACCGTGTAGACCTTGCCGTCGGTCGGGCTGACCTCCTGGATCTCCTCCGTCAGCGGCAGGCCGTAGACGCTCAGGCCGCCGTGCGCCTCCCAGTACGCCCGGAAGCGGCCGCCGAGGTTGTGCCCGGTCTCCGGGAAGAAGCGCGCGCCGGGCTTGGCCTGGGTCGGCGGGTCGGGCTGGTGGAAGGTCTTGCCGAGGAAGCCGAGCTCGACCTCGTAGGGTGTGCCGGCGTGCTCCGGGTGCAACTCGAAGCGGGCGCGCTCGAAGTACTGCACCAGGTAGGTCTTGCCGTCGTCCGCGCTCGTCTCCAGGTAGGGCTCGGTCAGCGGGAAGCCGAACTGCGCGAGCCCGCCGTTGGCTTCCCAGTAGCGCTTGAAGGTGTCGCGCAGCGTATGGCCGCTCTGGGGGAAGTAGGTCTGCGTCGGCGTCGTCGGGATCGCCTCGGCCTGCAGCAGCACCGACGGCGGCACCGGCTGGAAGCGCGCGTCGCCGCCCGGGCTGAGCCAGAGGAAGGTCACGTCGACCCAGTCGGCGTCGGTCATGCCGAGGTCGTCCCAGAAGGTGCCGTCGGCGATGTCGATGCCGGCCGGGATCTTCACCTGGTAGCCCTTGTCGCTGATGCCGTTCATGTACTTGTCGAAGTACTGCGCCTCGGCGGCCGGCCAGCCGCGCGGCAGGTCCTTCCCGGTCTCGCGCTGCTCGGGCGGATCCCAGTAGTTGTCGTGGATGTTCCAGGGCCCGACGTCCCAGACCGGCGCGATGGCGCGGCGGCCGTTGTAGGTGATGAGCACCTGCTTGTCGTGGCCGTCCTTCGCGGCGAGGGCCTTCGGGGAGGGGAGAGAGACGAAGTGGTCGTGCGGGGTGATGACGTGGCCGTTGGCGGTCGTCCCGCCGACCAGGCCTTCGCGCGTGGCGAAGACGCGGAAGGTCACGGCGCCGGCGAAGGGCACCGCGGGCGGGGCCTGCGCCTGCGCGCGCGTCGGCGGCCAGGTCGCCCCGGCCGGGTGCGGCAGGGCGAACAGGGCCAGCGCCAGCGCGAGGCACGCGCCGGCGGTCGTGAAGATGGTGCGGTGTCGCATTGCGCCTCCTGGCCGGGCGCGCTCGTGGCGAGTGCGGCGTCGCGGGCGGTCAGGTCGGGCCGAGCGCTTCCCTACGTTCCTACCCCTCGGGCGCCGTCGCCGGGCGCGCGGCCGCGCGGGCCGGCGCGCCGCGTTCCCCCGGCGGCGCCCATTTCGCCCATTGTGGACGCAGAAAGCACTGGGCGCAATAGCCGCGTGGTCCTACAGGCGGTGGCTGAAGGGGCTATAGGAGAAGGTTGGGGGTGGGAAGGGCGGTTGCCGTCGCGGCGCGCCCGCGGTTGAAGCCGCGGCTACGGGCTCGCTCACGCTCGCCACGAAACCCGTCTGCGCGGGTTGGGCCGAAACCCCAGTCCGCGGAGGCGGACTTCGCGGCGAGCGCCAGCGAGCCTCCAGCCGCGGTTGCAACCGCGGGCCAGGCGGCGGCAGCCGGCCGCGCGGGCCGCCAGCCTACCTGCCGGCCTGCTCGGTAATCCAGGGGTCGGTGGCGCGCGCATAGGTGAGGAGGTCGTCGGGGCGGAAGAAGAGCCCGACCTCGCGCCGCGCACTCTCGGGGCCGTCGGAGGCGTGGATCAGGTTGCGCCCCACTTCGAGCGCCAGGTCGCCGCGGATCGTGCCGGGCGCCGCCTCGGCCGGGTTGGTCTTGCCGACGGTCGCCCGGACCGCGGCGATCGCGCCCACCCCGGCGAAAACGGCGACGACGACCGGGCAGGCCGTGATGTAAGAGACCAGTCCCTCGTAGAAGCCCTTGCCCTGGTGCTCGGCGTAGTGCCGCTCGGCGAGCGCGCGGTCGATCTGCATCAGTTTGAGGCCCTCGATCTTGAGGCCGCGCCGCTCCAGCCGCCCGAGGATCTCGCCCGCCAGCCCGCGCTGCATGCCGTCCGGCTTGACGATCACCAGCGTGCGCTCGTAGTCCGCCATCCATCCCCCTCCTGCGTCCTGCCGGTCATGTCGCTGGCCCACGCATACGGGCGCGGGCCGCGGGAACTGTACCACAGCGCCGCGGCTCGCGACCCAACCCGCGCCGGCGGGTTTCGTGGCGGAGTGCCAGCGCGCGGGCCTGCCATGCAGGCGCGGCCTCAACCGCCAGCCCACCCGCTCCCCCGCCCATAGGTGTACGTGCAACGCCGGCGCGCCCCGCGCGTTGTACTCACCGGGGGCGAGCCGGGGACGATCGCGCCGGGGCGGGATCGCGGCGGATGCGGTATACTCCCCCCTCGGCACCGGTCTGAGGTCGTGGCGCCGGGTGGGCGCGGCGGGGGCGGGGGCGCCCGCTGGCCCGGGGGGCGAGATGCCGGCCCGCCGGGCGGGCCCGCGGGCGAGATGGGGGACGGGACCATCGACAACCAGCGACAGCGCAGCAGACGGTGGGCGCGCCGCGGGCGCGCGAACGGCCGGGCGCCGCTGCCCGAGCGGCGGCCGCGCCTGGCGTTCCTCTTCGCCGCCGTCCCGATCCTGGCGATCGGCGGGATGCTCCTCTCCGCGCCGCTCTTCTACAAGGTCGACACGACGCTCAACAAGGTCATCGTCACGCCGGTGCCCAACGTCGTCACTGACCCGAAGACCGGCCAGCCGACGGTGTTGCCGCTGCCCGACTGGGACAAGAAGGAGCGGATCAACATCCTCCTGATCGGCGTGGACAAGCGCCCGGAGGACGAATATGGCCGCACCGACACGATGATCGTCGCCAGCATCGACCCGGCGACCAAGACGGTCGGCATCATGTCGCTGCCGCGCGACCTCAAAGTCAAGATCCCCGGCTACAACGACGACAAGATCAACGCCGCCTTCGTCTACGGCGATATGGACCACTACCCGGGTGGCGGCGCCGGGCTCCTCAAGCGCACGATCTACGTCAACTTCGGGATCAACATCCACTACTTCGCCGAGGTCGACTTCAACGGCTTCGAGAAGATCGTCGATACGTTCGGCGGCGTGACGGTGGACGCGCCCTATCCGATCAAGGACGACGAATACCCCACCGTCACCAACGGCTACCAGGCGATCTACTTCAGCGCCGGTCTGCATCACCTCAACGGCCAGCAGGCGCTCTGGTACGCCCGCACGCGCCACGCCGACAACGACCTCGGCCGCGAGGCCCGGCAGCAGCAGGTGATCCTCGGCCTCCGCCAGCAGGCGCTCTCGCGCGACCTCGTCAGCAAGTTCTGGCAACTGGCCGACGTGCTCGGCAACTCGATCAAGACCGACCTGACGGTACAGCAGGCCGCCGCGCTCGCCAAACTCGGCCAGGGCATCCCGCGCGAGAACATCAAGACTTACTCGCTGCAGGACCTGGTCAGCGACTACACCGACCCCGATACCGGCATCGACTACCTCACGGTGGATTGGAGCAAGGCCCGCGCGCGGGTGCGCGAGATGATCCCCGATGCCGAGCCGCCCACGACGCCGACGCCCGACGCCGGGCTCCACATCGCCGTCCGCAACGGCGCGCAGATCCCGGGCCTCGCCGGGCGGACGGTCGATAAGTTGCACGCGGCCGGCTTCAACGGCGCGACGGTGGACGAGACGGTCGTGTCGGAGACGATGCCGACGACGGTGATCTACGACTACACCGGCCAGGGCGACGAGGCGTTCCTGCTCGCGCAGAAACTCGGCCTGCCGCAGACCGCCGTCAGGGCCGGCCAGGGCCAGCGACCGGCCGGCGTCGACATCCTCGTCGTCCTCGGCCAGGACGCGGCGTTCGGGCCATGACGAGTCGGGAGGCGGGAGGCGGGAGTCGGGAGTGGCGGCTTCCGTAGAGCAACCGGTCAGCAATAGTCAGCCGGTACTTTCGACTGCCGACTCCCGACTCCCGACTGCGCCGTTTGACATCCCCCCCGCCGCTCCCTAGCATTAACCGGGGGCCTGGCCGGGGCGCCGGGCCGGCCGATGAGGGGGCACATATGGTCCGCATGGTGCAGTGCGCGAAACTGGGCCGCTTGCTGCCGGGGCTGGAGAAGCCGCCGTTCAACGACGAGCTCGGCCAGCGCATCTACGAGCACATCTCCGCCGAAGCCTGGCGCCAGTGGCAGGGCCAGCTCACGATCATGATCAACCACTACGGCCTGAACCTGCTCGACCCCGCCACGCGCGATGCGCTCAACGAGCAGATGGAAGAGTTCTTCTTCGGCGAGCAGCCGGAGATGCCGGAAGGCTGGATCCCCGGCGAGTCCAAGGGCGGCGCGCCCGCGAAGGGTGGCGCACCGGTCAAGGGCGGGGCGCGCAAGTAGCGTCCCGGCCGGTCGGCTCGACTCGCGAAGGCGTCCAGGAAGGTCGGCGGCGGCCTGGGATCTCGGGCGGCCTGCTGCGCGATGGCGAACGGCGGCCCGTTGTCGATCTTGGGCTTCGCCGGACGAACATACGGTGTCGGCAGGGAGTCGGCGAGTTCTGGAGGTGACCAGATGACCGACCGGGCGCCTGCCGCAGTCACCAATCTCGATCGCTATGGCTCCCCCGCCTTGCCGTGGAGCCGGCCGCGCGACCTGCTCGCCGCCGGCCCGCCGGGGCCGGGCACCACCTTCTTCCTCGGCACATCCCGCCCGGACGGCCGCCCCCACGCGGCCGGGGTCGGCGCCCTCTGGCTCGACGGCGATCTCTACTTCACGAGCGGGCCCGCGACCCGCAAGGCGCGCAACCTGGCGGCGAACCCGGCCTGTACGATCTCCGTCAGCCTCGCGGGCATCGACCTCGTCCTCGAAGGCGAGGCGGCCAGGGTCACCGATCGGCCAACGCTGGAGCGGGTGGCCGACCTGTATCGCGTGGGCGGGTGGCCGGCCGAGGTGGCTGGCGATGCGCTCACGGCGCCGTACAGCGCCCCGAGCGCCGGCCCGCCTCCCTGGCAGCTCTACCGCTTCACGTTCCACACGGCCGTCGGGGTCGCCACCGCGGAGCCATACGGCGCGACGCGCTGGCGCTTCGACCGCTGATGGGAAAAGGTGTCGTGAGAGGGGCAAGGGCTTACGTCGAGGTCAGTGCGCGGCGAGGAAGGACCGCAGGACGCGGTTGAACTCGGCGCGCCCTTCCAGGTTGGCCGAGTGGCCGGCGCCGGCCAGTTCCGCATAGGCCGCGCCGGGGACGCCCGCCGCCAATTCCTGCGCCAGATAAGTCGGGACGAGCGCGTCCTCGGCGCCCGCGATCACCAGCGTCGGCGCCGCGATCTCGCCCAGGCGCGCGCGGGTGTCGTGCCCCAGGCTCGCGCCGACCTGGCGCGCGAAGGCGTCCGGCTGCTGCGGCGTGGGGTTGTTCTCCGCGTAGCGGTGCAGGTTGCGCACGTTGGCCGGGCGCTCGAAGAAGCGCCAGGAGAAGAGCCAGGGCCACGCCTGCCGCGCGAACTCGGCCGGCCCGAGCCGCGGGTAGATCGCCCGCCAGGCTTCCAGGATTTCCACCAGGCGCGCGTCGGGGCGCGCGAAGGACGACACCAGCGTCAGGCTGCGCACCCACTCCGGCGCGGCCAGCGCGAGGTGCTGGGCGATGCTCCCGCCCATCGAGAGCCCGACGACGTGCGCGTCCGGCGCCGCCAGCGCGTCGAGGACCGTGCGGACGTCGCCGGCCATGTCGGCGAGCGTGTAGGGGCCGCTCGCGCGCCCGCTCCGCCCTACATCCCGGTTGTCGATCGCGATGCACAGGTACTCGCCGCGGAACGCGGCGACCTGCGAGGCCCAGGCGGTATGATCCGCGTTGAGCCCCTGCAACCAGACCACCGGCGTCCCCGCGCCCTCGGTCCAGTAGGCGATCTCCAGTCCGTCATGCGTTACGGCGTGCTGCACGGCCCCTTTCCCACTCGTCACAGCCCGCGCCATCCCGCCACGAGCATCTTCACCGCGCGGGCGTAGGCGCCGGGGTCGTTGTCGTCCCAGTGCGGCGCATAGACCGGCAGGATCGCGTCGACCGTCGTGAGTTGCCATTCCTTGACGTAGGTCTCGGCGATCAGCCGGTACCAGTCCTCGATCCCCTCGCGCCAGGTGGCGTAGAGGCGGTAGCCCTGGTAGGTCGGCTCGCCCGGCCGGGCGCGGATGTTGCCGATGTTGCGGGTCTCGCGGGCGACGCCGCGGGTGCCCGCGTGGCTCTCCACGACGAAGAAGGCGAGGCCGTAGGCCGGGTCGATGCCGTATTGCACGCCCAGGTCGTAGAACGCCTGCGCGTCGTCCACCGCCGGCGAGTCGTAACTCGCCAGGATCGCCCGGATCTGCTCCGGCTGGAGCGACGGCGGCCCGACGACCGGCCCGGCGCCGAGCGCGGCGATGTCCGGCGTGCGCGTCGGCGTGGGGAAGGCGAGCGCGGTGTAGCGATCGGCCGCCCGCTGCAGCCAGAGCGCGCCGAGGCCGAGCGTGCCGCAGCACGCGAGCGCCAGCACCCCCGCGGCGACCGCCGCCCAGGCGACGCCGCGCCCCGCCCGCCGCCGCGCCCGATACGGCGTGGCATAGACGCTCCTCGCGCGCGGCGGCGGGCGCGTCCTGTCGGCCAGGACGGCGCAGACGCTCAAGAACAGGTGACGCAGCACGACCCCTCTGGCGCGTAGTCCATGCGGGGCGGGACGGCGGTCACGACGTCGCCGGCCCGCCCCGCCCGGCGACGGAAGTGTATCATTGCCCCGGCGCGCGTTCAGGGCGGGCCGGGTGGCTGGTAGGCGACCGCGTCGCGCGACGGACGAGGCGGTGGCTGGACGCGCGGGCGGTTGATGCCGCGCGCCCGCGGTTGCAACCGC
>DASSSV010000747.1:0-5271 GCA_035708265.1 Thermomicrobiales bacterium | reverse complement strand
GGTCTACAAGTCCGACTGGACCGACGCGCACAGCGTCGCGAACGCGCTGGAGTATGTCCTGGCGATCCCCGCGCGCCGCCGCGCGGGCGAGCGGCTGGCGCCCTTCCGCGTCGAGCGCCTCGACTACCGCGACCAGGACCGCGACGCCTTCTACCGGGGCCTGGAGCGCAACGGGCCCAAGGCCGTGCGCGAGTTCCGCGCGGCCTTCGGCTGAGCGACGCGGAGGGCTGGTGTGCCTATCGCCCCAGGCGACTGGAGGGAGCAAACATGGCCGACGAGTTCGAGTACCTCTCGCGGGCGCGGATCGAGTTCCGGCACGGCTACCGCCACGCCTACCTCGGCGAGGTGGCGCAGCCGGTCGTCTACGGCGTGCAGGGCGCGCTGCGGGCGCACTACGGCGTGACGGAGGGGCCGCCCGTGGCCTCCACGCTCGACCAGATCGTCGCCGCGGCCGGCGGGTGAATGTACGGCACGCTGCGCGGCGCGCTGGCGGCACGGCAGGTCCAGGTCGACCCGGAGCGCTTCACGGCCGCCGTCGAGGGCCGCATCGCCGGCCCCAACCGGACGACCATCCGCATCCTGGCGATCCATGTCCGCTACGACCTGGCGGTCGCGCCGGGGGACCGCGCGGCGGCGGAGCGCGCGCTGCGGGTCCACCCAGCCGGCTGCCCTGTCCACGAGAGCCTGCGCGGGGCGATCCCCATCACCTGGGAGGCGAGGCTGCGCGCTGGCGACGAGACGGTTACTTACAGGAGCGAGGAAGCGAACCCCTGAGCGAGGGCTTCACGCGCGTGCTGCCCCCGCCTCGCGGCAGGTGGGCGGGATGAGGCCACGATGCCCGCGGCGAGGAGCGCCCACCGAGGCCGGCGCGCACGAGCATGGCGGCCGGGAAGAAAGCGCCGTGGGTCCGCCACCCCCGGAGCGGTACGGGCGCCACCCGCGGGTGAATTGCCGCGGCCATCAGGGACAGGGCTGCCGGGTGACGGCTGCCGTGGGCTCACGGCGGCCCCTCGTCGGCCGGCGCGCCGGCGGCCACCGCCCGGCCGCCGTCCGTGACCCGGATGCGCACGAGCGGCCCGCGGGCGAAGAGCGCGCCCGGCTCGACCCCCACCGCCCGGTAGACCCCGGCCGGGACGCCGATGTCGACCAGGTAGAGCCGGCCGACGACGGGCCGCGCGGCCGGGGCGAGCAGCCCGGCCTTGGGCCAGGCCAGCGTCACGGTCGCGTCGGCCCGCACGGTCGGGTCGGCGGGGATCCCGCGGTCGCCGTCGAGGCCCGAGGGCAGGTCGAGCGCGAGCCGCGGCGCCGGCGCCGCGTTGGCGGCGCGGATGAACGCGGCGACCGGCGCCCGCGGTGCGCCGCGCAGGCGGTAGCCGATGAGCGCGTCCACCACGAGGTCGGCCCGCGCGAGCAGCGCGGGCAGCGCGTCCGCCGTGGCCTCCCTTTCGCTGCCGGGCACGCCCATACGGGCCAGCGTGCGGCGCTGCCGCGCCGGGACCGCCCCCAGCGCGGCGGGGGCGGCGCTCAGGGCCACGGCGACGGCCGCGCCGGCGTTCGCCAGGTGGCGCGCCGCGGCCAAGCCGCCGCCGCCGTTGTTCCCCTTGCCCGCCAGCACCACGACGCGCCGCCCCGCCGCGCTCCCGCCGAGCAGCGCGCGGGCGACGGCGGCCACGCCGCGGCCGGCATTCTCCATCATCTGCAGGAGCGCGATGCCGTACTCGGCGACCATCAGGCGGTCGACCTCGACCATCCGCGCGACGCTGATCGGCTCCACCCGGGTTCCTCCCGCTCGATGGGGCGGCGCCACGCCGGCCGACGGCGAGCCCCCGGCCGCGAGCGTACCGCGGCGCCGGGCGCGGCGCGGTAATCGGCGCTACAGACCGGCCGGGTGCGCGCCGGTACGCTGTGGCGAGCCCGGCGGGGCGCCAGGGCCGGCCGGGGGCGATCCCGCGACACGCGCCCGCCGGCGGTGTCCGCGTGCGTCTCGCGCGACGCAGCGCGACCGCGCCCCGGCCTTCGACGCGCGACAGCGGATCGGGTACGCTGCGTCGGCGGGCGCGGGCGGTCCCGCGTCCATCGTCCGATCCCCGACCCCTTGCCGCGCGAGCGACGCACTCGGCCTCAGTGGAACACCAGGGTGCCGTGACTGATCTCGCCGCCCTCGGGCGACTCCTCGACACCTTCGCCTACGCCGCCGTCGGCGTGGCGGTGACCCTCCAGACCGGCGGGATCCCCGCGCCGGGCGAGACGCTGCTGCTGCTCGCCGCCGCCTACGCCGCCACCGGCCGCCTGCACCTCCCGCTCGTCGTCGCGGTCGCGATGGGCGGCGCCATCCTGGGCAACACCCTCGGCTACGGGACCGGCCGGCGCTGGGGCCGCGCGCTGCGGCGGCGCGCCGGGCGCTGGGCGCGCCTCGACGCGGCGCTGGCCGCGGGCGAGGCGTTCTTCGCCCGGCACGGCGACAAGGCCGTCGTCGTCGCCCGCTTCGCGGCGCCGCTCCGCGTCTCGGCGGCGTTCCTGGCCGGGGTCCACCGGATGCGCTTCGCCACCTTCACCCGCTACAACATCCTCGGGGGCGCATTGTGGGCCACCACCTACGGCCTGCTCGGCTACACGCTCGGCGCGAACTGGCCGCGGCTGGAGCGCGTCGCGGGAAACCTGGGCCTGGGCGGGCTCGCGCTCGGCGGCGCGCTCCTCGCCGGGCTGGCGTGGCGCTGGGCGAAGCGCGGGGCCTCGTGAGCGGGCGCGGCGCGCGCGGTGCGGGTGGTCCCGGCCGGCCGGGTGTGGACGCGGGCTGGGCGGACGCCGCCTGGGCGGAGAGTTGGACCGCCGGGGCCCTGCGCCAGCTCCGCGCCGACGGCTATCGCCCCCCGGCCTGGGTGCTCTTCCTGGCGCGCTCCTGGCGGCAGGCGCGCTACACCGCGCGCCGGCACCCCGCGCTGGCCCGCTCCTGGGTCGTCGAGTCGGCCGCGCTCGCCGCGCTCACCCTCGCCCTCGCGGCCGGCCGGTGGCGGGACGCGCGGCGCGCGGCCCTCGCCCTCGCCGTGCTCGGCGGGCAGGTCGGCGACACCTACGTCCACCTCGGGCTCAACCGCGCCGCGCTGGCGGCCCCGCTCTTCCCGGCGCTCGGGCCGCCGCTGGCGCTGACGCACCTGCGCGGCGCGCTCGGCGCGGCGGTGCTGGCCGACCTCCTCGCGCACGGCGGCCGGCCGCCCGGTTACGGGGACGGGGCCCTGCTGGCCCTCTCCGCGGTCGCGGGGTTGAGCGACTTGCTCGACGGCCCGCTGGCGCGCCGCACCGGGCGCTGCACGCAGCTCGGGCAGTGGCACGACGGCCTGGCCGACGCCGTCTGCTGGCTGGCCACGTTCGGGCAGCTCGTCGCGCGCGGGCGGCTGCCGGCCTGGTTCCCGCCGCTGGCGGCGCTCCGCTTCGCCCTCCCCGCGGGCGCCGGCGCCTGGTGCTACTTCGCGCGCGTCGCGCCGGCGCCGGCCGGGCACACCGCCTGGGGCCGCGCCAGCGGCGTGCTCCTCGGGCTCGTCGTCGGCGCGGCGCTGGCCCCGCGGCGCTGGCGGCCGGCCCCCGCGACGCTCGGCGCGGCCGGCGCCGCGGCGCTCGCGGCGGCGACCCTCGCCCAGCTCCGCCGCGTCCCCCCGCCGACCTAGCGCCGCCCGCCGCCGCACCGTCCCGTCACGCGCCCGGCGCGAACGTAGCGAGCGTCACCGTCGCCCGGCACGCCCTCCCGTATGGTGGGAGGAGCACGGCGGGCCCGCCGGCGGCAGACCGTTCTCCCACACCGCACCGGCTCCGCCGGAAGGAGCTATTCCGTGGACGACACGCGCGCGCAGGCGCTCTCGCGATTCCTGGTCCGTGGCGCGCTCTGGGGCGTCGTCGCCGCCGTGGCGATGGCGATGGAGGCGATGCTCGCCTCGGCGGCGCTCGGCCAGGGCTTCCTGACCCCGCTCTACGGCATCGCCTCGCCGCTGGTCGGCGGCAAGGACATGATGGCCTCGATGATGGTGACGCACGTCAATCTCGGCCCGCTGCTGCTCGGCGCCGTGATCCACCTGCTGTGGGGCGCCCTGTACGGCGTCGTCTTCGCGCTCCTGGCGCGACAGGTCGGCCTGGCGGGGCCGCTCGGCCTCGTGGCCGGCATCGTCTATGGCCTGGTCGTGCTGGGCATCATGGCGCTGGTGGTGCTGCCGCTCGTCGGCGCGGGCGGCATGCCGCGGATGGTCGGCTTCTCCTTCGGCGTCGAGCACATCGTCTTCGGCATGGTGCTGGGTCTGTGGCCGCTGCTGCGCCCGGCCGCGTTCGCCCGCGTCGGGCGGGTACCGGGGCTCGCGACGCGGTAGCGCCGCCGTCGTCCGCCGCGTGCATTCGGGGATGTGGCGTTTCGCAGCACGGGCGGCACCGGACTTGCATCGCCTCCCCGGCGGGTGCGTTGAACCGCGCACGCCCGCCGCGGGAGACGGTGGGACAACGATCACCTCGATGGGCGTGGGAGGGCCGATGCGACCGGAAGCACTCAGCGCGGAGTTGCGGCGGGGGCGGGGACCCTACCTGGCCCGGCGACGCGCCGTGGCCGGGCTGTCGCTCGTGGCGATCGGCGCGATGGGCATGATCGCGCTCTATCAGTTGGGCCTTATCGAGCACCTGCCCGACCCGCCGCTCCCATTCTTCGACGCCGACGCGGTCGACGCATCGGCGGAGGCCTACGCCCGCCTGGCGATGCCCGACGGCGCGCTCGGCCTGGGGAGCTACGCCGCGACCCTGGGCCTGGCCGCGGCGGGCGGGGCCGCCCGCGCGACGGACCAGCCCTGGCTGCCGCTCCTGCTGGCGGCGAAGGTGGGGCTCGACGCGGCCGTCGCGGGCAAGCTGACCGCGGACCAGTGGACGCGGCACCGCGCCTTCTGCGCCTGGTGCCTGCTCGCCTCGGCCGCCACCTGCGCCAGCGTGCCGCTCGTCCTCCCGGAGGCGCGCGCCGCCTGGCGCCGCCTGCGCGGCCGGTAGCCGGCTCCGGCCCCGCCGGCGCTCGCCGCTGGGGATGGCGCGGGCGCCCCGGCAGGGGCGACTGCATCGCGCGCGTGTCTCGCCCATCCTCGGTGTGCGCGCCGGCCCGATGGCGCACTCGCGCGACAGTGCCTCAAAGCCTTGCCGGCGGATCCGGCCGCCGGGAGGATCGGGGCGACGAGCGTGAAGTGAGGCGCGATGGGGACGGTCTACGACCTGGCGGTGATCGGCGGCGGGGCGGCCGGCCTCACCGCGGCGCGC
>DASSSV010000746.1:0-3211 GCA_035708265.1 Thermomicrobiales bacterium | reverse complement strand
ACCCTCGGCTTCCGCGTCGAGCCGGCCCCGTGCGGCAGCGGCATCCGCTACGAGCGCGATTTGGGCGCCCTGCCGCTCGCCTTCTACCGCGCCGTCGAGGAGACGATCTACGAGGCGTTCAAGCAAGGTTTGTGCGGCTGGGAGGTGACCGACTGCGCCGTCACGCTCACCCAGGCGGGCTTCAACTCGGTGGCGAGCACCGCCGGAGACTTCCGCAAACTCACCCCGCTCGTGTTGCTGGAGGCTCTGCGTCAGGCCGGCACCGCGGTCTGTGAGCCGGTCGAGGCGTTCGAGCTCGACATCCCGGAGGACACCTTCGGCGCGGTCTGCGGCGCGCTGATGCACGCGCGCGCGACGATGCGCAACGCCTACCGCGACGGCGCGTCGTACCGCCTCGTCTGCGAGATCCCCACCGCCGAGTTGCACGGCGTCGAGCAACACCTGCCCGGTCTGACGCGCGGCGAGGGGAGCTGGGTGTCGAGCTTCGCCGGCTACGTGCCGGTGGACGGCGAGCCGCCGACCAGGGCGCGTATCGGCCCGGACCCGCTCAACCGCGCGCACTACCTGGCCGACGTCGCGCGGGCGTAGCCCCCGGTTCGAGCGTATTCGCCGCGCGACGCCGCGCGGCCAGACGAGGGAGTATCGCGTGCGTTCTCTGGAGACCCTGCGCCGCTACTGGCGGCTCCTGGCCCGCTACCTCCGCCCCGAGTGGCCGCGGATGGCCCTCCTGGCGGCGATCCTCTGCGCCGCCATCGGCGTGCAGGTGGTCACGCCGCTGGTGGCGGCCCGCTTCATCGACCGGGCGACCGCGGGCGGCGCGCTGCGCGTGCTGATCGCCCTGGCGCTGGCGACGATGGCCCTGGCCCTGGTCGGGCAGGGCGTCGCGGTCGCCGAGACCTACGTGGCCGAGAACGTGAGCTGGGCGGCGACGAACGCGCTGCGCGCCGACCTGCTGGCCCACCTGCTGCGCCTCGACGCCGCCTTCCACACCGCCCACACGCCGGGCGAGTTGATCGAGCGGGTGGACGGCGACGTCGGCACGCTGGCCCGCTTCTTCTCGCGGTTCGTCGTCTACGTGCTCGGCAACGGCCTCCTGATCCTGGGTGTGGTCGCGCTGCTCTGCGGCGTGGACTGGCGGGTCGGCCTGGCGCTCGGCGCGTTCGTCGCGACGGCCCTGGCCGCGATGCTGCGCGTCCGCGCCGCCGCCACCCCGTCCTGGGCCGCCGAGCGCCAGGCCGGCGCCGACTTCTACGGCTTCCTCGGCGAGTACCTGGCCGGGACCGAGGACATCCGGTCGAGCGGGGCCGGCGCGTTCGTGCTGCGCCGCTGCGCCGAGGTGATGCGCTCGTGGCTGGCGGTGAACCGCGTGGCGGGGATGTGGGGCTACGCCCTCTACGCCGTCAGCGCGCTCTTCGCGCTCGGCACGGTCGCCGCCCTCGCGCTGAGCGCCGCGCTCTTCAAGGCCGGCGCGCTGACGATCGGCACCGTCTACCTGATCTTCCGCTACACGGAGGTGCTGCGGCAGCCGACCGAGCAGATCCGCACCGAGGTGCAGGACTTCCAGCAGGCGGACGCCAGCATCGGCCGGATCGAGGGGCTGCTAGGCACCGCGCCGCGCCTGGCCGACGGCCCCGGCGCCGCGCTGCCGCCCGGTCCGCTCGGCGTGGACCTGGACGGCGTGACGTTCGGCTACGCGCCGGACGTCCCGGTCCTGCGCGACGTCAGCGTCCACCTGGCGCCGGGCCGCGTGCTCGGCGTGGTCGGGCGCACCGGCAGCGGCAAGACGACGCTCACGCGCCTCCTCGCGCGCTTCTACGACCCGGCCGCCGGCGCGGTGTGCCTGGGCGGCGTGGACCTGCGCGCGGCCCGCCTCGCGGCGGTGCGGGCGCGCGTCGGCCTGGTCACGCAGGAGGTCCACCTCTTCAACGCCAGCCTGCGCGACAACCTGACCCTCTTCGACGGCGCCGTGACCGACGACCGGCTCGCCGCCGTGCTGGAGGCGCTGGGCCTGGCCGGCTGGCTGCGCGACCTGCCCGACGGGCTCGACACGGTGCTCGGGCCGGGCGGCGAAGGGCTCTCGGCCGGGCAGGCGCAACTCCTCGCCTGCGCGCGGATCTTCCTGCGCGACCCCGACGTCGTGATCCTGGACGAGCCCTCCTCGCGCCTCGACCCCGCGACCGAGCGGCTGGTGCAGGCGGCGCTCGGCCGGCTGCTCGACGGCCGCACCGGCGTCATTGTGGCGCACCGGCTCGCCACGCTCGCCCACGCCGACGACATCCTCGTCCTGGAGGAGGGGCGGGTGCGCGAGCACGGGCCGCGGCTGGCCCTCGCCGCCGACCCCGCCTCCCGCTTCGCCGGGCTGCTGCGGGTCGCCGCGGAGGAGGTGGCCCGGTGAAGCCGCTGCCGACCTGGCGCAACCTCTTCAGGATGGCCCGCTACGCGCCCCGGCTCTACCTCTCCCACGTCATCCTCTGGGCCGTGATCCACACGGCGCCGCTCCTGCCGGGGCTGCTCGCCGCCGCCTTCTTCGACACCCTCACCGGCCGGGCCCACTATGCCGTCGGCACGACCGGGCTGATCGCGCTGCTGGCGGCGGTCGCCGTGGCCCGCGCGGCGCTGATGCTCGGCGGCGGCTACGCCGAGGTCATGTGCCGGTTCACGATGAACGGCCTGCTGCGCCGCAACCTGCTCCGGCACATCCTGGCCCGGCCGGGGGCCGCCGCGCTGCCCTGCTCGATCGGCGAGGCGATCAGCCGCTTCCGCGACGACGCCCACGAGGCCGAGGACAACCTCGACTGGCTCGACGACGTCATCGGCACGGGCCTCTTCGCCGTCGCGGCGTTCGTGATCCTCCTGCGGATCGACGTCCGCATGACGCTGGTCGCCATCCTGCCGCTCGTCGTCGTGGTCGCCGTGGCGCGGCGGGCCAGCGACGCGCTCGGCCGCTACCGCGCGGCCAGCAGCCGGGCCACCAGCCAGGTCGCCGGCGCGATCGGCGACATCCTGGCGGCCGTGCCGACGCTGCAGGCGGCCGGCGCCGAGGCGCGGGTCGTGGCGCACTTCCGCCGGTTGAACGAGCGGCGGCGCGGCGCGATGCTGGCCGACCGCCTGGCGACGCAGGCGCTCGACGCGATCACCGCCAACACGGTCAGCATCGGCGCCGGGCTGGTCATGCTGCTGGCGGCGGGCGGCCTGCGTGCCGGCACCCTGA
>DASSSV010000745.1:0-3790 GCA_035708265.1 Thermomicrobiales bacterium | reverse complement strand
CGCGCCGGGTGAGGATTGAAACGCTGCCCGTATGGCTGCGGGTGGTGCGAATCGACCAGTAGCACCCGGCCTTCGCGCCGGGTGAGGATTGAAACCGTTGACGCGCAGCGCCGCGGCGTCGGCGTCCGGCGTAGCACCCGGCCTTCGCGCCGGGTGAGGATTGAAACGTGAATGTCCATGCTTACCCGTTCTGCGGTTGTGGGCTTGCGTCGGTTCCGTGGACACCTGGATACTGGAGACGAGGGTCCGCGGAAAGGAGTTCACGGTGGCCAAGGCGCATGCGCCCTATCCCCCGGCGTTCCGGGCGGAGGCGGTGGAGTTGGCCCGTGCCAGCGGCACGGGCATCCCTGAACTGGCCCGCGAGCTGGGCGTCTCCGAGCAGGCGCTGCGCGGCTGGCTGAAGCGCGCCGCGATCGACGCCGGGCGCGGGGCGCCGGGGGAGTTGACGACGGCGGAGCGCGAGGAGTGGCGCCGGCTGCGGCGCGCGGTCAAGGTGCGCCAGCAGGAGCGGGACATCGTGCGCAAAGCCGCGGCCTACTTCGCGAAGGAGACCTTATGAGCCGGTATCGGTGCATCCACGCGGAGCGGGCCACCTCCCCCGTTGTCCTCGTGTGCCGCGTGCTGGGCGTCGCCCGGTCCGGCTACCATGCCTGGGCGCGCCGCGGGGTCTCGGCGCGCGCCACCGCCGACAACGCGCCGACCGAGCAGATCACGCAGGTCTACGAGGGCAGCCGCCGCACGTCTGGGGCGCCGCGCGGGCATGCCGCGCTCCGGGCCGAGGGCGCCCGCCGCGGGTGCCGCCGGGTCGCCCGGCTCATGCGCGCGGCCGGCCTCGTCGGCTGCCGCCGCCGCCGGCGGGCGCGCACCACGGTCGCCGACCCGGCGCGGCCGCCGGCGCCGAACCCGGTGGCGCGCGACTTCGCCGCCCCGGCCCCCGACCGGCGGTGGATCGGCGACATCGCCTGCGTGGCCACCGGGGCGGGGTGGCTCTCCCTGGCCGTGCTGCTCGACGCCCACTCGCGCCGGGTCGTCGGCTGGGCCATGGCCGACCACCGCCGCGCCGAGCTGGCCGTCGACGCGCTCGCGATGGCGCTCGCGGCCCGGAAACCGGCGGCGGGCCTCGTCCACCACCCCGACCGCGGCTGCCAGGACACGGCCGGCGCGTATCAGGCGGCCCTCGCCGCCCAGGGCATCGCCGTTTCGATGAGCCGGGCCGGGGATTGCTACGCCAACGCGATGGCCGAGCGTTGCTTCGCCACGCGCAAAGTCGCACTCGTCGATACCCGCCCCTGGCCGCCCCGCCGGGCGGCGCGGCTGGCCATCTGCGCATGGATCGAGGCCTTCTACAACCGGCAGCGGTCACACTCCGCGCTCGGCTACCGGAGCCCGGTGGCTTACGAAATGGCTCTTGCTCGGGAGGCGCAGGCGGCCTAGACTCGATCTGTCCACAAAACCGGCCTAAGCCCACGACCTCGTCAGCGGGGCGCTCGTCGGGCCGGTGCTCGCCGCGGGGCGCGAGCACGACCGCACCCTGCCGCTGGACCCGCTGGCCCTGCCCCCCGGCGGGCTGCGCTCGGCCGACCTGGGCTTCTTCGACCTCGGGCTCTTCGGCGCCCTCGCCGCCCGCGGCGGCTACTGGCTCAGCCGGCCGCAGGCCGGCACCGTCGTCTGCGCCCCGGACGGCGCGCGGCTGGACCTCCTGGCGGAATTGCGCGCGGCGGACCGGCTCGACCGGCCGGTGCTGGTCGGCGCCGCCGCGCAGCTCCCCGCCCGGCTCCTGGCGGTGCGGGTGCCCCAGGCGGTGGCCGAGGCGCGCCGGCGGGCGCTGCGGGCGGCGGCGCGCCGGCGCGGGCAGGCGGTCAGCGCCGCCCGGCTGGCCCTGGCGGCCTGGACGATCCTGGTCAGCAACGTGCCGCCGGCGCTGCTCGCGCTCGACGAGGCGCTGGTGCTGCTGCGCGCGCGCGCTGGCAGATCGAGAAGCTCTTCGACCTGTGGAAGACCTACGGCCGCCTCGACAAGACCCCCAGCGGCAAGCCCTGGCGCATCCTCTCCGAGGTCTACGCCAAGCTGCTGGCGCTGCTGATCCAGCATTGGGTGCTGCTCGCCGGCAGTTGGGCGCACCCCGACCGCAGCCTCCTCAAGGCGGCGCGCACGGTGCGGCAACGAGCGCTGGGGTTGGCCGGCGCGCTCGACGACGCGGCCGCCCTCGCGCGGGTGCTGGCGCGCATCGCCCGCTGCCTGCGCGTCGGCGGCCGCGTCGCCAAACGCCGCCGCGCGCCCGGCACAGCGCAGCAACTCCTCGCCTGCACCACCGACACCGCGCCGCGCAGCGCTTAAGTTGCTGCGCACGGGGCACCGCCAGGACCTGGCCCTGGCGCTGGCCGGCATCCTGGCGAAGTCCGGGGTGGCCGAAGGCGACGCGCTGGCCGTCCTGGACGCCATCACGGCCCAGGCCGGCGACGATGAGCCGGAGAAGCGCGCCGCGGCCCTGCTGGCGACTTACGAGAAGCACCGGGACGGGTTGGCCGTCGCGGGCTGGTCCATGATGACCGGCCTGCTGGGTGACGGCACATACGCGGCCCTCCAGGCGGCCCTGCCCCGCCAGGACGGCCCGGAGTTCGCCTTGTCTGATGTCGGCAACGCGGACCGCTTCGTCGCCCGGCACGGCGAACGGGTCCGCTTCGTCCACCAGTGGAACCAGTGGCTGGTCTGGGACGGCGCCCATCTGGCGCCGTCCCGCACCGGCGCGGTCCATCCGCGGCGAGGCGGCCCAGGCGGGGCTTGACCGGGACGCCTTCTGGGAACTGGCCCGCCACGCGGCGCGGTCCGAGACGGCGCGGGCCGTGCGGGACATGCTGACCCTCGCCCGCAGTTACGCCCAGGTGGCCGCGGCCCCGGATGCGCTGGACGCGAAGCCGGGGGTGCTGAACTGCGCGAACGGGACGGTGGACCTGGACAGCGGCCGGTTCCGCCCCGCGGACCCCGCGGATTTGCTGACGAAACAGGCCGCGGCGCCCTACGACCCGGCCGCCCCGGTGCCCACCTGGCGGGCGGTCCTGGACACGGCCTTCGCCGGGGACCCGGAGATGGTGGACTGGTTCCAGCGGGCGGTGGGCTACGCGGCGATGGGTGCCCCGCGGGAACACCTGCTGTTCGTCTGCTACGGCACGGGGGCCAACGGCAAGTCCACCATCCTGGGCGCCATCCAGGACGTGCTGGGCGACTACGCGCGGTCCCTGCCCGTTGACGCCCTCATCTCCCACCGCGGCGAGTTCCACCCCGCGGCGACGGCGGACCTGCCCGGCGCCCGCTTCGTGGTGGCCAGCGAGGCCAACGACGGCGCCCGGCTGGATGAGGCGGTGGTCAAGCGCCTGGCATCTACGGACCGCATCACCGCGCGGCGGATGCACCAGGACTGGTTCGAGTTCGCCCCCTCGCACGTCATCTTCCTGGCGACGAACCACCGGCCCACCGTCCGCGGCGGCGACGGCGGCACGGCGCGGCGGCTAGTGCTGGTCCCGTTCACCGTGACCATCCCGGAAGACCGGCGCGACCCGGACCTGCCCGCCCGGCTGCGCGGCGAGGCGGCCGGCATCCTCGCCTGGGTGGTCGCGGGCGTCCGCGCCTACCGCGACCGCGGCCTGCGCGACTTCCCGGCCGCGGTGCGCCGGGCCACGCAGGACTACCTGGCGGAGAACGACACGCCGGGCCTGTTCCTGGAAGACTGCACGGCCGCGGAGGCGCGGACGACGGTCAAGTCGGCGGCGCTGTACCGCGCCTACCGGCTGTG
>DASSSV010000744.1:0-8156 GCA_035708265.1 Thermomicrobiales bacterium | reverse complement strand
ACACCGGCCTGCCCTTCCCCGATCTCGCGACCGAGGTGCCGACGCAGCAGAACGGCGGCATCTCGGCCGACGGCCTGACCTACACCTTCAAACTGCGGCCGGGCATCAAGTGGAGCGACGGTCAGCCCCTCACCGCGAAGGACGTCGTCTTCACCTACACGGTGATGACGGATCCCAAGCTCGCCTCGCCGCGGTCCGGCGAGCTGACCGAGCGCGTCGCGTCGGTCAGCGCGGCCGACGACCTCACCGCCGTCTTCAAGATGAAGAAGGTCGTCGCGCCCTTCCTGGTCACCGACATGTTCCCGATCTGCCCCGAGCACATCCTGGGCAGCGTGCCGCCGGACCAGATCAAGTCGCACCCCTTCAGCACCGGCGACCCGAAGGCCACAGTCGGCACCGGGCCGTTCAAGTTCAAGGAGTGGGTCAAGGACGATCACGCCACGTTCGAGAAGAACCCGCTCTACTTCCGCGGCGAGCCGGCGCTGGACGAGTACGTCTTCAAGGTCGTCAAGGACCAGGGCGTGGTGGCGGCGCAGCTCAAGACCGGCGAGGCCGACTACGGCGGCATCACGCCGTCGCTCGTCGCCGACATGAGCAAGCAGGCGAACCTCAACGTCGTCAACTACAACACCTACAGTTGGAGCTTCTACGCCTACCAGATGAACCCCCAGAAGTCGCCCTTCTTCCTGGACAAGCGCGTCCGCCAGGCGCTGGCCTACGCCCTGGACCGCGAGGCCATGCTCAAGGCGATCTACTTCGGGTTCGGCGAGGTGGCGCAGGGGACGATCCCCGACAGCTCCTGGGCCTACGCGCCCGACCAGATCACGACCAAGTACACCTTCGACCTCACCAAGGCCAACCAGCTCCTCGACGCGGCCGGCTGGGCGAAGGGGGCCGACGGCATCCGCGCCAAGGACGGTAAGCGCTTCAGCTTCACCCTCTGGACCGGCGTCGCCAGCCAGGTCTACCAGCAGCTCTGCACCGCCGCGCAGCAAATGTGGAAGGCGGTCGGCGTCGAGGCGACGGTGAAGCCGGAGGAGTGGAACGCCTTCATCTCGCGCATCTCCGACGCGCGCGACTTCGACATCTTCCTCGAGGGCTTCAGTTGGGGCGTGGACCCCGACCAGACGATCATGTTCCGCACCGGGGCGAACCTGAACCGCAACCCCTACTCCAACCCGGACGTCGACAAGCTGCTGGACCAGGGGCTCAGCGAATTGGACCAGGCCAAGCGCAAGCAGATCTACATCCAGATGGAGAACATCCTCTGGGACGACCTGCCGAGCCTGCCGATCGCCGACACCCAGGCGCTGGCCGGGCTGAACAAGCGCGTCCACAACTTCTTCCCCAACGCGACCAACATCCGCTGGAACGCGCATACCTGGTGGGTGGCCGACGGGAAGTAGTCGGGTAGTCGGGTAGTGAGTTGATAGTTGACAGTTGGTAGTTGACAGTGGACCCGGCGGGCATCGGCCTCTATCAACTACGAACTGCCAACGTTCAACTCGACTACCCGACTACCCGACTTATCCGACTCCGTTTGTCCCGCCCCCCGGCCTCGGGTACAATCCCCCTGCCGTGTGCCGCGCGCCCGTGCGCCCGCGGGTGGACCGTGTCCGCGACCTGGAGTCTTGATGCACAAAGGGCTGACGATCTCGGTCGTGATCCCCTGCTTCAATGAGGAACACGGGATCGCGCATGTGCTCGACCATATGCCCGACTACGTCGACGAGATCATCGTCGTCGACAACAACTCCACCGACGGCACCGCCGAGGCGGCCCGCGCGCGCGGCGCGCGGGTGATCTTCGAGCCGTGCAAGGGCTACGGCAGCGCCTACCTCGCCGGCCTCCCCGCCGCCACCGGCGACATCATCGCCACCGTGGACGGCGACGGCACCTACCCCTCGGCAACGATCGCCCCACTGATCGACGAATTGCTCGCCGGCGGGCTCGACTTCATCTCCGCCAGCCGCTTCCCCTTGCATGACCCGACCGCGATGCGCCGGCGCAACGTCCTCGGGAACATGATCCTGACCTGGACGGCGCGCGCCCTCTTCCGGTACTGGTTCGCCGATAGCCAGTCGGGGATGTGGGTCTTCCGCCGTTCCTGCCTGCGCTGGCTCCACCCCTGTCAGCGAGGTATGGCCTTCTCCGAGGAACTCAAACTGGAGGCGCTGCGCGCGCCGCAGGTGCGCTTCGGCGAGTGCCCGATCTCCTACCACGAGCGCATCGGCGAGACCAAGCTCTTCACTTGGCGCGACGGCTTCCAGAACCTGCTCTTCCTCTTCCGCTACCGCCTGCGCGGCCGCAGCGCCGGCTGCTGACTCCGCCGGCCGGTGAGCCGGTCTCCCCATCCCGGGCGTAGAGATTGTTGAAGGGGCCATCCGGGGGGATGGGCGCGGGGGTCGCGCCGCCGCCGGGCCGGCGATTGAAATCGCCGCTACGGGCGCCTCACGGCGCCACGAAGTCCGCCTTTGCGGCCTGGGACGAGGCTACACCCGCCGGGTGCTTTCTGGGCGTGGGGTCGTGGCGAGTGCCGGCGAGCCGGTAGCCGCTGTTTCAACCGTGGGCCAGACCGCCCTACCTCCATGAGCGAGGGTGCGGATGCGGACCAACGACGACCATCGCGGGCAGGCCGCCGCGGGCTGGCGGTCACGGAGAGCGCTGGCGCTGCCGGCGCTGGCGCTCGCGCTTGCGCTCTCGGGGTACCTGCTCAATCGCCAGCCGGCGCGGCACGCCACCCCGACGCCGGTGCCGACCGTCGCGCTCGCGCCGACCGCCGCGCCGACCCCGGCCGCGCCGCCGCGCCCCGTCGCGTATGCCACCCCGACCGCGGTCCCGCGGCCGAGCGCCGCGGGGACGCCCGCGCCGTCGCCCGCGCCGTCGCCGCCGCCCGGCCTCGGCGACGCCGGGGAACTCCTCTACATCGGCGCGCTCGACGGCCAGGCCGGGATCATCGCCGTCCGCGCGGACGGCGGCAGCCGGCGCCTGATCGCCCCGGGGCCGTACCAGGCGGTCTTCTGGTCGCCGGACGGGCGGCGCTTCGCCGCGCCGGACCAGGCCGACGGGCGCAACCGGCTCACGCTCTTCGACGCCGACGGCACGCAATCGGCGCGGGCCGTCTTCCCGGCCGGGCCCTGGCAAGCGCCGGTCTGGTCGCGCGATTCGCGGACGGTCGCGATCGCGGGGTTCGCCGGCGACGCCCCGGGCACGCCCGGCCGGGCGCGGTTCGTCGCCTGGCTGGTCAGCGACGCGGATGCCGTGCCGGTGTCGCTCGGCGCGAGCACCTGGCCCTGGCAATGGTCCACGACCGGCCGGCTGGCGCTGACGGTGAGCGCGGGGGAAGGAACGAACGGCGACACCGCCGCGCCCGGCCCCGGCCAGTTGTGGACCGTGGACGAGACGGGGCATGACGTCCGCCGGCTGGCGGACGGCGCCTACCTCCCTATCGGCTGGTCGCTGGACGGCGCGACGCTCTACGCGCTCGGCGACATGTCGCCCGGGCCGTCCACCGCCCAGCCCACGCCGCGCCTGACCACCCTGCTCGCGATCGACGCGCAGACCGGCCGGCAGCGCCCGCTCGTCGCCGCGCGCGACCTGGCGGCGCGCGTCGGGCTGGCGACGCCCGCGGGCGCGCCGTTCTGGTTCGACGCCGGCGCGCTCGCGCCGACCGGCGACCGCTTCGCGCTCGAAGCCGCGACGCCGGGACC
Source organism: Thermomicrobiales bacterium (assembly GCA_035708265.1). Taxonomy (GTDB): domain Bacteria; phylum Chloroflexota; class Chloroflexia; order Thermomicrobiales; family CADCWN01; genus DASSSV01. Next base: position 4,446 of record DASSSV010000744.1, on the reverse strand, counting down.
GGACGGCACGGTGGAGCGCGCCCTGATCGTCCTCGGGCCCGGGGACGCAGCCCGCCGCGCCTACGACGAGCGGGCGCCGACCGACGCGCCGCCGCTGGCCCCCTCGTGGTCGCCGGACGGCGGTCGGCTGGCCTGGAAGACCTGGAACGTCGCCGTCAGCACCGGCGTCCGCGTCTACGACCTCGCCGGCGGCGGCCTCCTCGCGGTCGGCGAGTCGGCCTACTTCGGCCCGCCCGACTGGTACCCCGCCGAGGACCCCGAGCGTGCCGGCCCCCAGTGGTCGCCGGACGGCCGCTGGATCGCCTTCAGCCGCCTCGGCCGCCTCTCGGTCGCCGCCGCCACCCCGCCGCCCGCGCTCTGGACGCTCGCCCCCGGCGGCCTCTGGCCCGCGTGGCGACCCTGACGAGACGAGTGATGAGTGACGAGTGACGAGTGACGAGTGGGCCGGTATGATGCGCGCCCCTGCTCCGATGGCCTGACGGCCACGAAGTCCGCCGCCGCAGACTTAGGATGAGGTCGCGTCCCAACCCGCGGAGGCGGGTTTCGCGGCGAGCGCGAGCGAGCCTCCAGCCGCGGTTTCAACCGCGGGCCAGGCGGCGAGTCCAACCGCCGGCCCACCGCGCCACCGCCCGTCCCCTCGTCCCCTCATCACTCATCACTCGTCACTCATCACTGGGAAGGACTGGGGCGAGAGGGTGTCGGCGTCGCGGTGGGCCCAGTCGCCCTCGTGCATGCGCGGCCACATCCGCTCGCCGGCCGCTTGCAGGCGGCGATTCAGTTCGCGCTCATCGGCGCCGAGGACGCGGCCGTCGCGCATGACGATCCGGCCGTTGACCATCACGTCGCGCAGGTCCTCGGCCTGCGCCGAGTAGACGATGTTCTTCACCGGGTCGCGCAGCGGCACCATGAAGAGGCTTTCGGCGTCGAAGAAGAGGAGGTCGGCCTGCGCGCCGGGGGCGATCCGCCCCAGGTCGTCGCGGCCGATCGCGTGCGCCCCGCCGAGCGTCGCGGCGGTGAAGACGTCGGCCGCGGTCGCGACCTCGGTCTGACGGTCCACGATCTTCGAGACGACCGCGGTGAACTTCATCGCCTCGAGCATGCTCTGGGGCGCGGTGTCGGTGCCGAGCGCCATATTCACGCCGGCGCGGAGGTAGCGCGCGAAGGACTCCATCGCGATGCCGCGCCGCGCGAAGACCCAGACCGCGTGCGCGACCGACGCGCCGCTCGCGGCGATGATGCCGAGGTCGTCGGCCTGGTAGTTGGCCCAGGAGCCGCCGCCGAGGACGATCGCGTGGCCGAGGATGACGTCGGGGCCGAGGAAGCCGATGTCGCGCAGCCACTCGACCGGCGTCCGGCCGTGCCGCGCGATCATCTCCTGGAACTCGTTGACCGACTGGCTGACGTGGATCTGCACCGGGACGCGCAGGCGCTCGGCCTCGCGCCGCACCTCGCGCAGCAACCCCTCGGTGCAGGTGTCCACCTGCATCGGCGAGAGGAACCCTCGAATCAGCCCGTCGTGCGCGCCGTCGTGGCGCTCGATGAACTCGACCGCGCGGCGCAGCCCCGCCCGGCCGGCCGCCTCGTCCCAGGCGTAGCGGACGACCTTGCCGTCCGGCGTGTACCAGCGGCCGTCGCGGAAGCCGACGCCGAAGTAGAGGCGCACGCCGACGCGCGCCGCGCTCTCGACCGCCTCCTCGACCAGCGGGCCCATCTCTAGCACCGTCGTCGTGCCGGTGCGCAGCAATTCGACCATCGAGTAGTCGAAGCAGGCGCGCGTCGCCTCGGCGTCCTGCGCCGCGCCGCGCGCCGGCAGGTACTCGAAGAGCCCGGAGAGGTAGAACTGGCGGTTGCCGCGGTCCTCGAGGAAGGATTTGTCGAGCGGCGAGCCGGCCAGGTGGGCGTGGACGTTGACGAAGCCGGGCGTGACGACCCGCGCTCGCGCGTCGAGCGTCTCGTCGGCCGGCCCGTCGTAGCCCTTGCCGACATGAACGATCCGGTTCCCCTCGACCACGATCGTGCCGTCGCGCAGGTAGCGGTGCCCGCCGGCCCGCGCGTCGTAGGCGATGATGTGCCCGGCGTCGATCCGCGTGCGCTTGCCCTGTCCCTGGCTCATCGGCCCCCTCTCTCCTCGCGCCGTCTGCTCCCACGGCCGCGCGGATTCTATCATCCGGGTGGCGCGGGGCGGAGGCGCGCGGCGAGGTCGCGCAGCGCGTCGGCGACCTCGTCCGGCGCGACGAGCGGGTGGAAGTGGCCGGCGTCGATGCGGCGATAGGGCCAGCCCTTGCGCCGGGCGCGCCCGGCATCCTCGTCGTAGGACGCGGTGAAGTGGAGGTAGGCGCAGGGCGCGTCGGGCCAGCCGGGGAAGACCGGGATCGCCTCGTCCCAGTAGGCCCAGGGCTGCGGCCGCGGCCCGACCAGCCGCCGCGCCGCGGGGTCGGGGACCAGCGCGCGCAGGTCGTCCTCGCTCCAGTCGGGGTAGCGCCCGCCGCGCGCGTAGAGGTCGCGCAACTGCGCGGCGAACGGGCCCGCGCCGTGCCGCGGCTGGCCGTCGGCCGGGATGCCGGCGTCGACGAAGAGGTAGCCGGCGACCGGGCGGCCGAGTTCCTGCCGGATCGCCGGCAGGAGCGCGCCCGCGCCGCTGTGCGCGACGAGGAACGGCGGCCGGTCGCCCGGCACAGATCGGAGCACCGACGCCGCCGACCGCGCGTGCCGCCGCCAGTAGGGCCCGCCGGCCCCCGCCTCGCGGTCGAGGTCGGCGACGAGCGCGTCGTCGCCGCGCCGCCGCAGCGCCTCGGCCACCGGCGCCCAGGTGGTCGGCGCGACGATCGGGCTGGGGATCAGGGCGAAGAGCTCCATGGCCGCCTCCCTCCCGTGCGCCTCACGGCGCCAGCGGCTCGCCCCACACGACCGAGCCGACGACCTGCATGTGCAGCAGGCCGTCGTCCGCCGCATAGGGTGTCACGAGCGCGCGAGCCGCGGCGTCGAAGGCGTCGGCGTCCGCGGCGGTCATGCGGTCGCGCGAGAAGCCGTTGCGCGAGTGGACCGACTCGACGTAGGCGTCCACCGACTGCCGGAACGGGACCGGGGCCGTCCGGCGCCGGCCCTCGACGCGGAAGAGGCTGCGCGCGTCCAATTCGACCAGGAGGTCGTAGGGCTGGAACTCCTTGTTGGTGCTGTACCGCTGGATCGTCCGGAGCAGGTCATCCCACCAGGGGAGGTCGGGCGACCCGCGGCTGACGATGGCGAGATAGCCGGCCGGGGCCAGCGCGGCGCGGAAGCGCGGGAAGACCGCGGCCCAGTCCATCCAGTGCAGGCTCTCGCCGGCCGTGATGAGCGCGTAGGGCGGCCGGAGCGGCGCTTCTTCCATCGTGCCGTGTATCCAGCGCAGGTGCGGCGCGTCGCCGCCCGGCAGCGTCCGCCCGAGCGCCAGCATCGCCGCCGAGGGGTCCACCGCGTCCACCCGGTCCATGCGCGCGGCCAGCGGGCGGGCGAGGTCGCCGGTGCCGCACCCGGCGTCGAGCACCGCGCGCGGCGCCGCGGTGACAAGCCCGGCCAGAATGTCGAAGGTCTCGGCGGGATACTGCGGCCGGTGCGGATACGCCGCCGCCACGCTCGGATCGGCGAACTGCGCGGCGTACACGGGGCCGAGATGGGCCGGCTTGGGCAGCATGGACACCTCCTCGGCGCGCGGGCGTGGCGCGCCGTCGCGGACGCCGGCGAGAGCCGGCGTGCGGCGGCCGCGCCCGGCCCGGAGCGCCCGCTTCTCCGAACGCCGGGGAGGCGGGGGCGGTTTCAGGCCGCACGTCGTTATCTTGCGCCGCGGCTGGGGGAGGAGGGATCTATGAGGATGAACGCAGGCCAGGCTCAAGATGCCGGGCGGATTCCAGCGCGGCACGGCCGGCGCCGGGACTATTGCGGCGGATGCCCGGCCAGGCCGCGCGCCTCCGCATCGCCCTCGATCTCGCCCGCGGGCTCCGCCGTGTGCGCGGCCCAGAGCGGGTCGGGGTGCACGATCAGGCGCACCCAGCCGTGGCGGCGGCGCATCGTCACGGCGAAGTCGGCCGCCCGCTCCACGGTGGCGCAGCGGGCGCAGACCCAACCCACATAATTCTGCGCCTCGCGCGCGGCGCGCGGGTAGTAGGCGGCGAGGGCGAAGGGGCCGTCGGGCCGGCGGCAGTAGTGGCAGCGGCGCGACGCGGGCATGGGGCACCCCCGAGTGGCCGGCGCGAGTGGCGGCTGACGGCGCGGCGGGCTCCCCGACGCCGGCCAGTGTACGTACACTTCGCCCGCTTGTCAAGGGACGAGGCCTGAGATCCGGACGTAACTCCTGACTATGCCATCGCGCGAGCGCGGCGCGGGTGCCGAGAAGCGGTGTGGTACAACCGAGGTCATGGCGCTGGCGCGAGGCGAGGAGGGCACGATGGAGTTGGGCACGGCGGCGCAGGA
>DASSSV010000743.1:0-14994 GCA_035708265.1 Thermomicrobiales bacterium | reverse complement strand
GCCCCGCCCTCAGTCCAGTTGCGTCGCCAGCGCCTCGGGCGTGGTGACGGGGAGGCGGCAGGTCAGGCGCTCACAGACGTAGGCGGTCGCGCGGCCGTCGTGCATCGCGCGGCCCTGCAGCAGGGCCGGCTGGCTGATCTCCTCGGTCCCCGGCTCGCGCAGCGCGACGACGAGGTTCGGGCGGAAGTGGTCGCGGATGACGGTCAGCATGGCCAGCGTGTCGGGCGCGGCGCGGCGGCCGGCCAGCGCGACCTCGCGCGGCGTCGCCAGCGCGAAGTCGAGCGCGCAGAGGAGGCGGCCGAACGCGGTCGGGAAGCGGGCCATCGCGTCGCGCAGGCCGCGCAGCACGCGCGTCGCCTTCTGGCTGTGGCGCGGCTCGTTGTAGATCGTCCCGAGCCGTTGCAACACCTCGACGGCGACCGAGCCGCCCGAAGGGACGGCGTTGTCGAAGACGCCGCGCGGCCGGGCAATGAGCGCCTCGTGGTCGCGGCCGGTGTCGTAGAATAGCCCCTGCTCCTCGTCCCAGAAGAGGTCGAGCATCGCGTCGGCGAGCGCGCGCGCCTCGGCCAGCCAGCGCGGCGCGAAGGTCGCCTCGTAGAGCGCCAGCAGGCCGTCGGCCAGGAAGGCGTAGTCCTCTAGGTAGCCGTTGAGCCGGGCGCGGCCGTCCTTGTAGGTGCGCAGCAGGCGGCCGTCGCGGCGCAACGTGGTCAGCAGGAAGGTCGCGGCGCGCTCGGCGGCGGCGCGGTAGTCGTCGCGCTCGAGGATCGCCGCGCCCTCGGCGAAGGCGCGCAGCATCAGGCCGTTCCAGGCGGTGAGGATCTTCTCGTCGCGGCCGGGGCGGACGCGCTCCTCGCGCGCCTCCCTGAGCCGGAAGCGCGCGTGGTCGAGCGCCTCGCCGAGCCGCTCGATGCTCGCCTTCTCGCGCGAGGCGACGACGTCGACGTCGCGCGGCAGGTGGAGGATGCTCCGGCCGTGCTCGAAGTTGCCGCGCTCGGTGACGTCGAAGTAGGCCGCGGCCAGCCGCGCGTCCTCCTCGCCGAGCAGCGCGGCGAACTCGGCGGGCGTCCAGGTGTAGAACTTGCCCTCCTGACCCTCGCTATCGGCGTCGAGCGTGGCGTAGAAGCCGCCCTCTTCAGAAGTCATCTCTCGCAGGGCCCAGTCCAGCGTCTCGGCCGCGATGCGGCGGTAGAGGTCCTTCCCGGTGACGAGATAGGCGTGCAGGTAGACCGGAGCGAGGAGGGCGTTGTCGTAGAGCATCTTCTCGAAGTGGGGCGCCAGCCAGCGCTCGTCGACCGAGTAGCGGTGGAAGCCGCCGCCGAGCTGGTCGTAGATGCCGCCACGCGCCATCTTCTCCAGCGTCTGCTCGACCATGCCGAGGAGGCTCGGGAGGCCGGTGCGCAGGTACTGGCGCAGCAGGAAGTCGAGCGCCATCGGCTGCGGGAACTTCGGCGCCGCGCCGAAGCCGCCGTGCGTGCGGTCGAAGCCCTGCGCCAGCACGCGCGTCGCCTGGTCGAGCACGGCCGGCGTGAGGTCGCCGGCCGGCGTCTGGAGTTGCAGCCCGGCCTGGATCCGCTCGCGCAGTGCCGCCGCGTTGTGCGCGACGTCCTCGCGGCGCTCGCGGTACGCCTGGGCGACACCGCGCAGGACGTCGCGGAAGGCCGGCAGCCCCTGGCGCGCCTCGGGCGGGAAGTAGGTACCGCCGTAGAAGGGCTCGCCGCCCGGCGTGAGGAAGACGGTCATCGGCCAGCCGCCGTGCCCGGTGAGCGCCTGCACCGCCTCCATGTAGATGGCGTCGAGGTCGGGGCGCTCCTCCCGGTCGACCTTGATGTTGACGAAGAGGTCGTTCATCAGGGCGGCGGTGTCGGCGTCCTCGAACGACTCGTGGGCCATAACGTGACACCAATGACAGGCGGAATAGCCGATCGAGAGGAGGATCGGCTTATCCTCGGCGCGCGCGCGGGCCAGTGCCTCCTCGCCCCAGGGGTACCAGTCCACCGGGTTTTCCTGGTGTTGCAGCAAGTACGGGCTCGTCTCGTTCGCCAGGCGGTTGGGCACGCGGGCCTCCCTCTGCTCTGCGACCGCGGCCCGCGGTGGCCGCGGCCGGCCGCGACAGCATCCTCGACCGGCCAGTGTACCACGGCGCGAGTCGGGTAGTCGGGTAGTCGGGTAGTCGGATTGTGGCGGCTTCCGTCAGGCAGGGCGATCAGCGATAGCGGGGCCGGTCCTGCCGTCTGCCATCTGCCATCTCGTCCTGCTAGCCGACTAGCCGACTACCCGACTACCCGACTCCGCTCACCCCGCCGTCGGCGGCCGGTGGACGGCGGGCGCGGCGCCGGCGAAACGGTCGAGGTGGAGCGCGTCGAGCGGGGTGGAGGGGGCGCCCTCGACGATCAACTCGGCGACGAGCTGGCCGACGATCGGCGAGAGGGCGAAGCCGTGGCCGGAGAAGCCGGCCGCGACGACCAGGCCGTCCAGGCCGGGCACCGGGCCGAGGATCGGCACGTCGTCGGCCGCGCGCGCCTCGATCCCGACCCAGACCCGCTCGATCCCGACCTCGCCGGCGGCCGGCACGATGTCGCTGGCGGCCGCCGCGCTGCCGGCGATGCTCTCGGCGCGCGGCAGGGCGATATCGCGGTCTAGCAGCACGTCGCCGGGCCAGCCGCCGCCGATCAGGAAGCCGCCCGACGGCAGTTGCTTGAGGCTGAGCGGCCGGCCGACGCAGCCGACGACCTGGTCGAGACAGTGCGGACCGGGCGCGGTGACGATCATCTGCAAGCCGATCGGCTCGATCGGCAGCGCCAGCCCGGCCGTCCGCGCCAGGCCGTCGCTCCAGGCGCCGGCCGCCAGCACCGTCACGTCGGCTGAGACCGGCCCGGCGTCGGTCGCGACGCCGGTGACGCGCCCGCCGGCGACGGCCAGGCCGGTGACGCCGACGCCGGTGCACACGACGGCGCCGCGCCGCTTGGCCGCCTCGGCGAAGCCCATCGCCGTCAGCATCGGGTTGGCGTGGCCGTCGTTGGCGGTGTAGCTGCCGCCGTAGACGTGGCGCGAGACGGCCGGGGCGAGCGCGCGCAGCTCGTCGCCGGTGACGAGGGCGAGGGCGAGGCCGGCCGCGCGCTGCTCGGCGACCGAGGCCGCCAGCGCGGGCAACTGCGCCGGATGCTCGATCAGCGTCAGGTGGCCCTGGCGGCGATAGTGGAGGTCGAACTGGAGCTCGTCTTCGAGCGTCGCCCACTTGGCGATCGAGCGGATGGCGAGCGGCATCTCGCGCAGGTCGCGCCCCTGCTGGCGCACGCCGCCCGCGCTGGCGCCCGACGCGCCAGCCGCGATCGCGCGCCGCTCCAGCAGCGTGACGGCGGCGCCGCTCGCGGCCAGGTGATAGGCGATCGACGTGCCGATCACGCCCCCGCCGATGACGACGACCTCGGTCCGCTCCGGCACGCCCATCGTGTCCTCCTCGCTGGGAGCCCTCACCCCCCAGCCCCCTCTCCCAATTCTGGGAAAGGGGGGGCCTCCCGTCAACGGGGTGGCCGCCTGGTGCTGGCGCGGGCGAGCGACGGGCGCGCGAGGGCGGGGGCCGCGCAGCGGCCGGCGCCCCTGGATCTGCGACCTTTAGACCTTCAGACCTGCGCCCCGCCGCGCCCGAGGCAGGCAGCCAGGAGCGCCATGCGGACGTAGACGCCGTTGTGCGCCTCGCGGAAGTAGGCCGCGCGCGGGTCGGCGTCGACGTCGGGCGTGATCTCGCCGACGCGCGGCAGCGGGTGCATCAGGATCGCGCCGGGCGGCAGGAGCGCCAGCGCGGCGCGGTCGATCACGTAGACGCCGCGGGCGCGCTCGTAGTCGGCCAGGTCGGTGAAGCGCTCGCGCTGCACGCGCGTCTGGTAGACGACGTCCACGGTGGGGAGCACCGCCGCCAGGTCGGTCTCCTCGCGCGGGCGGACGCCGCGCTTGGCCAGGCGCGCCAGCACGTCGGGGCGCAGGCCCATCCCGGGCGGCGCGACGCAGACGAGGTCGAGGTCGCGCGTCTCGGCCAGCAGGAGCGCCAGCGAGCGCGCGGCGCGCCCGTGCCAGAGGTCGCCGACCAGCGCGACGCGCAGGCCGTCGATCCGGCCGAGTTCGCGCCAGATCGTGTAGAGGTCGATCAATGCCTGGGTGGGGTGCTCGCCCGCGCCGTCGCCGGCGTTGAGGATCGGCACGCGCGCCACCGCCGCCGCCCGCGCCGCCGCGCCCTCCTCGTAGTGGCGCAGCGCGATCGCGTCGGCATAGCCCTCGACGATGCGGATCGTGTCCTCGATCGACTCGCCCTTGGCGGCCGACGAGGTCTCCCGCCCGCTCTCCATCGAGATGACCTCGCCGCCGAGGCGGTACATCGCCGACTCGAAGGAGAGGCGCGTCCGGGTGCTCGGCTCGAAGAAGAGGGTCGCCAGGATGCGCCCGCGCAGGCGGCGGTCGGCGCGCGTCGCGGCGACGTCCTCCATCTCCCGCGCCGCCGCAAGGAACTCGTCGAGGAGCGGTCGGTCGAATTGCCGCACGCCGATGACGTGTTCGAGTCGTCGCATCCCCGCCCCTTCCCCCGCGCCCGCCGCCCGCGCGACCCCGAACCGATGATAGCACGGCAGGGGCGCCGATCAGCGCAGCGGGCCGGCGGGCACATGACGAGGGCGCCGGGGCAGTAGCTCCCGGCGCCCTCCGGGTCAGCGCGATGACGTGCGCGACGACGTCAGCGGATCAGGGTGATGACGATGGGACCGGTATACGAAGTCGTCCAGCCGCTCGTCCCGTCGCCGAGGCCCGGGTAGTTAGCGACGAGATAGGCGTCGTGCTTGTTCGCGCCGTTCTGGATGACGTAGAACGCTCCGAACATCCGGACGGCGAGTTGCGCGTTGTTGCCGTTCCCGCCAGGGCCGGAACTGTCTACGATCGGCAGGATCATGATGCACCCGTCGGGGTTCACGCCGGCGCCACAGCCGCCGACGCCGGCCACCGTGCGCGTCGGCCCCGCAGATGTCCCCTGGCCCGCCTGGACGATCACGGTATTCGCACCGGCGGTGGCGCCGGGGAGCGTGATCGGCCCGAGCGTGAGGTTCTCTCCCTTCCAGGAGCCACTGTTGTTGTTGCTACCGACGCCACAGGGCGCCACATGCTGCCCGTGGATGTAGTAGAGCGGGTCGGGCGAGGCCGGCTTCGGATAGGGCTGGTTAGTCACCGGGTCGGTATAGTTGATATAGGGCGACCCGGTGGCGGGCAGGAGCTTGAGCGAGCCGTCCGCGTTGCGCACCTTCCAGTCGTAACTATACGCCCAGGGATTGATCCGGGCAGGCTCGGACGTCGCAGGGGGGTTCACGCTATCGTTCGTCACGAGGATCGAGAAGTAATTGTTGCTGTTCTCCAGGAGGGTGTCGTTGCCGCAGGGCAGGAACGGGGCGTTGCCGCCATTGATCGAGGACAGGATCTGGACCTGCGCGGTCGCCGTCGCCCCGGTGCCGGACGTAGCCTGCCCGAGGGCACGGAGGATGAACGTGGCGTGCTGCTCGTTGACACGCACCTGCACGCCCGTCGCCCCCGGCGGCGGCGTGTCGCTGCAAGCGCTGACGACCGTTATGGCGTCGTTGACGAAGTTGCAGGTGACATTGCTCGAGCTGGCGACGCCATTCTGCGTCGCCACGGTGTTCACGGCGGTGAGGACTGCGCCGCCCTGCGACAGCGTATTGGCGCCGGCCAGCGCCGCCGCATCGGCCGCGTTCTGCATCGTCCGGCGCTGCCCGACGTCGTAGCCGACGTCCAGCACGAGGCCGAGCCCACCCATCAGCACGAGCATCATCAGCGCGAAGAGGACCAACGCCTGACCTGGACGCGGGCGCCGCGCCCGGCGCCGGATTGCCCCGAGTTTCACCGCACGTGGTTTGGCCATTTTGGCCATAGGGAGCAACAAGTTCATCTCGACATCCCGTTCATGCTACATCGTCGTACTCGTGCGCAAACGCGACGCTGGAAAGGGGCTGTGGAATACCATACCGGGCCACCGGGTCAGATCAAGACCATGCGGACGGTTTTCCTGATTGTGAACGTCGTGCCCCAAATGCGGACGACCTGGGCCGTCATCGGCCTGAACTTGTAAGAACCGCGCACCGCGATCGAGTCGTTGGTGCCGGCGCTGCTACAGGGGATCGTGGTCGTCGTCAAGAGCTTGTAGCAGGTGATGTCGGACCCGGTGTCGATCACGAAGTCGGTCCCGGTGGTGCCGAGATAGCCCTGGGCCTCGGTGTAGGCGCTGTTGACGATGTTGGCGCTGTCCGTCGGGTAGTAGGTGCCGTAGAGCGCACCCTCCTTGACCGCGTTCGTCAGGCGCGCGTAGTAGAAGAAGACGCGCCCGAGGTCGACCGCGCCGACCAGGATGAGCGTGATCAGCGGGAGGAGGAGCGCCAGTTCGACGAGGCTCTGCCCCGAATATCGTCGCCGCGCGCCCACGCGCGGACCGGCCTGCTGCTGTCGCGCCATCTGCTACCCTCCGTCGCAAAATCGTTGCGCCCACGCGCCGCGCGCCGCGCCCGTGGCGACGCCAGCCGGCCGGGCAAAGAGCTGTGGTTGATGGGCCGTGGGCCTGCGCTGCTTAGTGGTGCTGGATCGTGGTTACATTGCACTCATTCATCGAAACCGTCTTCCAACCGATCAGGCGCGGCGCGGTCAACCCAAACGTGTAGTTGGCACAGACCTTCAAATAGTCCCGAGAGCGCGATGAACTGCAATTGGCGGTGCTATAGGCCGTGTAGACGCTGTTGCTGTCGTCCCAGTTGGAACAGGTGACCGTGAAGTTACTGGTGGTCAGCCCGAGCGTGGGCGAGGTGCGCTGCCCGGCGGCGGCCATGGCGGCCGAGTTGGACGGCGCGAGCGACCCCGCGCGGGCGGCTTCGCGGACGGCGTTGGTCAACATCTGCCGCTGATAGACGCCCCGCCCCAGATCGATGATCCCGACGCTCAGCAGCAGCACGACGATGGAGACGAACGCGAACTCGACGACCCCTTGCCCCGAAAGCGGGCCCCGACCAGAGTGGCGGCGGCGCATTACCACATCCTCAATCGCATCGAAAAGCCGAGTGACCGATTACCCTCCAACTCCTATTGTACGGAGGACGAACACGGGGACATATAGCCCGTTCGTCTTGTCCGCGATAGGTACTTCCATCCACTCCAGCGATAGGGGTGACGCTGGCCGGCGGGATCGTCCTCACCTCCGTGCTACACTTCCCCCACGCCGGGTGCGACGGCGGGAGGGAGCGATGCCGGCGAAGGACCCCGATCTGCACGGCCAGGTGCCCGACAATGCCGCCGTCGCGCTCCTGCTGGTGGACGTCATCAACGATCTGGAGTGGCCGGGCGGCGAGGACCTGGCCCGGTACGCGATGCCGATGGCGCGGCGGCTCCGCGCGCTCAAGGCACGCGCCAAGGCGCGCGGCATCCCGGCCGTCTACGTCAACGACAACTTCGGCCGCTGGCAGGCCGACCTCGGCCGCCTCCTCGCCCATTGCCTCGAACACGACGTCCGCGGCCGGCCGATGGTCGAACTCCTCGCCCCCGAGGCCGACGACTACTTCGTCCTCAAGCCGAAGCACTCCGCGTTCTACGCCACGCCGCTCGATCTGCTGCTGGCCTACCTGCGCGCCCGCACCCTGATCATCGCCGGCATCGCCGGCAACATCTGCGTCCTCTTCAGCGCGCACGACGCCTACATGCGCGAGTTCGGCCTCGTCGTCCCGGAGGACTGCGTCATCTCCAACCACGCCGAGCAGAACGAGCGGGCGCTGACGCTGATGCGCGAGGTCCTCCAGGCCGACACCACGCCCTCCACCGCGCTCGACCTGGCCGCCTTGCAGCGCCGCGCGACCTCCCCCGCGCCGGGCGAGGCCGGCTGAGGCCCCGCCCCCCGCCGACACAGATTTGCCACAAACCCGGCACGGATTCGTGATGGCTCCCGGCTACAACGGGAGGGTGGGGGCGGGGCGTGCCCCGGCCCCCCGCGCTCTGCGGCGGATCGGCGGCATGCCATCGGATGTAACCTTGATGGTATACTTTCGTAGATCGAATGTAAGGAGCGAGGATGGTCGGGCAGCAAGTCAGGGGCGACGAAGCGCTCCTGATCGCGCGAGCGGGGGAAGGCGATCAGGCGGCGTTCCAGGAGTTAGTCGAGCGGTACCAGGGCGCCGTGTACAACCTGGCGTACCGCATGCTCGGCGCGCCCGAGGAAGCGGAGGATGCTGCCCAGGAGATCTTCGTGCGCATCTACCGGCAACTGGCGCGCTACGACCGTTCGCGGAAGTTCTCGACCTGGGTGCTGGCGATCGCCACCAACTACTGCATCGACCAGTTGCGGCGGCGGCGGTTGCAGCTCGTGCCCCTGGAGAACATCATCCCATGGGCCAGGGCGCGCGAGGCCGGCCCCGAGCGCGAGGCGCTCGACCGCGAGGCGTCCGACGAGCTGCAGACGCTCCTGCGGCGGCTGCCGGAGAAGTATCGCGCGGTCCTGATCTTGCGCTACTGGGAGGAACTCTCCTGTGCGGAGATCGGCGAGGTTTTGCAGGTGCCGGAGGGGACGGTCAAGACCCAGTTGCACCGGGCGAGGAAAGCGCTGGAACGACTGATGACCGAGCAGGGGGAACCGCGGGATGCGTTGTCGCGAGTGTGAGACACTGCTCTGGAGCTACCTGGATCGCGAACTCGCCGAGGGCGAGCGGCGCGAGATCGACGGTCACATCGCCACCTGCCCCCGTTGCGCCCTCGCGCTCGAACGCCTGCGCGCCTTCCCGCTCCGCGCCGGGCGGCTCGCCGTCGTCACCCCGCCGCCCGACTTCACCGCGCGCCTGATGCGCCGCATCGAGCCGCTGCCGCCCCCGCGCGACCTCGCCCTGCCGCTCGAAGCGACTGGCGTCTTCCAGGGCGGGATCGGCGTGGCCCTGGCCGTCGCCTCCGCCGCGGCGGCGCTGGTGCTCGGCCTGTGCAGCACCGCGGCGATGGTCTTCCTCACCGGCCACACCCTCGCCGGCGCGACCGGCGGCGCGCGCCTGCCGGTGAACAGCATCGGCCTCCCGCTGATCCAGCACCTCTGGGCGACCGCCGAGTTCTGGATGCTGGCCTCGTGGCCCGTCGCGGCGGCGCTCTGCGGGATGCTCGTCGTCCTCGCGCTCCTCTGGTTCCGCGCCGTCGCGCCCCACCACCGGCACTAGCCGTTCCAGGTTCGCGGGGTTGAAGGTTCGCAGGGTCGGGGCGGCAGGGGCGGACGGCGCGACCCGTGAGCCCCCCGCCGCCTCGCCCGAGCCCCTGATCCGCTTCACCGGCGTCAGCAAGGAGTACCCGACCGGTCGCGGAGCGCTCGTCGCCCTGCGGCCGACCGACCTGGCGATCGCGGCGGGCGAGACGGTCGCAATCGTCGGGCCGTCGGGCAGCGGCAAGTCCACCATCCTCAACCTGATCGCCGGCATCGACCGGCCGACGACCGGCACGATCGCCGTCGGCGGCGTGGAGTTGACCGCGCTCGGCGAGGAGCGCCTGACGCGCTGGCGCGGCGCCAACGTCGGCATCGTCTTCCAGTTCTTCCAGCTCATGCCGACCCTCTCGGCGCTGGAGAACGTCGAGCTGGCGCTGGAGTTCGGCGGCGCGGGCCACGGCCGGCGCGCGCGGGCGCGCGAACTGCTGGCGCGCGTCGGGCTGGCCGAGGTGGCGGACCACCTGCCGGCCGAGCTCTCCGGCGGCGAGCAGCAGCGCGTCGCCCTGGCGCGCGCGCTGGTCAACAGCCCGCCGCTCCTGCTGGCCGACGAGCCGACCGGCAACCTCGACACGGCCACCGGCGCCTGGGTGCTGCGGCTGCTGGCGGAGTTCGCGACCGAGGGGCGCACTCTGGTCTACGTCACCCACGACCTCGCGCTGGCCGCGCGCGCCGGGCGGATCATCCGCGTCCGCGACGGCGCGATCGAGCCGTCCGCCGACGATTCACCGCGGAGCACGCAGAGCGCGCAGAGAGAAGCAGAGATTTAGGAGGATTCCTCCGCGGGCGCAGCAGGCTCCGCGGTGAGATCCGTCCGGTAGGTCGCGCCGGGCTCGGCGACCCGCCGCTCCGCCGATACCGCCGCGCCGGCCGCCGCGGCGACGGCCGCGGCATCCGGGATGACCACCAGCCCCTCGTCGGCCGCGCCGAGCGTCAGCGCCAGTCCCCGACGCCAGAGCAGCGCCGTGTACGCGCAGACGACCGCGTCGAGCTGGTGCTCGGAGGCGGCGGGATGGTCGAGGCCGGGGACCAGCGCCTGGAGTGCGTCGTGGATGCGGCGGCGGCCGAGCGGCGTGCGCTTCCCCGCGGTCGGCAGGCCCAGGAGGCGCAGCGTCGCGAAGGGGTAGACCTCTAGCGGCGGGCAGCCGGCCGCGCGTAGCACCGCGGCGAGGGCGTAGCCGCGCCGGGCCAGCACCTTCAGCAGCGCGGTCGCCAGCGTCGGGACGCCCATGTGCAGCAAGGCGCGCTCGCTCTCGCGGCTGCGCGTCCCCGGGTCGTGGCGGCAGGGGCAGTCGTCGTCGAGGCAGCAGCGCCCGCGCGGCAGGCCGAGCGGCGCGTTGACCGCCACCGTCCCATCCGGGCCGGCCAGCGCGGCCAGCGCCAGGATTTCCGCGTCGTCGTGCGCCGCCGTGAGCAGGTCGAGCCGCCCGTCGCGCAGCACGGCGACGCCGGTCTCGCGGTGCGGGACGCCGGCCAGGTCGATGCCGACGCAGGCGGCGGGCTGGGGGAAGGCGCGCACGCGGTACTCCATCGGGGCAAGTATACCCCGCACGGCGGGCGGTGGGCGATAGCGCCAGGGAGGGGGCCGGGCGGCTGAAGCCGCAGCTTGGGGGCGCTGCGCGCCACGAAGGCCGCCTGCGCGGCCTGACCACAGCCCAGCCCGGCTTGGCCGGGCTTCGTGGCGAGCGATAGCGAGCCGACAGGCGCGACTTCAGTCGCCAGCGCGTCCGCGCCGCGCCAGCCCAGTTGACTCAGGAAGGGCAGCCTCATATAACGGAGCGAGCAGGATACCCCTCTTCGATCGTCATCCTACCGGTAGGGATTGCCGTGCCCGTGCAGATTCGGCGCGCTTCCAGCAACGATACCGAAGCGTTGATCCGCGTAGCCTTGTCGGCGTGGGCGCCGGTCTTTGCTTCGTTCCGGCAGGTCTTGGGTCCCAAGGTGTATGGGCTCGTCTATCCCGATTGGCAAGCGCAGCAGCGCGATGTGGTCACGAAGGTGTGTGCTCAGCGCGAGGACGTCGCGGTCTGGGTTGCGGATATCGATGGAACCGTGGCCGGGTTCATCGCCTACTCGCTCGATGGCACGAATGAGACGGGCACGGTCGAATTGCTCGCCGTGGATCCCGACTACCAGAACGGCGGCATCGGCACCGACCTGAACCTCTTCGCGCTCGCCAGGATGAAGGAAAGCGGCATGAAGGTGGCCAGCCTGTCGACCGGCGGTGATCCGGGCCACGCACCCGCCAGGCGGGCCTACGAGAAGGCCGGGTACACCGCTTTCCCGATCGTCTGGTATTACAAGGATCTCTAGCGGCCGCCCTCGCGCGACCCGGAGTCGCGGGCCGGGCGGGCCGCGTCGTTTCTCCATCACCGCCCGCGGGCCGCAGGGATACACCGCGCTCGCCGCGCGTAGATCAGGGTGCAGGCAGGAATGGTCGCCCCTTCGTGCGAGGAGTCCGGCGATGGCGATGGACGGCGCCCCGCGCCGGTTGCCCCGTTTCGTCCCGCGGTCCTGGGCCGCCTCGATGGAGGCCGAGTCGCGCGAGTGGATGGTCCGCTGCGACGCGTGCGGCTACGAGCGGTCAGTCTGGGATCTGGGCGGGATCCGCTGGAAAGCGGCCGGCACCAGCAAGCAGTACCGGCGCTGTCCCAGTTGCGGCCAGCGCAGTTGGCACACCATCTACCGCCGCTGAACCGGCACGGCGGCCACCCCGCCACTCCCGCCGACCGGCGATGACTGCACGTCTGCGCCAGGTCGCGGCGATACCGATCGCGCGGCTGGCCCGCGGCGCAGGGCCACCTCGATGCGCCGGGCGAGCGCCCCTTAAGCGAACATTAACCACGGCGCGGGCCACGCACCCCATACTTGCGCGGGGGTCGGCCGAGGCGCCTCCCCCATCGGCGTGGACACGAGCACGAGGAGAGGCGCGATGGGGTTCGACCAGTATCACGAGCCCGCCAATGAGCTGCCCGAGGAGACCCGCACCTTCGCCCGGATGATCCTCTCGCTGATCGAAGAGGCCGAGGCGATCGACTGGTACGAGCAGCGGATGGCGGTCGAGAAGGACGACGCGGCGAAGGCGATCATGCAGGACTCGCAGGAGGAGGAGTTCAAGCACTTCGGGATGGACCTGGAGTTCCTGCTGCGCAAGAAACCGAAATGGCAGACCGAGTTGCAGCGCATCCTCTTCCAGCAGGGCGACATCGTCAAACTCGGCAAGCGGGGCGAGCAGGCGGCGGACAAGAGTTGATGGTTGAGAGTTGAAAGTTGATAGTGGCTCGGGTCGCTCAGTGACGAACGCGATATCATAGACCTCTATCAACTATCGACTAACAACTGCCAACTCCCCGACCGCCTCCACGAACTCGGCCAGCTCGCCCTCCGTGTTGTAGTAGTGGACCGAGGCGCGGACCCACGAGATCACGTCGCGCGCCGCGAAGTCGAAGAGCGACGAGGCGGTGGTCGAGGTGGTCACGTTGATCGGGCGGGCAGCGGTCGTGCCGTCGGGGCGGTCGGCGCGGCGTCGCAGGGCCGCTTTGAGGTCTTCCGGGTCGCGGCCGGCGGCGGTGAAGGTGACGATGCCGCAGAGCGTCTCGCCCCGGTCCTGCACCGTCACGCCGGGGACGGCGCGCAGGGCGTCGCGCAGCCAGGCGGCCAGGGCGCGCACGCGCGGCCAGGTCCGCTCCACCCCGAGCGCCAGCGCGTAGTCCACCGCCGCGCCGAGGCCGAGCGTCGCGGCGATGTTCGACTCCCAGTTCTCGAAGCGCCGCGCGTCCGGCCGCCACTCGTAGGCGTCGAACGTGGTCCAGCGCGCGGCGTGCAGGTCGATGAACGGCGGCTGCAGGTCCGGCAGGACCGCGCGCCGGACGTAGAGGAAGCCGACGCCGCGCGGCCCGCGGAGGTACTTGCGGCCGGTCGAGCAGAGCAGGTCGCAGCCGAGGTCGTCCACGTCGAGCGGGAGTTGCCCAGCCGACTGCGTGGCGTCGAGCAGGTAGAGCGCGCCGTGCCGCTTCGCCGCCGCGCCGATCGCGGCTGCGGGCTGCACCAGGCCCGACTGCGTCGGGACGTGCGAGACGGCGACGAGCCGGGCGCGGCGGCCGGGGCCGGGGTCGGCCAGGAGCGCGTCGAGCGCCGCCACGTCGAGTTGCCCGTGCGCGTCGTTCGGCACGACGCGGATCGCGATGCCGGCCTGCTCGCGAGCGCGCAGGTAGGCCAGGTAGTTCGAGGCGTACTCGGCGACCGAGGTGTAGACGACGTCGCCCGGCGCGAAGGGGATCGCGTGGAAGCCCATGTCGAGCGCCCGCGTGGCGTTCTCGACGATCGCGATCTCGTCCGGCGCGGCGCCGAGGAGCCGCGCGACGCTCGCGTAGGCCGCCTCGATCCGCCCGGCCGCCTCGTCGCGCGCCTCGTAGCCGCCGGTGGCGTATTCGCGCGCCAGGTGCGCCGTCACCGCCTCGTAGACCGGGCGCGGTTGCAGCGCCGCGCCGGCGTTGTTGAGGTGTAGCACGGTGGCGCAGCCGGGCGTCTCCGCGCGCAGCCGCGCGAGGTCCAGCCCCTCCCCCGCGCTCACGCCGCCCCCTCCGGCACGGGCGCCAGGCGATCCTGGACGAGCGCCCCGCCGACGTGCAGCACGAGGTCGGCCGCGCCGTGCGCGAGCATCGCCGCCTCCAGCCCCTCGCGCCAGTAGAGGTAGCCGCAGGCGACGCCCGCCACCGCGTTGAGCGTCAGCGCACGGGCGACGACCGCGGGCGTCAGCGCGATCAGTTGGCGCGTCGCCGGCAGGTGCCCCGCCCCGAAGAGGAGGTTCGAGACGGCGATGGCCGGCCACATCGTCGCGCCGGCCGGCGGCGTCGCCGTCTCGCGGCGCAGCCAGCGCAGCCCGGCGGCGAGGATCGTCTGCGCGCCGAGGCGCATCAGCACCTCCTCGCCGATCGCGCCGTAGAAGGTCGCGAGGAGCCCCTGCCAGACGCCCGGCTCGCGCACGCCGGCCGCGGCGAGGCGCGGGCGCAGCGGCCGGAAGACGGTCAGGTCGAGCGTCGCCACCGCCAGGCCGGCGGCCGCGCCGGTCGCGGCGTACCGGGCCGCGCGCGATACCGGCAACCCGGCCGGCTCGCCGCGGAGCAATGCCGCGAGATGCGGCGCGCCGAGCCTCTGCCCGCGGGCGGCGCGCAGACCGAGCGCGGTGATGATGCCGAACTGCACCTGGGACTGCGCGAGCGTCGCCGCGGCGAGTACGGCCCGGTTCGGCGGGCGCTTGCCCGCCGCTATGCGCCGCTCGTTCGCCTCCGCCAGCCGGGGCGCCAGCAGGTTGTACAGATACGGCAACACGGCGGCCGTCGCCACCACGCACGCCTCGGTCAGCACGGCCCAGAGCCGCCACTGGCCGTCCTTCTGCGCACTCATCGCGTCTCCTCTCTCCCCGATGCCGATGTCGCACCCTCGTCGCCCGGCGCCGCCTCATCGGCCGGGACGTAGGCGCGCTCGCCGGTCTCGGGGTTATAGTGGACTTCTACCAGCCGGCCGGTCGTCGGGTCGACGAAGCGCTCGCCGGTCGGCTGCCACGGGCCGCTTGCGTGGTCCACACGCGGACGATAGCGGTGGCGTTCGAGCAGGAGCGCGGCCAGGAGGACCACGCCGCCGAGCGCCAGGTAGGCGGCCAGCCCGAGCAGCACCTGCTTCGTCAGCAGGAACACCGCGACCGCGAGATAGACCATACCCAGCGCGATCAGCGCGCG
>DASSSV010000742.1:0-2657 GCA_035708265.1 Thermomicrobiales bacterium | reverse complement strand
CCCTCGTCGATGATCGCCACCGGGCCGTGGAGGAAGTCGGGCGGCGAGTAGGGCTCGGCCAGGATGTAGCAGGTCTCCTTCAGTTTCAGCGCCAGCTCGAACGCGGTGCCGTAGCAGTAGCCGCGCCCGCTCGTCACCAGGCGGTCGACGTAGCGGTAGCGCTCGGCACGCTGGGCGATCTCGTCGCCCAGCGTCAGCGCGGCGCCGACCGCGCCCGGCACCGCCGCCAGGTCGCGCCAGGCGTCCTCGCTCCCCTCGGCGCCGTCGAAGGCGGCGCTGAGCATCGCCAGGGCCAGCAGTTGCGCGGTGTAGGTCTTGGTCGCCGCGACGCTGCGCTCGCGCTCGGCGTGGAGCGGCAGGACGAACTCGGCCGCCCGGCCCAGCGGCGACTCCGGGAAGTTCGTGATCGCCAGCGTCGGCGCGCCCTGCCGCCGCCCCTCCGCCAGCACGGCGAGGATGTCCGGCGACTCGCCCGACTGCGAGATGCCGATCACCAGCGCGCGGCGGAGGTCGGGCGGCGCGGCGTAGAGGGTGAAGAGCGAGGGCGTCGCCAGCGCGACCGGGAGGCGGTTGCGCGCGCCGAAGACGTACTGCGCGTAGCGCGCGGCGTTGTCCGACGTGCCGCGCGCGGCGATCATCACGAAGCCGACGTCCCGCGCCCGCACCGCCGCCGCGATCCGCCCGACGTGCGCGCGCTCCAGGTCGAGCAGCCCGGCCAGCACCTCCGGCTGCTCCCCGATCTCCCGCGCCAGATGCTCTCCCGCCATACCTCACCCCCTACGCCAGCGGCATGTTCAACTTTCGCTCTTCACCGCAGAGCACGCAGAGAGCACAGAGGACGAAGTAGAGAAGACGGATGAAGTACGAGGTACGAAATACGAGGTACGAATTAATCGCGTGTTCTCTCTGCGTGTTCGCTCCTCGTCCCTCTGCGCCTCTGCGGTGAATCGTCCCTCGCGTGTCACGCGCCGCCCGCGACGAGCGGCACGGGGGCGCAGCGCCAGTAGGTGCGGTAGACCCGGTAGCCGAGGCGGCCGTAGAAGGCGGTGAGCTCGGTCCAGTCGATCGCGCTCTCCGCCACGCCGCGGCGGTGGAGGGCGTCGACGCCCGCCGCGACGAGCGCCAGGCCCAGCCCGCGCCCGCGGACGTGCTCGGCGATCCCGACCGGGCCGATGCCGCCGAAGCGCGGGCCGAGGACGGGATACCAGGTGGTGCTCGGGCCGAGCAGCGGGCTGGCGAAGTCCCAGAGCGCCAGGAAGCCCTCGATCGCCCCGGCGCGGTCCTTCAGCGCCAGCACGTCCCCGATCGGGTTGCCGCGGGCGAGCGCGGCGGCGGTGTCGTAGCGCCAGCGGCCGGGGAACGCGCGGCGCAGGAAGGCCAGGAGCGCGTCTTCCTCGCCCGGTTGGGCCGGCGCGATGCGGAACTCGCCGTCGCGGATCGCCGGCGGCGGGGGGGGCGCGACCCAGTCGGCCAGCGCGCGCCGCAGGTCGTGGACCTGGCCCAGCGGATGGTAGCCGCGCCGCTCCCAGAAACGCAGCGCGCGGTCGTCGCCGGCTGGCGGCCCCGGCAGGAAGTGGCTCGGGCTGCCGCCCGCGAGGCAATGCGTCGCCCCCTGCTCGCGCAGGCGCGCCTCGGCGCGGTCCAGCAGGCGGCTCCCAAACCCTCGCCCCTGCCGCTCCGGGGCGACGGCCAGGGCGACCAGCCAACCGCGGTCGCGCCACTCGGCCAGGTCGGCGGCGTCGCCCCAGTCGCGGAAGCGGCGGACGAGGACGAACCCGGCCAGCGCGCCGTCGGGGTCGCGGGCGAGCAAGCCGTCGCCCGGCGCGTAGTTGGGGTCGTCGTCGACGTTCTGCCGCCACAGCCGCTCGGTCAGCGGGAAGCGCGCGCCGAGCGCCCGGTTCCAGAGCGCGATCGCCTCCGGCGCCGCCGCCGGGCGGTATTCCTCGAACGTCGCGTCGCGCTCGCCCATCGCCCCCTCGTCCCGGTCGTCGCCGGCCCGCGGCGCACGGCGCCGCTCCCGTACAGGATACCGCGGATGCGCGGGGTTCGCCCTCATCCCCCCGGCCGGCCGGTGCGCTATACTCGCGCCGGTACTTCGTGGTGCATGACGGCAGACGGTAAAGGGGGAAGCGATGAAGGTGGCCGCCGCGGTCGCGGAGATCCTCAAGCGGGAGGGCGTCGAGTTCCTGATCGGGTACCCGGTCAACCCGATCATCGAGGCCGCCGCCGAGGCCGACATCCGCACGATCATCGTCCGCCAGGAGCGGACCGGGCTGCACATGGCCGACGCCGTCAGCCGCGTGACCTCGGGCGAGCGCATCGGCGTCTTCGCCATGCAGCACGGGCCCGGCACGGAGAACGCCTTCGGCGGCGTGGCGCAGGCGTACGGCGACTCCTCGCCGATCGTCGTCCTGCCGGCCGGCTACCCGCGCCACCTGAACAACGTCCCGCCGAATTTCAACGCCTTCCTCAACTACCAGCACGTCACCAAGTCCTGCGAGCAGGTCACGGTGGCCTCGGCGCTCACGGCCGCGCTGCGCCGCGCCTTCACCCAGGCGAAGAACGGCCGGCCGCGCCCCGCGCTGGTGGAGATCCCGACCGACGTGCTGGCCGAGGAACTGCCGGGAGAACTGGACTACCGCCCGACGCCGCGCGCG
>DASSSV010000741.1:0-4942 GCA_035708265.1 Thermomicrobiales bacterium | reverse complement strand
ATTACCTGGCGCCTCACCGGCAGTGACCGGGTTGGTGAACGTCGGGATGAGCGTCGCCCGGCCGGTAGCACACTCCCAGCGTCAGATTGCTACATGTGCGGGGTACCGCTGATCGTGGAGGGGTTGAAGCGGCTGGGGCTGCCGGGGCGGTACGCGATCCTGGCGTCGGTGCTCGTCGCCGGGCTGGTGGCGGGGGCGGCGGAGGCGCTGGACGCCTGGCCGGCGCTGGCGCCGCTGGTGCGGGTCGTCTTCGGCGCGCTGATCCTCGGCTTCTCGGCGGCCGGCGTCTACTCGCAGGCGCGGTATCAATTCGGCGGGGAGCGGGGCGACGCGGCGGGGCGGGAGCGGTAAGCCCTCCCGGCGAGGGACCGGCGGCTGGAGCCGCGGCCGAATCCATCGGTCACATTGAAGGTCTGCCGCCGCGGGGCACCCTCGGGAGCCCCGCGGCGCGTGTCCGTCCCCCGGCCCTCCGCCGCGCCTCGACAACAGGCCACGATCTTGAGCGCGCGGTCGTCGTCGGGCGCGGCTTGGACCGTAAGCTCTCCGCCCTCCGTCTGCTGCCGACTGTCTGGTGCCCCCGTTTTCCCAGCCCCAGCGCGGCAAACCGGCGTGCGCCGGCCCCGCCGCGTCCTTGACGCGCCGGCCGGCCGGCCGCTATACTGGTAGGGTTTCCGCCGCGGCCCAGTCGCCTGGGCCGCGCGTGTGCGCGGGGCGCGGCGGAGGGAGACCCTGACATGGCACCTGGACACCAGGATACCGGCAGCATGACCGGCACGCGGATGGACAGCGGCGGCGACGCCACCATCCACGTCGCGCAGTTCTTGCAGGAGCCGGTCGGCGCCACGCGGCAGCGCACGCTCGAATTGGCGGCGCTGCCGCTCGACGGCGAACTGACGGCGCGGGACGTCCGCGCCGAGGTCCGGCTGACGCGCATCCCGGCCGGCATCCTGGCCGACGGGCGGGTCGCGGCGACGGTGACGCTCGAGTGTATGCGCTGCCTGGAGCCGTTCGACTCCGCGGCCGAGGCGGAGTTCGCCGACCAGTACCGGCCGACCGTCGACATCCACACCGGCGTCGCGCTGGCGCCGGAGGAGGACAACCCGGAAGAGGCCGATTACTTCACGATCTCGCCGGAGCACCTGATCGACCTGAGCGAGTCGCTCCGGCAGGCGATCCTGCTGGCGCTGCCGATGGCGCCGCACTGTCGCGAGGATTGCCCGGGGCTGGCGGAGGACCTGGCGGGCGAGGGCGAGGAGGGCGACGCCCGCCTCGCCGCGCTGCGCCAGTTGCTGCACGAGCCGGGCGACGCCGACGCGGCGGGGGACGCCGGGGAACTGGTCGAGGGACGCGGCGCCGCGCGGCGGCGGAACGCGAGTTAGGACGCCCGGCGCCGCGCGCCCGGGGGAGGGGGAGCCGAAATGGGAGCCGTACCGAAGCAACGGGTGTCGCGAGCCCACCAGGGGATGCGGCGGCAGCACCATCGGGTGAAGACGCCGCAACTGATGACCTGCCCGCGCTGCCGCGCGCTGAAGGTGACGCACGAGGTCTGCCCGAACTGCGGCACCTACAACGGCCACCAGGTCATCGAGATCGAGGACAAGTCGCAGCGCAAGAGCCGGCAGTAGCGGAAGTACGAAGGTAGAAGTTAGAAGTACGAATTAAGGTGTTGCGACGGCGACGCCAGTGGGCGGGGCTACCGGGTTTGGTAGCCCCGCTCGTTGTTCTAGGACGAGGCGGGGCGGCGGACCTCACGCGCGGCGCCCGACGGCCAGGATTAGCGGTCGCCGGTGGGTGAATGCGGCTCTTTGGCTGTGACCCAGGCCGCGCTGGCGGGCTTCGTGCGTCACCAGGTGCCCCCAGGCGCGGCCCCGGCCGCCCAACCTGCCCGGTCCCTCATACGCTCCACGCTCCCGCGCCGCCCTACCGCAGCGCCGGCGCGGCGCTGACCGTCTGCCGCTCGGGGTCGAAGTAGAGGCGCGGCTTGACGTTGGGGTCGCGGCCGAAGAAGACGAGTTCCCAGACCGGCGCGCCGTCGTGACCCTGCTGGCTGTGGATGTCGCCCGGCGTATCGGCGAAGTGGACGACGTCGCCCGGCTCGAGGATCCGCTCGTACTCCACCGCCACCTCGGCGTGGCCCGGCCGCGCGCCGTCGTCCACCCGCTTCCAGTGGACGTAGCGGTCGCGCCCGGCCACGACGCAGACGACGCCCCAGGAGTGGTGGTTGTGGACCGGCGTCTCGGTCTCGTGCGGGAAGCGCGCCAGCATCAGCGCCAGCGTGCCGTCCGGCTCCTTGTGGATCTCGCCGCCGCGGATGTCCATGCCGTGCGTGCCCTGCCGCGCGGTCCCCTGCCCGGTGCGCGCCAGGATCGCCGGGCTGGCGGCGAGGCGGCGGAGGTGCCCGCCGATCGCCTCGCGGGTCGCGGCGTCGGGGTCGCTGCCGTCGGCGGGCAAGAGCCGCTTGGCGTCGGCGATGAAGTCCGCGATGTCGTAGCCCTGTTCCGCCGCGTTCGTCCCCATCTCGTCGGCCCTCCTCTCATAGCCTGATTCGGGGCGGCCGGCGCCGCCGTTCACCCGACAGCCTAGTCCTTCCCCGCGCCGCCCGCAACCGGCGGCCGATCTGCGACGTTCTATCAGCGGGCGCGGGGGCGGATCAGCCAGTCCTCCCCGGCGCCCGCTCCGAACGGACAATCGAGATCGTCGGGGTGGCGGGCCCGCGGGCCCCCCACCCCAACCGCGCGTGGGGAGCATGGATTTGCGCGCCGCGTCGTCGCTTCGCACCCTCCTGGCCGCCGTGACGCTGCTGGCCGGGCTCGTCGTGCCCGCCGCCGGGGGCAGGGCGGCCCCCGCGCCGCCGGCCGCCGCCAGCCCGGTCGATCCGGTCTACTTCCCCGAGACCGGGCACTACCTCAGCGGCCGCTTCCGGCAGTACTGGGAGCGCAACGGCGGCCTCGCGATCTTCGGCTACCCGCTGACCGGCGTCTTCAACGAGGTCTCGACCGACGGCCTCGTCCACCCGACGCAGTATTTCGAGCGGGCGCGCTTCGAGTGGCACCAGGACCTCCCGCAACCCTACGACGTCCTGCTGACGCTGCTGGGGAACGAGGTCACGAAGGGGCGCGGGGGCGAGGCACCCTTCCGGCCGGTCGCAGCGCGCGACGGCTGCGGCTACGCCGCGCCGACTGGGCACACGATCTGCGGCCCGTTCCTCGCCTACTGGCAGCAGCACGGCGGGCTGTCGAACTTCGGCTACCCGCTCTCCGAGGCGTTCATCGAGCGCAACCCGGTCGATGGCCAGGACTACACCGTCCAGTACTTCGAGCGCGCGCGCTTCGAGGAGCACCCGGAGAACGCCGGCACCGACTACGAGGTGCTGCTCGGCCTGCTCGGGCTGGGGCGGCTCAACGGCGACAGCGCGGCGGCCGCGGCCCGCGCGCCGGAGTCGCGCCCGCCGGCGCTCGGCGAGATCCCCTACGGCATGGCGCCGTACCCCCAGCGGGTCGCGGCCTTCCAGACCGGCGTCAACGCCTACCTGCTCGGCGGCCCCGGCCCCGCCGCGGCGGCCTACGACGGGCAGACGCTCGACCGGGTCGGCCAGGCCGGCTTCGGCTGGGTGCGCTTCCAACTCGTCTGGAGCGACTTCGAGCCGTTCAAAGGACACTACGACTGGGCGCCGCTCGACGCGAAGGTGGACGCGGCGAGCTCGCGCGGTCTGAACGTCCTCCTGACCGTCGTGCGCTCGCCGGCCTGGGCCGCGCCCGCCCGGCCGGGCGGGCTGCCGGAGGATAGCAACGCCTTCGCGGCGATGCTGATGCAGGTGACCGGGCACTACAAGGGCCGGGTCCAGGCGTACGAGATCTGGAACGAGCCGAACCTGGCCGGCGAGGTCGGCGGCCGGGTCGACCCGGCCGCCTACACCGCGACGCTGCAGACGGCGTTCACGGCGATCAAGGCG
This sequence comes from Thermomicrobiales bacterium, assembly GCA_035708265.1. GTDB lineage: Bacteria > Chloroflexota > Chloroflexia > Thermomicrobiales > CADCWN01 > DASSSV01. The sequence goes on along the minus strand of DASSSV010000741.1, from coordinate 990 downwards.
GTGGACCAGTCGGCGCTGGTCGTCCTCGGCGGGCTGCTCTTCACGCCGGACAACGACCCGGCGGTGGCGGTCGACGACATGACGTTCCTAAACGCGGTCTACGCGAACGGGGGAGGCCAGTTCTTCGACGCGCTCGGCGTCCACGCCTACGGCGCGGCCAACCCGCCCGAGGCGCTCTACCCCGACGCGCCGGGCCCGGGCGACTGCCCGGCGCTCTACGCGAGCCAGCAAGGTTCCTGCTACCGCGACAACCGCGCGTACTACTTCCGGCACGTCGAGGATCTGCGCGCGCTCCTGGTGCAGCACAGCGACTACAAGAAGCAGATCTGGCTGACGGAGTTCGGCTGGCCTTCCTGTCAGGGCGAGCCCGCGCCGCCCGGCTACGAGTACTGCCAGCTCATCAGCGAGCAGCAGCAGGCCGACTACATCGTCCGCGCCTTCCAGTACGCCCGCGCCCACTGGCACGGCGACGACCCGAAAGACTCCTTCCGCGAGTGGATCGGCGTGATGTTCCTCTGGAACCTCAACTACTCCACGATCCCCGGCAGCCAGCCGACCGACGAGAAGGCGACCTGGTCCCTCCTCCGCCCCGACGGCACCCCCCGCCCGGCGTTCGGCGCGGTGCAGGCGCTGCTGAAATGAAGGGGGTGAAGGGGGAAGAGGGGGTGGAGGGGGTGAAGGCGCGCTTCGACACACCAACGCCGTCTGCGCGGCCTGACCGCCATCCACATGGCGCCATCGGCGGGGCGGTAGGGGCGACGCGCCGCGTCGCCCGGTTGACGCGGGCACCCGCCGCGCGGGTAGGGCACCCCGGCGCGGTCGGCGCATCTGCGCGGGCGACGTAGCGGGTCGTCCCTACCGCCCCGCCGGCGTCGCGCGCCGGATGCCCCACCCAGCCCGGCGCGGGCCGGGCTTCGTGCCGCGATAGCGGCCCCAACCGCGGCCTCGGCCGCCGGCCCCCTTCACCCCTATCCCCCTCCACCCCCTTCA
>DASSSV010000740.1:0-7076 GCA_035708265.1 Thermomicrobiales bacterium | reverse complement strand
GTCCACCACGCCTACCAGGTCGACGCGGCGCCGGCGGTGCCCGCGGTGCCGGGCGACCTCCGGCCGGCGACGGCGGCCGATCGCGGAGTCGTGGGCGCGTGGCTGGCGGCGCTCAATCGGGAGTTGGGCGACGACGAGACCCGCCTCGCCGCGCGTCGCGCCGAGGCCGAGCACCCCACGCCGGCCAGCGGGCTCTACCTCTGGCATGACGGGCAACCCGTCTCGATGGCCGGCTACAGCGGGCCGACGCCCAACGGGATCCGCGTCGGCTCGGTCTACACCCCGCCCGAGCAGCGCGGTAAGGGCTACGCGCGCGCCTGCGTCGCGACGCTGAGTCGCCTCTTGTTGGAGGGGGGGCGCCGCTACTGCTTCTTGTCCACCGACCAGCGTAACCCGATCACGAATCATCTCTATCAGGCCGTCGGCTACCGCCCCGTCTACGACGTCGAGGAGTACTGGTTCCTGTGAGGGCGGGTTTGCGGAGAGGCACGATCGGGAGCATGACGATGTATCGCACCAACCGCGGTGCGCTCGTTGGCGTGGCGCCCGGCGTATAATCTGGCTGCCGGCGGCCGTGGCCGGCGCGGATCGGGCGCGGGGCGCGGATGGCGCGGTTGCTCTGGCTCAGCGAGGTGCGCGCGACGGCGGAGGGGTGCCAGCCCCCGGGCTACGGCCTGGCGTCGCGCAGCCACCTGAACCTGCCCCTGCTGAGCATCCTCAACCTGGCGGTCCTGCCGCCGGCCTGGCTCGCCTTCGCCCTACTGACCGCGCCGCTCGGCGGGCCGGTGGATCTCTTCGCCCGGCCGTTCGCGGTGCGCTTCGATCTCGCGGGCCTCGCCCTGGTGCTGCTGACCGCGGTGCTGATCCTGCCGGTGGTGCATGAACTGGCGCACGGGCTCGTCGCGGCGCTCTGCCGGGCCCGGCCGGTCTACGGCCTCGGCCCGGGCGTCGCCTTCTGCCACTTCCGCGAACTCGTCACGCGCGACCAGTACGTCGCGATCGTCGCCGCGCCCTTGCTGCTGATATCGGTCGTCGGGGTGGCGGCGATGCCGGCCACGCCAGCGCTCCTGCGCGGCCCGCTGCTGGCGCTCCTGGTCATGAACGTCGCGGGCGCGGTCGGCGACGTCGCGGTGCTGGCCGACGTGGCGCGACTGCCGCGCGCGGCGCTCATCGCCGACACGCGCGAGGGCTTCGAGGCGTACCTGCCGGGGGAGGCGGCGTGATGGCCGGCGCACGCCGCCGCCACGCCTACGGCCCCGCGCCCGCGCAGTTCGGCGACCTGCGCCTGCCGGCCGGCGCGAGATCCTCCCCGGTCGCGATCCTGGTCCACGGCGGCTACTGGCGCGCGCGCTACGGACTCGACCTGATGGACGGCCTCGGCGACGACCTGGCGCGGCGCGGCGTCGCCTCGTGGAACATCGAGTACCGGCGCGTCGGCGAGGCCGGCGGCGGCTGGCCCGGCACCTTCCGGGACGTCGCCCGCGCCGCCGATACCCTGCGCGACCTGGCGGCGCGCCATCCGCTCGACCTCGCGCGCATCGCCGCCGTCGGGCACTCGGCCGGCGGGCACCTGGCGCTCTGGCTGGCCGCGCGCCCGCGCCTCGACCCGGCCGCGCGCCGCCTGCTCGCGCCTAATTCGCCCGACCCGCCCATCGCCGGCGTCGTCAGCCTGGCCGGCGTGAACGACTTGGCGCTGGCCTGGCGGCTCGGCCTCAGCGATGGCGCGGCCGCGGAGTTGCTCGGCGGCGGCCCCGACGCCGTGCCGGAGCGCTACGCGGCCGCGTCGCCGGCCGCGCTCCTGCCACTCGGCGTCCCCCAGGTGCTGCTCCACGGCACCGCCGACGCCGACGTGCCGCCCGAACTGAGCGCGACCTACGCCGCCGCGGCGACGGCCGCGGGCGACCCGATCCGGCTGCGCGAATTGCCCGGCGTCGACCACTTCGCGCTCATCGCGCCCGACTCCACCGCCTGGGCCGCCGCGGTCGCGGAACTGCTGCCGCTGCTCGGGCGCTGAAGGCGCGCGTCAGTCCCGGGTGGCCCCGGGAAGCAACTAGGACCATCGTCTCCCCGCGGATAGGAAGAATCGCCCGGCGATGGCTCTAGTCCGGCGCGCGGGCGGCGCGTACCGTACAGGTGACGCGCAACCGACGGGGCGGCGGGTGCAACCGGAGAACCGGCTGCTCCGTTCCTCCTATTACCAATTGCCGGCGAGACGGACGGAGGCCGGCGACACACCACCTGCGAAGGAGCACGCGATGGGCAGTGTGAGACGGATCCTGGGGCGCGCGAAGAGCGCCTACCTCATCGCCACGATCGGACTCATCCTGACGCTGGCGTTCTGGGCGGTGGACGCGAATGCGTCGCCGGGCGCGGACGAGGTGATGGGCGCGGCCGGGCCGGCCGCGCTGCCGTCCGGCACGACCCTCGCCGCCCAGGCGCTGCTGGCGAACTTCGTTCTCCCGGGCGACGACAGCGGCCTGACGGAGAACGCCGCCGCCACGCCGAGCGCGTCGCCGGCCCGGCCCGGGTTCGCGCAGAGCAACGCCTGCGACCAGAAGCACCCGACCGTTGGCCACGACACCGCCGACGGCACGCCCGGCACGCCGGGGCACCGCAACCCGGCCTGCGCCGCCACCCCGGTGCCGGCCGCGTCGCCCGCGCCCAGCCCGGCCCCGGCGCACGACAACCGCTGCGACCAGATGCACCCCGACCAGGGCAACGACGCCAACGGCCACCACAACCCGGCCTGCGCCGCGCCTTCCACGACCGGCCCGGCCGCGTCGCCGGCGCCCGTCAGCAACCCCGCCCCGGCGAACCACGGCCAGCATGGCAACAACGGCAGCAACGACGACCAGGACCAGCCGGGCGGCCAGCACGGGAACAACGGCGGCAACGGGAACGGCAACCAGTCCCAGCCGCACGGCCAGGGCGACAACGGCAACCACGGCAACAATGGGGGCGGCAATAACCAGGGCGGCGGCAACGGCCACGGCGGCGGCAAGAAGAAGCCGTAAGCCGGCGGCCCTCACCCCCTATCCCCCTCTCCCAATGCTGGGAGAGGGGGCACCCGCCCCAATCGCCGTAGTATCCCCCTGGCCGATTCCCCTCCAGGCCGACTTCCCCAACCTCTTGCTACAAGGATAACAGCGGCTTCTCCTGGCCACTCCCCCGCTCCCAGGATTGGGAGAGGGGGCTGGGGGGTGAGGACCAACACCCCATGCAACCGCCGCTCCCGCTCGCACGTTGCATAAGAGCGGCGCCCGGCGAGGGAATGGTGATACCATGCCCGCGAGCGGGGCGGCGCAGGACGGAATCGAACACATCCCCGAGGAGCACTCCCGGACGTGATCGCGCAGCGTACACGGCGCGTGGGCCTGGTCTTCGTGTTGCTCGTCGCGACGGCCCTGCCGTCGCTCCTCGCGGCCGGCGTGGTGTCGGCCGCGGCGACGCCGCCGCCGCCGATTACGCTCGCCGCGACGCCGCCGAGCGCGGTCGCCGGCGCGATCGTCACCTTCCGCGGCGAGGGCTTCGCACCGGGCGAGCCGGTCGCGCTCGCGACGACGACGCCGGCCGGGCAGATCTTCCCCCTGAACCTGATCCCGCGCGCGGCGCAGGCGGACCAGCATCCCGACGCGCCGCCCGCCGTGACGGTCGACACGCGCCTGGCGCCCGCCGTCCTGGCGGCCGGGGCGGACGGCGGGCTCGCGTTCGAGTTCCAGACGGTCGCGAACTACCAGACCGGCGCCTGGGCGGTCGGCGCGCAGGGCCGGCAAAGCGGGCGCGCGGCGGAAGGCAAGTTCACGCTGACCGCCCCGCCGGCCACGCCGCCGCCCAGCGCGACGGCCGGCGCGCCGCCCACGGCCTCGCCGGCCCCCGCGACCGCCCCGACAGCGCCGACCGCGACCGGCGCCCCCGCGCCGAGCCCATCGCCGGCGCCCGGCACGCCGGCGCGGCCAGGCCCCCCCGCCTCGCCCACGCAGGCGACGCCCGCCCCGAGCCCGTCCCCCTCGCCGACGGCGCCGCCGCCCGCACCGACAGCCACCCCGACGCCGGCGCCGAGCCCGTCGCCCTCGCCGTCACCGTCGCCGACGCCGGTGGACCACGGGCCGGGCGTGCCGCTGCCGCCGCCCGGGCCGGCCGTCGCGCCCGCGCAACTCCTCGGGTACTTCGATGCCGCCGCGCGGCAGACCGGCGTGCCGGCGAACGTGCTGCTGGCGATCGCCCGCGTCGAGTCGGGCTTCGACTCGCGCGCCATTGGCCCCTTCCTGCCGCAGTTCGCCGGCACCGAGGACGAGCACGCGCTCGGCCTGATGCAGTTCCTCCCCAGTTCCTACCGCCCCTACGCCGCCGCGGTGGACCAGATCACCGGCAAGAACCTCGGCCTGAATGGCATCTGGGACGCCGAGTCGTCCATCTACGCCGCCGCGCTCTACCTGCGCGACAGCGGCGCGCCCGGCGACCTCCGCAGCGCGCTCTTCGCCTACAACCACGCCGACTGGTACGTCGACGGGGTCCTCGCCTGGGCCAACTACTACGCCGGCGGCGTCACGGCCGACCCCAACCTCTTCAGCTACGACGGCCGCGGCCAGCCGCCCCCCGGCTGGCAGCCTGGCGGGACGCTGGCCGCGCCGGAGAACCCGCTGCTGCCCGCCGCCACCGGCCGGCACCTCGACATGCTCGCGCCGATCAAGCTCTACGCGCCCTGGACGGCCGGCGAGACCTGGCACGCGGGCGGCGACGGCTCCTTCTACGGCCAGGGGCTGCACACCGACGACGCCGGGTCCTACTACGCGGTCGATTTCAACAAGGGCACGGTGGACCACCCCGAGGACGACGACGGCGCGCCGGTCCTCGCCGCGGCCGACGGCGTGGTCCACAACATCTACCAGGACGGCGCGGGCGCCTGGGTCGTGGAGCTCTACCACCTCGCGCCGGACGGCCGGCAACTGCGCACCCTCTACGTCCATCTGAAGGACGACCCGCGGGTCCACCCCGGCATCCAGGTCAACCAGCCGGTGCTGCACGGCACGGTGATCGGCTTCGTCGGCAGCACCGGCGAGTCCACCGGCCCGCACCTGCACTTCGGCCTCTGGCTCCTGCAGAACGGCGAGTGGGTCTCGATCCGGCCGGAGCCGCTCGACGGCCAGTTCCTCACCAACGGCGGCAGCCTGACCAGCACCAACACCCCGCCGCCGGCCGGCGCGCCCGCGCTCACCGCGCACGGCTTCAGCCCGGGCGCGCCGTCGAACGCCGACCGTGTGACGATCGCCGCCAGCGGCCACGGCGGCGCCGCGCCGCTCGCCGCGATCGACGTCTACGTCAACGCCGCGGCCGACGGCAGCGACCGCGGCCAGTGGCTCGCGCTCGGCACGATCCACGGCGATCACGGGACGGTCGACTGGCCGACCGGGCCGGTCGCCGACGGCACCTACCGCGTCCTCTTCGACCTGATCGACCAGGTGGGCCACCACACCTACCAGGGGCTGACCGACGGGACGGCGGTCACCTACACCGTCCACCGCGGCGACTTCCGCGGCGCGCTGACGCTCGCCCCGCGCCCCGACCTCACCTTCCTGGCCCCGCTCGACGGCACCCTCCTCGCGCGGCTCGGCCCGCGCGCGCCGGTGGTGAGCGGCCCGCTGCGCTACAGCCCGGCGAGCGGCCCCGCGACGCGGCCGCTCGGCGGCGCGCAGGGCGCGGCGGCCGCGGCCGCCGGCGCCGCGGCGACGGCCGGGGGCGACGACGGCAGCCCGATCGCGGGCGCGCCCGGCCTCTTCGTCGAGGAGGGGACGACCAACCTGGCCGCCAACCCGAGTTTCGAGCGCGACACGAGCGGCTGGGCGATCCGCGACGAGCCGGGCGGCGCGCTCGCGGCCACGCTGACCGACGGCGGGCGCTTCGGGCAGCACGCCGTCCTGCTCGACAACCGCCGCGGCACCGGCCCGGCCGTCTTCTCCACCGCGGCGGGCGACGGCGGGCCGACCGCCTGGTCGGTCTACGCGCGCACGCCGGACGGCGCGAAGGGTACCATCCAGCTCGCCATGTCGGGCGTCGCCCCGCGCGCGTTCGACCTCACCGGCGACTGGCAGCGGCTCGTCCTGGTCGGCGCGACCGGCGCCGCCGGGACCGAGCGGCAGGTGATCATCCCGGCCGGCGCGGCGGTGGTGCTCGACGGCGCGCAGATCGAGGCCAAGCCCTACGCCACGAGTTACGCCGACGGCTCGCTCGGCCCCGGCTACGGCTGGGACCGCGCGCCCGGCGCCTCCCTCTCCGGCCGCCTGCCGACGACGCTCACCGTGCCGCTCGACGGCGTGCTGACCGCCGCGCGCGGGTCGCTCGGCTTCTGGGCCACGCCGCAGGAGGCGACCGCCGACGGCGCGCAACTCCTCAACCTCGGCGGCCGCCTCACGCTGACGATCGCGGGCGGGCAGGCGACGCTCCGCTGGGGCGACGCCGTCGTCGGCGGGGCGCCGTGGCAGCCGGGCGTCACCCACCGCTACGATCTGACCTGGGACGGCGGCGCGCTGACCTTCTACCAGGACGGCCAGGCCGTGGGCCGTGCCCAGGCGCCGGATTTCGCCATCCCGGCCGGCGCGACCCTCTCCGTCGGCTCCGATCCGAGCGGCGCCCACGCGGCCAACGCGGTGATCCAGGACTTCGCGGCCTGGGATCGCGCGCTCGACGCGGGCGAGGTCGCCGCGCTGGCCGGCGCGCGTGCCTACGTCCGGCCGGGTGGGGCCGTGGCGAGCGGCTCGGCGGTGACGCTGGCGCTCGCCGTGCAGGGGCCGGCGCCGGTGCAGGTGGCCTTCAGTTTCGACGGGCAGACCTGGACCGACCCGCAGCCCTTCGCCCCGCTGACGACGCTGGCGCTCCCCGAGGGCGTCGGGCCGCGCCGCATCTACGTCCGCTACACCGCCCCCGACGGCAAGACGATCGTCGCCGCCGACACCGTCGTCGTCACCGCCCCGCCGCGGGTCCCGCTCGTCGCGGCGGGGCGCTGAGGCGGCTGGCCCTCACCCCCCGGCCCCCTCTCCCAATGCTGGGCGAGGGGGAGAGCGCCGATGAGCGGCTTCCTC
>DASSSV010000739.1:0-8169 GCA_035708265.1 Thermomicrobiales bacterium | reverse complement strand
CGATACGCCTCACCCCCGCGGTGCCGCAACCGCGACGGCCGGCTCGTCCGCGATGTCCTCGTGGGTGACGGAGAGGTAGGCGACGAAGCCGACGATCAGGAGGGTCAGGACGAGGGCGACGAGCTCGTCGCCGAGGCCCAGGCCGCCGCCATTGGTGGGCTTGGCCCCCCAGTCGGCGAAGGAGGCGCCGAGCGGCCGGGTGACGATATACGACAGCCAGAAGGCGGTGATCGGGTTCAGCCCGCCCAGCCAGCAGGCGACGGCCGGGGCGGCGAAGAGGACGGCGAAGAGGAGCCCGGACGCGAAGAACCCCAGGTGCAGCGTGTAGGCGGTCAGGTCGCCGGTAGCCGTGCCGAGGGCGAAGGTGGCGCATACCGCCGCCCAGTAGAACAACTCCCGCAGCGGCGTGTGGACGGTGTGGATCGACAGGGTACGCTCGCGCCAGTACCAGACGAGGAAGATGACGACCAGCGCGACCGCGAAGAACGCCGCCGAGACGGCGTAGGGGACGCCGAAGCCGACGTGGAGGACGTCGGCCGCCATCGTGCCGAAGATGCTGACCATGACCGCGGCCAGCCAGTAGACCCAGGCGACGTACCGGCGCGTCCAGAATTGCAGCGCCAGCGCCGCCAGCAGGCCGACGAAGCCGCCGAGGACGGCGATGATCGGGTCGAAGCGGTGGACCAGGTAGTCCGAGGTCGCCTCGCCCATCGCCGTCGTGAGGATCTTGATGATCCAGAAGTAGGCGGTCAGTTGCGGCACCTTGGTCGCGATGTCCCACACCTGGCGGGCGCGGCGGGACTCCGCGAACGGCGTGGCCCCGCCGCCGGCCGGCGGCAGCGCGCGGCGAGCACGATCTGGCGGACGCGCTGACATTTCCCGTGTTCCCCCTGACGACTGGCGCGCCGGCCGGGCCGGCGCAGGTGAACGCCCCATCTTTTCATGACGTCCCCTCGCCCGCTCGCGTTTCGCACTGACGGCAGACTTCGCCGATCGCGCTCGCGACGCCGATAGGCCGGGAGCGACCTACGCCGGAGTGTGCTATATGTCAGCCGGCAGCGGACGGCGAGGCGACACGATGAAGGGAGGCGGGCGATGGCGAGCCAGGGGACAGATTGGGGCGCGGTCGCGGACCTGGTGGCCGGGGCGGAGTCAGGCGGCGGGGTGGTCGGGGTGTCGCTGATCGGGCCGGACGGCGACCGCTTCACCCACCGCGGCGACCGCCGCTTCCGCGCGGCCAGCACGGTGAAAATCCCGATCATGGTCGAGATCTATCGGCAGATCGAGCGCGGCGAGCGCGCGCTGGACGACCCGTACACGCTGCGCGACGACGTCAAGGCGCGCGGCAGCGGCGTCCTCCTGCACCTCCACGACGGCCTGACGCTGACGCTCGGCGACCTGCTCTACCTGATGATCAGCATCAGCGATAACACCGCGACGAACATTCTCATCGACATGGCGGGCATGGAGCGCGTCAACGCGACGATGCGCGACCTCGGCATGACGAACTCGACCTGCGAGCGCCGGATGCGCGGTCGCCGTGCGGAGCCGGGCGAGCCGGAGAACTGGGCGGCGCCGGGCGACTACGCCGCGGCCGTCCGGGCGATCCTGGATCACCGCGCCGCCGCCCCGTCGTCGTGCGACGCGATGACCGCGCTGCTGGAGAAGCAGCAGAACCACAACCGCATCTCGCGCTATCTGCCCGAGCGCGAGGGCATCCGCTGGGGCTCGAAGACCGGCAGCATCGCCGGCGTGACCAACGACGCCGGCTTCATCACGACCGACAAAGGCACGCTCATCGTCAGTGTCTACTGCGAGGGGCTGCCCGACCAGCAGACCGGCGAGAAGGTCATCAGCGACATCAGCCGCGCCGCGATGGCCGCGACGGGGATCGTCGAGCCGCTCTACACGAGCTGACGCCGCGGCCGGTGCGCGGCGCGAGCGAGCAGGCGTGGACGGCCGCGCCGCCCACGCCCGGGATTCTACGCGCGCTACAGCCGGTCGGCGGCGCCGGGATCGAGGTATGCGGGGTAGCGCCGGGCAGGGTGGGCTACCCACCCGCGGTGGCGCCCAGCCGGTCCTCGGCCGGCGCCGCCAGGAGGCGCTGGAGCGTCGCGAGTTCGTCGTCCAGCAGCGCCAGGCCCGTCACGAAGTCGCGCTCCGCCATCCCCGTCGGCCTGGTCAACGTCATTATGAAGATCGCGCGCTCGCCGGCGGGGACGACGCGCGCCGGGACGTCCCAACGGCCCTCCCGCGGATCGATGAACTCGTGGTCGAGGATGCCGGACGCGGCGTCGGGGCGCAGGCGCAGGCGGCCGGGGCCGCGGGGCGTGTCGATCAGCCAGTCGCCGTCGTCCCCGGGGCGGATGGCGAAGATGTTGTGGATCGCGAAGCGCGGCCAGTTCCGCCCGTCGGCGAGGAAGGCGAAGGCCGCGGCGGCGCTGCACGGCAGTTCGACACTCTTGACGACCGTCTGGGACGTGAGGGACATCGCCGGCCTCCATTTCTGCGGATTCGCGGGGACACACCATCCCGATCGCGCGACGCGCGACGATGGGCGAGTGGCGGGAGGGTCGGGCGCGCGCCGCTCGCGACTACGGGGAGTGGGCGCGAGGCCGCGACGACAGAGGGGTCATCGGTCGCTCCAGCCTGGCGGCGTCGCGATGTCATGAGCGGCGAGGACCCGGCTGATCAGCGCGCGCAGCTGTCGGTGCTCGTCGTCGGAGAGCGCGCCGAAGAAGCGCCGGTCGTTGGCGTCCGCGAGGCCGGAGAGGGTGACGATCAGCGCGCCGGCCTCGTCAGTGAGGGCCAGGCGGACCGAGCGCCGGTCGGCGGGGTCGGGGAGGCGCACGACTAGCCCTTTCGCGACGAGGCGGTCGACCAGCCGGGTCACGGCGCCGGTGTCGATATCGATGAAGCGCGCGAGCTCGAGTGGGGTCTGCGCGTCGCCGCGGTGGAGCGCGATGAGCACGTTCCACTGGGCGACCGTCACGCCATGCGCGGCGAGCTCGCGCTCGAACGCCCGATGTACCAGGTCCGAGAGGCGCCGCAGCCAGTAGCCGGTGTGATCGTAGAGGCCGCTGGTCGCGCGTTGCCGTTCCATGCCGACAGCGTACTGCGGAGAAATCTATTTGTCAAGGCAGATGTCGTCGTGGCAGATGTCGGGCGCCACGCGCGGCGGGCCGGGCTCGGCCCGCCGCGCGTGGCGCTGGATCAACCGCCTTCCCGCCGTCGCCCTGCCGTCAGCGGGCGTAGAGCGGCAGCGTGGCCGGTTCGAGGGCGTCGCCGACCTGCGCCTGGATCGCCTCGAGGAAGGGCTGGTCCCACTCGCCGACGAAGGTGAGCGCGACGCCCGGCTTGCCGGCGCGCGCGGTGCGGCCGATGCGGTGGATGTATTCCTCGGGGTTCTGCGGGATGTCGTAGTTGACGACGTGGGTGATGTCGGGGATATCGAGGCCCCGCGCGGCCACATTGGTCGCGATCAGCACCGGCAGCTCGCCCGAGCGGAAGGCGTCGATCGTGCGCGTGCGCTCGGCCTGCGCCATCCCGCCGTGGAGCGCCTGCACCATCCAGCCCTCGCGCGTCAGGTCGCGCGCCAGGCGGTCGACACCGACCTGCATGCGCCGGAAGATCAGCAGGCGAGCGTCGCGGCCGAACTCGTCCTCCAGCGAGAGGAAGCCGGCCAGTTTGTCGCGCTCGGCCACGTCGTAGTAGCGCTGCGTGACCGTCTCGACGGTGGCGCGGTCGGGCGCGATCGCGACGTGGACGGGGTCGCGCTGGTAGCGGCGGATCAGGCGCTGCACCCAGGAGGGGATCGTCGCGGAGAAGAGGGCGGTCTGCCGGGCGCGCGGCGTGCGGCGCAGGATGCGCTCGACGTCCTCGGCGAAGCCGATGTCGAGCATCTCGTCGGCCTCGTCGAGCACGACGCAGCGGACGGCGTCGACGCGCAGCGTGCCGCGCCCGAGGTGGTCGAGCACCCGGCCGGGCGTGCCGACGACGATGTCCACGCCACGCTCCAGCGCCTGGAACTGGCCGCCCATCCGCGTCCCGCCGTAGAGCGCCAGGACGCGCAGGTCGGTGTAGCGGGCGAGGTGCTGCAAGTCGGCGGTGACCTGGCGGCAGAGTTCGCGCGTCGGCACCAACACCAGCGCGCCGACCTGGTCGGCGTGCTCCAGCATGTTGACCAGCGGGATGCCGAAGGCGCCGGTCTTGCCGGAGCCGGTCTGCGCCTGCCCGACGACGTCGGCGCCGGCCAGGAGGTGCGGCAGCACCGCGGTCTGGATCGGCATCGGTTCAGTCCAGCCGAGTTCCGCGATGGCGCGCAGGACGGGTTCGCGCAGGGGCAAATCGGCGAAGCCGAGGGCGGCCCCGGCGCCCGCCGGTTCGTCCGCCGCGACAGTGTCGGGCGGCGCGGGAGAAGTTGTGGTGGTAGTAAGCAAGACGGTCGTCGGTCCTTTCGCTACGGCACGCATCTGACGGGGTCGCTTGTACATCGCCCCTACGTCGTTCCGTGTCGCCGCGAGAACCCGACGCGCACACTCAGCGGGGCGCCGGCCGGGCCGCGCCTGTCGCCGCCCGGCACAATACTTCCCCAAGTATAGCACAGCGAGGACGGGAGGACGAAACCGCAGAGGCACAGAGGCACGGAGGACGCGGAGAGAGACGAAAGATGAAGTACGAAGTACGAGGTACGAAGTACGAACAGGCCCCCCCCGGGATTCATTCGTACTTCGTACTTCGTACCTCGTACGTCTCCGCGTCCTACGCTACTGCCGGTGCAGGCGCATAGCCGTGGCGCCGCCCAGGGCGAGCAAGAGGGCGCCGAGCGCACCGGCCAGGAGTGGGAGCAGCGGCATGGCCGTATCCGCCGTGCCGCCCGCGCCGGTGTTCGGCACCGCCTGCGCGCTGCTCAGGGGCGCGACGACGAACCAGACCTGGCCGACGTTCTGCCCGGTGGTGTCGCCGGCCTTGGTGTCCTTGGCGTAGTAGTAGAGCGGCGTGCCATTGTAGGTGACCTGCTTGCTGCCGTCCTTGCGGGTGGTCAGGGTCAGGTTCCCGCCGACGCCGTCGGGGAGCGTCGGGCTATCGGTGGTGGTGTACGGGGGCCAGGCCGTGGCGCACTGGTCGTAGCAGTTGCTCACGTTCGGCGTGTCGCGGGTGTAGCGGTAGAGCGTCTTCCCCTGCGGGTCGGTCAGGATCTGGCCCAGCGAACCCGCGTCGTGGACCATCACCGTGGGGTTCGCCGCGACGGCGACGAGCGGCAGCGCGAACGCGAGCAAGCCCGCCAGCGTCGCGCCACCCAGGACAAGCCAGCGCCGGATCATCGTCGTCCTCCTTCGAGCTACGGGCGTAGGCCACCGGCCCGGATCATCCGGGCCGCCACTCCTCGAACTTGCGTCGCGCGCGCTATTCCGGTCTACAACCGGTCGCCGACCAGTAGACCGAGATGCGCGAGAGCGCACGAAACCTGGGGGACGCGGACTCGCACGTCCCTGAGGTACTCCGGGCTACGTGTAGAGAAGCGCGCTAGGCGCCGGTCGCGGCGAACCAGGCGCCGGTGGGCGAGGTGACGAAGACGATCGGCGCGATGCACGGGTGCGGCAGCGACACCCACGCCTCAATGTCCGCGTCACCGGTCATGGTAGCCGGGAACGGGTCGGTCATCTGGTTGACCGCGGTCGGGTTGCCCGAGGCGTCGATGCTGAGGCAACTGACGATGGCGCGGAAACTGGTAATCGGGTTCTTCCCGGCGTTCGGACCGGCGGCGAGGACCAGGCCGCGGACGCTCACTTCCAGATGCCCGTCGGCGGACAACTCCCCCTTCCCCTTCGTGATGGCCCAGGGAATGCCGCCACCATTGATACCGCGGATCGGGTTGCTCGTGCCGACGTAGGGGCCGGTGACGGGGGCCATCCGCTCGAACTCCAGGATGGTCGCGTCGTCATCGTCGTCGTGCCCCCCGCCGTCGCGGCCCTTGGCCAGCGCCGACGCCGGCGGGCCGAACGCCGGCAGCGCTAGCGCGACCGAGCCGAGGCCGGCCGCCTTGAGAAACGCGCGTCGTTCCATGCTGCCCTCCTTCACTCGCGACAACCACCATTCCGGGATCCGTCGGGGTCTCGTGAGGGTGTACGCTGGAACCGCCCAACTGGATTGCCGCCCCGGGGGACGATCACCGCAGAGACGCGGAGAGCGCGGAGGACGAGGAGAGAGGACGAAGGAAGGACGAAGGACAAGGCACGAAGGACAAATTATTGGCGTCTTCTCTCTCCTCGTTTCTCTGCGTCCTCCGCGCCTCCGTGGTGAACCGTCCTTCGGGTGGCTTGTGTACGTACACCCTCTCTGGTACAATCGTGGCCGCAGGGGAGGGGGACCGCGATGACAGCGCAGCAGCCAATCGACCGCCCGCGCGCCCGCGACGCCGGCATCGTCCTCGGCGTCCTGCCGCCCGGGCCGCTCAACGCGATCACCGATGTCGCCGGCGTGCGCGTCGGGCACGCCACCGTGAGTTTCGGCGAGGGCGCGCTGGCGCCGGGGCGAGGCCCGGCGCGCACCGGGGTGACGGCGGTGATCCCCGCGCCGGGCGACCTCTTCGCGGAGAAGGTGCCGGCCGCGGCGGCGGTCTTCAACGGCTACGGTAAGACGGTCGGACTGATGCAGATCGAGGAACTCGGCCAGCTCGAGACGCCGATCCTGCTGACGAACACGCTCAACGTCGGCAAGGTCGCCGACGCGCTGGTCGGCTACATGGTCGAGCAGCACGCGGCGATCGGCGTGACGACCTCCTCGGTCAACCCGGTCGTCGCCGAGTGCAACGACGGCTACTTCAACGACATCCAGGGGCGGCACGTCGGCGAGGCGGAGGTGCGCGCGGCGCTGGCCGGCGCGAGCGGCGGGCCGGTCGCCGAGGGCAACCTCGGCGCGGGCACCGGGATGAGCTGCTACGGCTTCCCGGGCGGGATCGGCACGGCGTCGCGGCGGCTGACCCGCGGCGGCGTCGCCTTCACGGTCGGCGCGCTGGTGCTGGCGAACTTCGGGCGGCGCCGCGACCTCACGATCGGCGGCGCGCCGGTCGGGCGGGAGCTGGGGGAGGCGCCGATCGTGCCCGAGCGCGGCTCGGTGATCGTCGTCCTGGCGACCGACGCGCCGCTCGACGCGCGGCAACTCGGCCGCCTGGCGCGGCGGGCCTCGTTCGGGCTGGCGCGCACCGGGACTACCTGCGGCCACGGCAGCGGCGACCTCGCGCTCGCCTTCTCCACCGTCAACCGCATCCCGCACGACGCCTCGGCGGTGGTGCGCACGGTGACGGTGCTCAACGACAACGCCGCGGTGCTCGACGACCTCTTCGCGGGCGTGGTCGAGTCGGTCGAGGAGGCGGTCGTCAACGCGCTCTGCGCCGCGCGGCCGATCACCGGGCGCGACGGCCGCCACCGCGAGCCGCTGCCGGTGGCCGAGGTCGTCGCGATCCTGCGCCGGCACGGCCTGGCGGCGGGATGACCAGGCGATGACCCCGCTCGGCCGCGCCTCGCCGCGCTAGCACACCGGTCATGGCACATTCGATTCGACGCGATGCCTGCGTCCGCTACGGGCGCGGGTGGGATGAGGTCACGCCCGCGTATGGGCGCGCGGGCGACCGTGACTGTACCGAGGGGAGGATGGCGAAGCAGATGCCTCGGCGCGTGATGGCGGCGTTGGTCCTGGCGCTCGCCCTGGTCGGCTTCGACGCTCTGGTGACCGGTACCGCGCTCGCCGCGCCGCCCGGCGCTGCCGGGCGGCGCGGCACGACACAGGAGGTCGCGCTCCCGGCGGGCGGGGCGCGCGAGGGCGATGCGCTCGGGCTCCGCTGCGCGCTGGTCGGCGCGCTGGCGCTGGCGCTGGCCGCCGCGGCGACGGCGCAGTACCGGGCGGTCGCGCGGGGCCGGGGCGCGGTGTCCGCGGCGGACACGGAGCCGGAGCCGGGGCGCGTTCCCGGCCCGCGCGAGGTCGGCCGCGCGCACGCTGCCCCGGCCGGCAATCGGGAGCGCGCGACCGTTCGTCGCGCCTCCCCCGCGCCGCCGGCACCCGCGCCGCGCGCGGTCGCGAGCCCACCAGCGGACGCCGCGGCGCAGCGCCCCGATGACGACCCGGCGCTGGCGTGCTGCGCGCGCGCCGTGGCCGCCGCCCACGCCTACG
>DASSSV010000738.1:0-2531 GCA_035708265.1 Thermomicrobiales bacterium | reverse complement strand
GCCGACGACGAGCGCGCCGACACCTCCGCGGTGACCTTCTCGCTGATCTCCCTCTCGATGACGGCCGGCGCGCTGGTCGGCGGCCGCCTGCCGGGCCTGCTGGCGCCGCTCGGCGCGGCGCTCGCGCCGGAGACGGTCCTGAGTTACCGCGCCACGCTGGTCGCGGGTGTCGCGCTCGCCGCGGTCGGCCTGGTGCCACTCCTGGCGATCGGGCGGGGGCGGCCGGCGAGTCCGGCGCAAACCGGCCCGCTCATCGGCAACGCGCACCGCACGCGCCGGGTGCGCAACGACATGGCCGCCTTCGTCGCGGTCGGCGCGCTCTTCAGCGTCAGCGCGGCGGCGATCGTGCCCTTCTACAACGTCTACCTGCAGGACCTCGGCGCCGACCCCGGCGTCATCGGCACCGTCTTCTCGGTCGCCGGCGTCTGCGGCGCGGTGCTCGGGCTCCTGTCGCCGGCGCTGGCGCGACGCTACGGCGTGCTGCGGGTGGCGGCGGGGATGCGGTTCGCGGGCGTCCCGCTGATCGCGCTCCTGCTCTTCGCGCCGAGCCTGCCGCTCGCCTTCGCCGCGCAGATCGTCCGCTCCGCGACCCTCTCGATGGCCTGGCCGGTCGACTCCAACTTCATCGCCGAGATCCTGCCGAACCGCCAGCGCGCGACCGTCTTCAGCCTGCGCAGCGCCGCCTGGAACCTCACCTGGGCCGGGGCCAGCTTCATCGTCGGCCGGCTGATCGTCGCCAGCGGCGGCTACGGCGTCGCCTTCGTCACGAGCTGCGCCTTCGCCGCGCTCGCCGTCGCCGTCTTCAGCCTCTACTTCCTGCGCCACCCGCACGTCGTCGCCCAGCGGGAGGCGGCGGACGGCAGACGGCAGACGACGGTGAAGGTGCGGGTCGGCGGCTGATCGCCGATCGAGGCCGCCACTCATTCGTCGATGAGCCGCCAATTGCCGGCTCCGCCGTCAGCCCGCCGTCGGCCGGCGCGGGCTGCGTGGTGGCACCAATGGGGCCGGAGCAAGAGAGCGGCGAGGTTCGCCTCGGTGGTGGAGCGCGGGACGCGGTAGTGCGTCGTGGCTCACGGTACCAGATGGGGCGCGCGGGGGGGGCCGCCGTCGCCCGGCTCCGTCGTGGGGGCCGGGGGTGCGCCCGGCGGGACTGGGCTCAAGTCCTCGTGCTGCGCGCGGTAGTCCGCGCGGGCCGGCTGTTCCTCCGCCAGCATCGACGCCGGCACGGCCACCACAACTTGCGCCGAGGCCGGCGCGCCCGCTGCCGGCTGGGCGGTGGGTGCCGCCGGGAAGGCGCCCGGGCTTCCGGGCGGCGGGTGGAGCAGCCAGGCCAGCAGCGCGACCAGCGCCGCCACCAGCAGCGCCGCTTGCCCCCACTCGCGCCGGGCCGGCCGCCGCCCCGCGGGCTCGTCCGTGATGATGGTCGTGCGCGGCCGGGCGGCGGCCTCGTCGCACCCCGGCAGCGGGGCGAGGCCCGGGACGATACCCAGCCGGCGTTCGAGGGCGGCGACACGCCGCCGCAGCGCCGGCACATCCGGCGGGGCCGGCTGGCCGGGCCGCAGGGGCAGGCCGAGCAGCGCCTCGACTTCGCGCAGCCGGGCGCGCAGCGCCGCCAGCTCGGCCGCGTACTGCGGCGGCGCGGCCCCCGCGCTCTCTGCATCGTGCGGTATAGGCTCCTCCGCGGCGGTCGTCGCCGTCGAGTCGCGGGTGTGCGGCGCAGTCATCGCGGGCCTCCTGTCAGTCGAGGTGGCCGCTCGTCGCCGGGGATCGGGGAGCCGGCCCGGGATGCGCGGCGGCGTCGGTTGGGGCACTCAGCCGGCGACCGTAGGGTTGGCCCGCAGTATGCGCCGGCCGGCGCCCAGCCGCCACGCGCAACTCACGCAGTTACGCACGCACTTCCACATGGTCCCGCCCTGTGCTACAGTGGTGTTCTGAGGCGACGCACGATTCCAGGCCCATGCTCTCGGTGAGGGCGGGCGCGATGACGAGCGAGCACGCCGCGTCGCCGCCGTTCGGCGAACTCCTCCGGGGCTACCGGATGGCGGCCGGGCTGTCGCAGGAGCAACTGGCCGAGCGGGCCGGCCTCTCCGCGCGCGCGATCAGCGACCTGGAGCGCGGCGTCCGTCGCGTGCCCTACCCTCACACCGTCGCGCAGCTCGCCGCCGCCCTCGGCCTCACCGCGCCGGAGCGCGCCCGGCTGGCGGCGGCCGTCCGGCGCGGGCGGGCCCCACGCGCGGCCGGGTCGGGCGGCGCGGCCGGCCGCCCCCGGCACAACCTGCCCGCCCCGCTCACCAGCTTCGTCGGGCGCGAGGACGCGGTGGCCGAGGTCGCCGCGCTGCTGGCCGGCGCGCGCCTGGTCACGCTGACCGGGGCGGGGGGCGTCGGCAAGACCCGCCTGGCGCTGGCGGTGGCCGCGGGCCTGGTGGACGAGTCGCCCGGCGGCGTCTGGCTGGTCGAGCTAGCGCCGCTGGCCGTCCCCGCGCTGGTGCCCCAGGCGGTCGCCGCGGCGCTCGGCGTGCGCGAGGTGCCCG
>DASSSV010000737.1:0-2283 GCA_035708265.1 Thermomicrobiales bacterium | reverse complement strand
GCGCGGCCCGGCCAGCCCCAGCCGCACCGCGCCGGCACCGGATTTCTCCAAGAGCCCCGGCACGACCGCCTTGAGCGCGACCGGCCCGTCGAGCGCCCGTGCCTCCCGCGCCGCCCCGGCCGGCGTCTCCGCCAGGCGCTGGTCGACCAGCGGCAGGCCGTAGCAGGCGAGGATCGCGGCGACGTCGGCTGGGTCGAGCCAGCCACCGCCCGCGCCGAGCGCCCGCGCGACGATGGCGGCCGCCTCGTCGCGCCGCGGCCCATCGAGGCGCGGCGGCGCCTCGACCGGCCGCGCGCGCCACATGCCGTAACGCGCGGCATGGGCCAGCGCGATCGCCGCCGACTCCGGGAAGGCATAAGAGGGAATGCAGAGGTCGTCCGCCTTCAGCTCGCGCGGGATGCCGGACGACGACATGAAGACCGCCAGCACCGGCAGCGCGCCGCGCAGGTCGCGCGCGGCCTCGACGATCGCGCGGGCGACGTCCGCAGCGCGCGTGGCGAGCGGCGGGATGAAGATCGCGATCACCGCGTCGACGCCGGGGTCGGCCGCGACGGCGCGGATCGCCTGCCGGTAGTGCTCGGCGGTCGCCGCCTCTACCATGTCCACGGGATTGGTCACGCTCGCTTCGGCGGGCAGGAACGCGCGCAGGCGGCCCTGCGTCTCGGCGGCCAGCGCCGGCACTTCGAGCCCGCGCGCGACCCCGGCGTCGGCGCAGAGGGCGGCAAGGCCGCCGACGTTGGTGACGATGCCGACGCGCGGCCCTTTCGGCGGCGGCTGGCTGGCGAGGAGCGCGGCGACGTCGAAGAGTTCTTGCAGCGTGTCGGTGCGGATCACGCCGGCCTGGCGGAAGAGCGCGTCCACTGTGACGTCCGCCGCGGCGAGGAGCGCGCCGGTGTGCGTGGCGTCCGCCGCGCCGGCCGCCACGGCGCGCCCGCTCTTGACCACGACGATCGGCTTCTGCCGGCCGACCCGCCGCGCGATCCGGGTGAACTTGCGCGGGTTGCCGAACGATTCGAGGTAGAGCAGGATCACGCCGGTCCGGCCATCGGTCTCCCAATAGTTGAGGAGATCGTTGCCGGAGATGTCGGCCTTGTTGCCGACCGACACGAAGGAGGAGATGCCGAGGCCGCGCGAGGCGGCGTAGTCGACCGCGGCGATGCCGAGCGCGCCGCTCTGCGAGGAGAAACCGATCCGCCCCGCCAGCGGCGCGATCGGCGCAATCTGCGCGTTCAGGCGCACGGCGAGGTCGGTGTTGGCGACGCCGATGCAGTTCGGCCCGATCAGCCGCATCCCGCTCTCGCGGCAGACGCGCACTAGTTCGGCTTGGCGCGCCCGCCCGGCGAGGCCGGCCTCGGCGAACCCCGCCGAGATGACGACCAGTGCCCGCACCCCCTTCCGCGCGCACCCCTCGGCGACCTCGACGACCCGCGCGGCCGGGACGGCGACGAGCGCCAGGTCCACCGGTCCGGGGATCGCCTCGACGCTCGGGTAGGCGACGACCGACTGGACGACCGGCGCGGCCAGATTGACCGGGTAGACCGGCCCGGCGAAGCCCGCCGCCAGCAGGTTGTGGAAGAGTTCGCCGCCCGGCGTGCCGCGCTCGCGCGACGCGCCGACCACGGCGACCGAGCGCGGGCGCAGGAACGCGCTCAGGGCGTTGACCGTGGCGATCTGCTCGCGGTGCTCGAAGCGCTGGAGCGCCTCCTCGGTCAGCGAGGTCGGGAAGGTCAGGCGCAGGCCGTCCGGCCCGCTGCGCACCTCGAGCGGGAACCCCGACTCCCGGAAGACGCCGAGCATCCGGTAGTTGACAGGTAGCACCTCCGCCTCGAAGACGGCGATGCCGTTCTCCGCGGCGACCTCGGCCAGATGCCCGAGGAGGATCGTGCCGAGCCCGCGCCCCTGGTACTCGTCGCCGATCGTCAGCGCGACCTCGGCGCGGTCGGCCGCGGTCTTGACGTAGATGGCGTCGCCGGCGATCCGCTCGTCCGCGCCGGTGGTGGCGATCAGGCCGAAGGAGCGGACGTAGTCGACGTCGCTCTCGCGCCGGGCCGCGGCCGGCAGGTTGACGGCCGGGGAGAAGAAGCGCAGCGTGCGCGACTCGTCCGACAGCCCCTCCAGGAACGCGAGGAGCCGGTCGGCGTCGTCCGGCCTGATCGGGCGCACGTGGATCGTCGAGCCGTCCCGCAGGACGATGTCGGCCTCGCGGTGGGCCGGGTAGGACGCGGTCATCGGCGACTCTCAGTCGGGCAGCCGGGCAGTCGGATAGTCGGGTAGTGGACGGGG
>DASSSV010000736.1:0-2199 GCA_035708265.1 Thermomicrobiales bacterium | reverse complement strand
GTGATCTCACCCTGAGTAGTCGGCTACTCGTTAGCAGTATCGTTCGCATGGAGCCCACTTAGTCCTGAGTCCTGAGTCCTGAGTCCTTCCATGTTGGGTTGGTCCAGCCATCGAGGTCGTAATCGCTCATGCACTGGTCGGCCAGGCCGAGGCAGGCGTCCATGATGCCGCGGCGCCGGGCGAAGCCGATCAGGTCGAGGCGGATCTGCTCGTTATTGCCGGAGTAGTTGCGCTCGTAGAGCTCGTGGCGGCCGCCGAACTCGGTGCCGATGGCGTCCCAGATCAGCTTGAAGAGCTTGATCCGCTCCTCGGCCGAGCCGTCCGAGCCGCGGTAGTAGCGGTCGATCAGCGGGCGCAACTCGGGGTTCTGCAGATCCCTGTGGCTGGAGGGCGTCACCAGCGGGCTGCCGCCCAGCACCGTCTCGAAAGTCTCCTTGATCGCCGGCCACGCCTGCGTGGCGAAGAGGCGCAGCGTCGCGGCGTGTTCCAGCTTCGGCACCACGCTGTCGCCGGGGCCGGGCTGGGGGTCGAGCGCCATCGCCGTCGTCAGCGCCCAGATCAGGTTGCGCCAGCCGATGATGTCGCCGAGCGCGACCTGCACGCCGCGAAAGACGTCGGTGCCGTTCGCGGCCATGCCGCGCGCGAAGAGGCCGGTCATCAGGTCGAGTTTCACGCCGAGGCGCGTGCCCGACTGGAAGTTGAAGCGGTTGAGGAAGCCCGAGGCGGCGTAGAAGGCGGTCGCCTTCTCGATGTCGCGGTAGACCAGCACGTTCTCCCAGGGGATGAAGGCGCGATCGAGGACCAGCACGGCGTCGTTCTCGTCGAAGCGGCTCGACAGCGGGTAGTCGAACGGGCTGTGCGCGGCCTGCTCGTAGGAGGCCCGGCAGAGGAGCTTCGCGTTGGGCGTGTAGATCGGGATGATGAAGACGAGCGCGAAGTCCTCCGCCTTGCCCGGCTCGAGCTGCGTCGCGCTGTTCTGCGCCACGAAGGTCGCGTGCGTCAGCGCCGAGCCGGTCGCCAGCATCTTCGCGCCGCTGACGACGATGCCGCCATCGGTCTCGCGCTCGACGTGGACGAAGACGTCGGCCATCTCGTGGACCGGCTTCTTGCGGTCGATCGGCGGGTTGACGAGGACGTGGTTGAGGAAGAGGCCGCGCGAGGCGTACTTCTTGTACCAGGCCAGCGCGTTCTCGCCGAACGGCGCGTAGAAGTCGGGCGCGGCGCCGAGGGCCGCCATGAACGACGCCTTGTAGTCGGGCGTGCGGCCCATGAAGCCGTAGCTCAGGCGCGACCAGGCGGCGATGGCGTCGCGCGCCTCCAGCAGCTCCTGCGCGGTGCGGCTCGGCTTGAAGAACTTGTGCGTGCGGATGCCGTAGTCGTCCACGGCGGTCAGGACGTCGCGGGTGGCGGGGTCGTGCAGCGCGTCGTAGAGGCGCGCGATCGAGCGCGCCGCGTTGCGGAAGGCGGGGTGCGTCGTCACGTCGCGCACCCGTTCGCCGTAGATGTAGACCTCGCGGGCGTCGCGCAGACTCGCCAGGTACTCGGCCCCGGTGAGGAGCCAGTCGGTCTCGTCGCGCGTCGCCGGGTCGCGGGTCGCCGCCTCGCTCATCTCCACCCCCGCAGGTCAGGTTCGCACCGGTCTGGCGCCGCTACTGTAGCACCGGAGCGGGACGGGCGCCAGCGTCGGCTACCCCGCCAGCACGCCCGCGAGCACGCTCGTCGCGACGTTGCCGCCGCTGACGATCAGGACGGTCGGGCCGTCGGCGGCGGGGAGGAGGCCGCGCTGGAGGGCGGCCAGCCCGACCGCGCCCGCGCCCTCGACGACGAGGTGGCGCCGGTCGAGGAAGGTCCGCATCGCCGCGACGATGGCCGCCTCGTCCACGAGGACGAGATCGTCCAGGTATTGCCGGAGCAGCGGGAAGGTGATCGAGCCCGGCTCGACGTTGCCGGCCAGGCCGTCGGCGAGCGTCGGCGCCTCCGCGACCGGCGCCGGTCGCCCGGCCGCCAGCGCGACGTGCATCGCCGGCGAGGCCGCCGGCTGGACGCCGACGACGCGCACGGCGGGGTCGATGCCCTTCGCGACCAGCGCGACGCCGGCCGCCAGCCCGCCCCCGCCGACCGGCACGACCAGCAAGCCCGCCTCCGGCAGTTCGAGCAGGATCTCCAGCGCCACCGTCCCGGCCCCGGCGATGACGGCGG
>DASSSV010000735.1:0-8415 GCA_035708265.1 Thermomicrobiales bacterium | reverse complement strand
GAGACACCCTGCCAGCTCCTTCCCTATGCCCGCGTGCCGGGCGCTCTCAGTCCCCCCGCGTCAGTCGACGTCCCACTCCTGCCGGAGCAACTCGGCGCGCTTGCGGCGCACCCGGCGCAGCCGCACCCAGAACGCGGCCGGTCCGCCGCCGAGGACCAGGATCAAGAGGATCCAGGACCAGTTGTAGGCGGCGATGAAGAGGACCATCTTCATGTTCGCCAGCATCACCAGCAAGGCCACGACGATCAGGATCTTGCCGGCGATCATCACCCAGAGGAGCGCCCAGGCCGCGCTCCAGTCCTCTTGCTCGTCGTCGTGCGCGGCGGGAGCGGGCTGGACGTCCCCGGGTGGGTCGCAGTCAGGCTCGTGTAGTTGCATGTCTGGACCTCAGCGGCGCCCTGCCACCCACTCGCCCCCGCCGTCGCGCATCCCGGTTGGAGTCGCCGTCGACTCGCTAGGCCACACTCCTCGTGACGTCCGTGTCGTCCCCGACTAGAAGAAGTAGAAGCCGTGGAAGAGCGCGATGAACGCGACCGCGACCGACGCGGCGATCAGCAGGAAGAAGGCGAAGACGCCGGCGAAAAAGCGCGGGTCGAACTTCAGGTGCATGTAGTACCCGACGACCAGCACGAACTTCAGCGCGGACAGGATCAGGAAGGCCGGGGTGACGTAGGGATGCAGCGCCTCGTCGATGTTCGGCAGGTAGAACGCGCCGACCTCTGCCAGCGTGATGATCGCCAGGACCACCGCGATCTGCACGTAGACGCGGGGCCCCGGATGCCCGTGTACGTGTGCGGCCTCGGCCAGTTCTTCCAACCCCGAACCTCCTTCGTCCGTCCTCGCCCTACGCCTCGCAGGGCGCGTGCCGCTGACCGCCCCGCCTCACTTCGGCATCGAGGCCGGGATCAGGTAAACCACGGTGAAGATGATGATCCAGACGATGTCGACGAAGTGCCAGTAGAGCCCGGCGACCTCGACGATCAGGCTCTTCGACGCCGGGATGCCCTTCCTGAGCGACAGTATCCACAGCGATAAGAGCCAGATCACGCCGAGCGTGACGTGCGTGCCATGGAACCCCGTCAGCACGAAGAAGGTCGAGCCGAAGAGGTTGGTCGGCAACCAGAGCCCCTCGCGGTAGAAGGTCGTGAACTCGAAGTACTGGCCGCCGAGGAAGATCAAGCCGAGGATCGCCGTGGCGACGAGCCAGATGCGCAGTTGCCGCTGGTCGCCCGACTGCGCCGCGGCCAATGCCAGCACCATCGTCAGGCTGCTGAAGAGCAGGACGAAGGCGCTGATCGAGGTGTAGGGGATCTCCAGGACCTCGTGCGGCGTCGGGCCGGTGACGCTCTTGTTGACGTAGGCGATGTAGGTGGAGATCAGGCTGCCGAAGAGCAGGCAGTCCGACGCCAGGAAGGTCCACATCAGGACTTTGACGCTGTTGAGCCCGGTGGCCGTGGGGTGCTCCTCGCCGGGCCCGATCTCGTGCCCGGGCGCGTGCCCACCCCCGCCGCCGTGCTGGGCGATCTGCCCTTCGCCGGTAATCGCTTGCGCCACGCTACCGCCTCCAACGGAGTAGAGAGTAGGGAGTAGGGAGTAGAGAGTAGCGGCTCCCGTAGGCCGACCTCGTCGGTGCTCGTAAGCCGGTACTCCCGACTCCCGACTCCCGACTCCCGACTCGCTAACTGACCGGCTCGTAAGACCAGCCGTAGATCCCCGCCAGGATGACCACGATGCCGATGACGCTGACGATCGGGAGGAACCCGAAGAGCATGTAGGGGCTGAGCAGGAAGCCGCCCAGGATCAGCGCCACGCCGCAGGCCGTGATCAGCGGGTAGTAGGACGGGTTCGGCATGTGGATCCCCAGCGCGGCCGGGTCGTCCACCACCGCCACCGCCGTCTGCGCCTTCGGCGCCAGGCCCACCTCGGCCGCCGCCTGCGTCGCGCGCTTCTCGACCCAGAAGGCGTCGCGCGCGGTCACGCGCGGGATCTGGGCGAAGTTGAAGGAGGGCGGCGGGCCGGGGATGGACCACTCCAGCGTCGCGCCGTCCCAGGGGTCGTTCCCGGCGACCTCGCCGAAGCGCCAGCTCCGGTAGGCGTTGATCAGGAAGATCAGCACCGAGAAGGCGAGGATCCAGGAGCCGATCGTCTCGACGAAGTTCCAGAAGTCCCAGCCCATCCCCTCGGGGTAGGTATAGATGCGGCGCGGCATCCCGTCGACCCCGACGAAGTGCATCGGGAAGAAGGTGACGTTGAAGCCGATCAGCATCAGCCAGAAGGTCCACTTGCCGAGCGCGTCGTTGAGCATCCGGCCGGTGAACTTCGGGAACCAGTAGTGCAGCCCGGCGAAGAGGCCGAACATGCTGCCGCCGAAGAGGACGTAGTGGAAGTGCGCCACGACGAAGTAGGTGTCCTGGTGCTGCGTGTCGACCGGCGGGGAGGCGTGCATGACGCCGCTGAGGCCGCCGATGATGAACATCGCCACGAAGCCGACCGCGAAGAGTAACGGCGGTTTCGGGTCGATCGAGCCGCCGTAGAGAGTGGCGATCCAGTTGAAGACCTTCACGCCGGTCGGGACGGCGATCAGCATCGTCGAGAGGGCGAAGAAGGAGGAGGCGATCGGCCCGATGCCGGTGGTGAACATGTGGTGCGCCCAGACGCCCGCGGCCAGGAAGGCGATCGCCGCGGCGGCGAGCACCATCGCCGGGTAGCCGAAGAGCGGCTTGCGCGAGAAGACCGGGATCACCTCGGAGACGATGCCCATCGCCGGCAGGATCAGGATGTAGACCTCGGGGTGGCCGAAGACCCAGAAGAGGTGTTGCCAGAGGAGCGGGTCGCCGCCCGCGGCCGGCTCGAAGAACTTGGTCGCGAAGTAGCGGTCGAACATCAGCTCGAAGAGCGCGACCGTCAGGACTGGGAAGGCGAGGAGCATCAGGACGTTGGTGATGAGCGTCATCCAGCAGAAGATCGGCATGCGCATCAGCGACATGCCCGGCGCCCTGAGGTTGATGATCGTGACGAAGAAGTTGAGACCGCCGGCGATCGTCGCGATGCCGAGGATCTGGATGCCGATGATCCAGAAGTCGACGCTGTGGTCGAGGTTGAAGGCTTTCTCGGTCAGCGGGGCGTAGGCGAACCAGCCCATCGCCGGGGCCTGGCCCAAGAGCCAGCTACTGTTGAGGATCAGGCCGCCGAGGATGAAGACCCAGTAGCTGAAGGCGTTGAGCCGGGGGAAGGCGACATCGCGCGCGCCGATCTGCAGCGGCACGATGTAGTTGAAGAAGGCCACGCTGAGCGGCATGACCACGAGGAAGATCATCGTGGTGCCGTGCATGGTGAAGAGCGAGTTGAAGGTCTCCGCGCTCACCACCGTGCCGTTCGGCCGCATCAACTGGAGGCGCATGATCAGCGCCTCGATGCCGCCGATGATGAAGAAACAGATCGCGCTCACGCCGTAGAGCAGGCCGATCCGCTTGTGGTCGACCGTGGTGAACCAGCTCCACAGCCCGGTGGGCTTCTCCACCGGTCGGCGCAGCGTGGTCACCGGGGTCTGCGTGACTGTCGCCATCCCTCGCCTCCAACTGCTGGCCCGCGCCCCCGGGCGCCGCGCCCCGGGACGTCCCCGCCATCCGCGTCGTCGCTTACTTGAGGCTCTGCAAATAGGCCACGATCTGGTCGATCTGGCCGGGGGTCAACTGGTCCTTGAACGCCGGCATGAAGTAACCCTTGCGGTCGTTCGGGTTGATCCCCGGCTTGATCGCGGCCGGGTCGGAGATCCACTTCGCCATGTTCTCCGGCGTGTTCTGGAGCACGCCGGCGGCGATGACGTCGCGGCTGCCGACGTGGGTCAGGTTCGGCCCGGCCACGCCCTTGGCGTTGGTGCCGTTGATCGTGTGGCAGCCGATGCAGGCGCTGCGCATGAAGAGCTGCTCGCCCGCCTTCTCCTGGTCGGTCGTCGGCTGGGCCGGGGCGGCCTGCTGCTGCTTGACCCAGTTGTCGAAGTCGGCCTGCTTCATCACGATCAGGCGCGTGCGCATGTTGGCGTGCGAGGTGCCGCACAGCTCGACGCACTGGCCCCAGTACTCGCCGATGTCCTGCGGGGTGAAACTCATGTGGTTGGTGCGCGTGGGCAGCACGTCCATCTTGCCGCCCATCTTCGGGATCCAGAAGCTGTGCTGCACATCGCCGGAGGTCAGCGTGAAGGAGGCGACTTTACCTTCCGGCACGACGATGTCGTTGGCGGTGGTGATCTTGTAGTCGGGGTACTGGACCTCCCACCACCACTGGTGGCCGGTGACGTGGATCTGCACCACGTTCGGCCCCGGCGCCGGCACCCGCTCGGTCTCGATGATCGTCTTGAGCGTCGGCACGGCCACGATGATCAGCAGGATCACCGGGATGACCGTCCAGACGATCTCCAGCTTGTTGTTGCCGTGGATCTGCGGCGGCAGGCCGTCGCCCGGGCGGCGGCGGAAGCGGATGAGCGAGTAGAGGAGGATCCCCTCGACGACGATGAAGACGCCCGCGGCCATCCAGAAGACCAGGGCGTAGAGGTTGAAGATCTTCTGGTTGAAGTCGGACCGGACGTCAAGCGTGTCCTGGGGGTCGTTGGAGGTACAGGCGGTCAGGAGGAAGACCACCAGGATCGGCAACAACCCCCAGGCCGCGACGCGCAGCCACCGCGCCACCGCCGCCCGGCGACCCGGCCGGCGCTCCCCCTCGACACCCCGGCCGCGCAGCCCTGTCGCATCCGCACTCCCCGGCATCGTGCCTCCCCGTTGCCTCGCACATCCCATTGGCCCACTGGCGTCGTTTGTCTCATTATACGGAGACTCGCCCCACGGGCCAATGGCACCGTCCCTCCCGCAATCCCGCGCCGCTTTCTCGCAGACGCGCCGACCGCCGGGCGCGCCCCGGCAGCGGCCGCGTGAGCATATGAAGCCCGCCGCGGGTTGTCAAGCGCCTGCCTGCGCCAGCTAGGGCGGTGTCAAAGTCGAGGTCCATTGGCTAGACTCCGCGATAGGGCTTACCACGGCTACTATCGGAGGAGGGTCGCCAATGGACGCGCCGGAGTATAGCAGCCTGCTGGCCGCGTTGCGCGAGGTGCCGGACCCGCGGCGCGCGCGGGGGCGGCGGCACGCCTGGGACCTCATCTTGACCGTGCTCGCCGGGGCGTTGGCGAGCGGGCAGCGCAGCGTGCGGGCCATCGGCCAGTGGGCGGACGAGCGGGCGGAGGAGTTGGTGGCCCTCTTGCGGCCGGCCGGGGGCCGCCTGCCGAGCGTGGCGACGCTGCGCCGGGCCTTGCGCGCGGTGGACGTCGCCGCGCTGGAGCGGCAGGTCGCGCGCTTCGGCCAGGGCGTCCCCCGCCGGCCGGCCGCGGCGCGGTGGAAGGGCCAGGCGGTCGACGGCAAGGCGGTGCGCGGGGCCGCCGCGCATGGCGCGCCGGTGCATCTGGTCAGCCGCGTGCGCCACGCCGACGGCGTGACGCTGGGGCAGGTGCGCGTCGCGGCCAAGAGCAACGAGATCACGGCGGTGCCGGCGCTGCTGGCCGGGCAGGATCTGGCGGGCGTGGTCGTCACCATGGACGCCCTGCTCACCCAGCGGGATCTGGCCGCGCAGATCCGCCGCCAGCGCGGCCACTACCTGCTGGTGGTCACGCGCAACCAGCCCGGGCTGTACGAGGCCATCGCGGAACTGTTCGCCGCCCCGCCGCCGCCGCTGGCGGCCGACGCGCTGGCGACGGCCGTGACCGTGGGCAAGGGGCATGGGCGCCTGGAGCGGCGCACGCTGACGCGCAGCGCCGCGCTCAACGCCGACCTCGCCTGGCCCGACGTGGGCCAGGTGCTGCGCCGCCACTACCGCGCCGTGGACCTGGCCACCGGCAAGATCCGCCAGGAGGTGCGCTACGCCCTGACCAGCCTGCGCCCCGCCGAGGCCACGCCCGCCCAACTGGAGGCGCTGTGGCGCGGGCACTGGACGATCGAGAACCGCGTCCATTATGTGCGCGACGTGACCCTGGGCGAGGATGCCGGCCAGCAGCGCGCCGGCCACGCCCCCCAGGCGCTCGCCGCGCTGCGTAACGGCGTGCTCGCCCTGGTGCGCCGCGCGGGCTGGGCCAGCGTCGCCGACGCCCTGCGCCACTACGGCGCCTACGCCCCCCGCGCCTTGGAACTGCTCGGCGCCCTCCCGGCCCAACTTTGACACGGCCCTAGGGATTTGGACGGGCAGAGGGAAAGGGGCGATGTCGCGCAAGCCGCGTCACAGGAGCGGCGACCATGAGCGACCATGAGCCCGCGCCGATCACCCCGCCGAACTGGCGGAGGCCCCGCGTTACTCGCTGCCGATCGCCTGGTCCGAGGAGGACGGCGTCTACCTGGTGACGGTGCCCCACTTGCCCGGCCTGGCGACGCACGGGCGCGCATGCGGACGCCTTCGAGATAGCCGAAGAGGCCGAAGCGAAACCCCGCTGGCGACACGTGGTCGCGAGCACGCCGGCAGAGGCGGCGGGGGAGCCTCCTGCGCGCGTCTCGCGGGCACACCGGCTGCTGCCTCGGGTCTCCCCCGCGCTCTTGCACCCGCACGGATGCGGCGCCCGCGCCGCCGCGCCAATTTCATCGATGAAACGGCCTTGCACCGGAGAGATGGGTGGGCTATGCTCCACGCTAGCCTTGCGGGAGCGCGTCCGGCTGGCGGCTGGGGGATGCGCGGGCGAGGGGCGGAGCACACTCATGGCAGACCATGCCGCGTCGATGCCGGCGCCAGATAGAGCCGAGTCGGCCGCTTCCCTGGCGGTGCCGGCGATCGACATCGCGGCGCTCGCCGACCGGCTCTACCGCAAGCGGAAGGGGCGTGGCTTGACCCTCGCGCAAGCCGGCCAGCAGATCGGGGTCAGCGCTGCCACGCTCTCGCGGCTGGAGCGGCGCCGGCGGGAGCGCCCCGAGCGGGCCGGGCAAGCGCCGTTCGTGCCGGACGCGCGCACGCTCGCCGCGGTCGCGCGCTGGGTGGACCCGCCGCCGGCGAGCGGGGCCGCGGCCACGCCCGAGCCCACTGCGGTCGTCCACCACCCGGGCGAGAGCGTCCCCGAGATGGTCGAGGCGCACCTGCGCGCCGATCGCACCCTCGACGACGAGGCGGCCCTTGCCCTGGCGCAGTTGTTCCACGTGGCGTACGACCATTTCAGCCGCCTCGGGGCCGAGGCGCACGCGGGAGGCGCCAGCGACCGGGGCGCGCCGGCGGCAGCCGACGTGGCCGGAGCGCTCGACCGCCCGCAGCCGGGCGCCCGCTTACCCGCCCGCCCGGCACCATCTAGGATGGCCGCGACAGCCCGGGGTGTCCCGGGCGATCGGTTAGACGCCGCGCCGCCACGGGACGCGAGCGGAGGAGGAGAAGGTTCGATGAAGTGGGTCACGCGCGCCGGCGCCCGGATGGACCGCGCGGCGATGGTCTGGCTGATCCGCCGCTCGATCGACCCGGAGGCCGAGTTCGTCTTCCTGCCCGAGTCCGAGGTGATGGAGTTCGCCGCCGAGTCGGGCGCCACCCCGTTCCACCACCCCAAGGCGGAGCTGCGCAACACCGGCGTGCGCACCGGCTTCGACGCCCTGCGCACGCACTACCAGCTCGACGACCCCGCGCTGGCCGTCCTCGCGCTGATCATCCGCGGCGCCGAGACCCAGGACCGCCAGCTCACCCCCTGGTCGACCGGCTTCTGGGCCATCGGCGCCGGCCTGCGCAACCTGCACGACGACGACGCCACCTACGTCGCCGCGATGAGCAGCATCCTCGACGGGCTCTACCGCTTCTGCCAGGACACCCTCGCCCAGGTCGCCCGCCCGGCCGCCGCCCGGCGCGAGTAGGACTCAGGACTCAGGACTCAGTGGGTGCGGCCGATGGGGTGCTGACCCCGCGGCGCGAGCATATCCGGCGATCAGTCCGCTGAGTCCCGAGCGCAACGAGTAAGGAAGGGAAAGAGAGGGCCACGATGACGGGCCAGGACCGCGCGCGCGCCGCCGCGGCGCGGCCGGGCGCCGCGCTGACGCGGCGCGACCTCCTCCGCCTGCTCGGCGCGGCCGGCGGGCTCGCCGCGGCGGCGGGCGTGCTGGCCGCCTGCGGCGGCACGGCCGCCACGGCGACGCCGCCCCCGGTCTCCACCGCCGCCGCGACCGTCCCGCCGGCCACCACCGCGCCGACGAGCGCCGCCGCGGCGAGCCCGCCGGCGACCGCTGCGGCGACCGCGACCCGGCCGGCGCCGGCCAGCCTGACCGCCGCCAGCGCCGCGGCGAGCCCCACGGCGGCCGCCAGCCCCGCCCGCGCGGCCAGCCCTTACGCCGGGCCGCGCACGGCGGTCACGCTGGCGACCGGCTTCATGCCCAACGTCCAGTTCGCCCCGTACTACCTCGCCGCCGACCGCGGCTACTACAG
>DASSSV010000734.1:0-12149 GCA_035708265.1 Thermomicrobiales bacterium | reverse complement strand
GGTCGCTGGGGCGGAACTCCAGGATGACCCCATAGAACACCTTCTCCGTCTGCATCGTCCCCTCCACGCGCCCCGGCCCCGGCGCCCCCCGCCGGCCCGGCGATCGAGTACCCCTGCGGCGGCCTATAGTAGCATACGAGCTATCAGCCATCAGCAGTCAGCCATCAGCTTGCAGCTTGTGGATCAGTGAGGTCAGCATGCGTTTCACTTCGGTCACGCCAGCCGCGAGGTGGCCGTGGTCAGCCGTGGAGAGGAGGCCGAGGCCATGAGCGAGCAGCAAGCGATATTCGAGTTCACTGGCCGAGCCGAGCGCGATATGGAGGAAGCGGGCAAGTTCGGCGCCGCCGCTCCGGCCGCACCCTTCCGCGATATTGGCGGGAATCGAACTAGCCGAGCGACGCATCTGGCTCGTCAGGCCGTACAGCTCGTCTCGCGGGAAGGCCGCCGTAATCCGGTAGATGGCGAGCGTGAGCTGATGAGCCTTCGCCCAGACCGCGAGCTTCCTGAAGTCCCTCAACCTCCGCTCCCCCGTGGGCGCACCGCCGAGACCCGACTCCTGATGGCTGACTGCTGATAGCTGACTGCCCGCCTCACCGCGCGTCCAACTCGGCCACGTAGTCCTCGGCGTCGTCCTCGGGGCGATAGCCGAGTTTCTCGATCGTGTCGGTGATGTCCCAGTGCCGGCCGCTGTTGCCGGAGATGGCGTAGAAGACGCCGTAGCCGAGGTCGCTCTCGATCGCGCGCCAGGTCACCTGGGCGCAGTCGCGCGGGCTGAGCCACATCCAGCGACCGATGCTGTCGTGCGGCTTGGGCAGGAACCAGCCGATGCGCAGGCAGATGACCGAGAGGCCGTACTGGTCGTGGTAGTGGCGCCCCAGGTTCTCGCCGAACGCCTTGGAGACGCCGTAGAGCGAGTCGGGCCGCACCGGCTGTTTGGCGTAGACCGGCCACTCCTGGTCGCGGTCGTACATGCCCATGACGTGATTGGTGGAGGCGAAGACGATCTTGCGCGTCCCGGCCTGTCGCGCCGCCTCGAAGACGTTGTAGGCGCCGCCGATGTTGCTGCGGTAGACGCTCTCCCAGGTGGCGCGCGTGCTGGGATCGCCGGCCATGTGGACGACCGCGTCGATCCCCTCCAGCGCCGGCGCGATCTGCGCGTAGTCGCTGATGTCGGCCACGACGTAATCCTGCACGGGCGGCTGCTCCGGCACCGTGCGATGGTACTGCAGGCGCAGGTCGTAGCGGTCGCGCAGGCGCTCGGCCAGGCTGCCGCCGATCCGTCCGGCCGCGCCGGTGATGAGGACTCGCTTCTTCGCCCCGGTCATGCTCCCTCCTGTGAACTGTGGGAGCGTGAGAGCGTGAGAGCGTGCCGGCGGCGACGACGAGCCCGCGGTTGCAACCGCGGCCAGGGGCTCGCTAGCGCTCGCCGCGAAACCCGCCTCCGCGGGTTGGGACGAACACCCGCGTCCCAGGCCGCGCAGGCGGCCTTCGTGCGCCGGCAGGCGCCCCGAGGCGCGGCGTCAGCCGCCAGCCCTCGCCCTCCGCTCACGCTCCCACGCTCCCACGCTCTCACGCCCCCACGTCGTCACGCCCGCGCGGCCCGCGCGCGCTCCTCGTATAGACGGTCCAACTCCCCGCGCGCCACGGCCAGCGCCCGATGCGCGGCGTCGAGCGCCGCCTGGTCCTCCGCCGAGAGGTGCAGGCGCGCCAGGTAATGCGCCGTGCGCCCCTCCAGCTCGCGCACCGTCGCGCAGATCGGCCCCAGCAGCGCGTCGGCCTGCTGCTCGCGGATATGGTACTTCACCGGCTCGGCCATCTCCCCTCCTCCGAAGGACTCAGGACTCAGGACTCAGGACTGAGTGCTCGATGCCCTTGCCATCGCAGCAGCCGCCTACATGGCGATGCCCCACTTAGCCCTTAGTCCTCAGCCCTGAGTCCTACTCCTTCGTCCTCGCCGTGCGCGCGATCTCCGCATAGACGCTGGCGCGGCGCGTGATCTCGGCCCAGTTGCCGGCCGCTACGGTCGCGCGGTCGATCAGACTGCTGCCGACGGCGATGGCCGCCGCGCCGGCCTTGAAGAACTCCGGCGCCGTCCGCTCGTTCACACCGCCCGTCGGCGCGAGACGCACCTGGGGCAGCGGCGCCAGCACGTCGCGGAAGTAGCCCGGCCCGAGGACGCCGGCCGGGAAGACCTTGACGATATCCGCCCCGGCCTCCCAGGCGGTGAGGATCTCGGTCGGGGTGAAGGCGCCGGGGATGATCGGCACGCTATAGCGCCGGCAGAGGGCGATGACGTCGAGGTTGAGCGTCGGCGTGACGATGAAGCGGGCGCCGGCCAGGATCGCCGCGCGCGCGGTCTCCGGGTCGAGGATCGTCCCAGCGCCGAGCAGCAATTCGTCGCCGAGCCGCCCGCTTGCCTCGCGCAGCGCGTCGAGCGCGCCGGGCGTCGTCATGGTGTATTCGAGCGCGGTCAGGCCGCCGGCCCGCACCGCCTCGGCCACCTGCTGCAACGCCTCGGCGCTATCCAGCCGCACGATCGCGACGACGCCGCCGTCCAGCAGGCGCGTCAGGGTATCGGTCATGGTCCCTCCTTGCGAGGCGTTAGGCGTTAGGCGTTGGGCGTTAGGAGGCTGTGTGTGGGCAGCGGCCAACCGGATGAGCACATGCCCCGCCCCGAGAGCCTATCGTCTATCGTCTACCGTCTAGCTCCTAACGCCCAGCCGCTCCAGTTCCGCCTGCGCCTGCTCCCAGGTGGGGACACTCTCGTAGTCGCCGGGGGTCTGGGTGGCGTAGGCGCCGGCGATGTTGCCGAGGAGCGCGCAGCGGTGGGGGTCCCAGCCGCGCAGCAGGCCGCTGACGAAGCCGGCGTCGAAGGCATCGCCCGCGCCGACCGGGTCGACCTCCTCCCCGACCTCGACCGGCGGCACCAGTCGCGCCTCGCCGTCGATCAGGACGTGGCTGCCGCGCGCGCCGTCCTTCAGCACGACCTGGCCGACGCCCCGCTCGCGGCACCAGGCCATGATCGCGCCGATCTCCTCCGTCTCCAGCAGGGCGCGCATCTCCTGCAACCCGCTCAGCAGCACATCCACCCCCGCGATGACCGGGAGGAGCCCGGCGCGCGCCTGCTCGATCGACCAGAGGCTCGGGCGCAGGTTCGGGTCGAAGCAGACGGTGCAGCCGGCCTCGCGGGCCAGCTCCATCGCGCGTCGGGTTGTCGCGGCCAGCGTCTCGCCGAGCGCCAGCGAGATGCCGGTCGTGTGGAAGACGCGCGCGCCCCGGAAGGCGGCGGGGTCGAGCGCGTCGGGCCCGAGGTGGCTGACGGCCGAGCCCTTGCGGTAGTAGTAGACCTTGACCACGCCGCCGATCCGCTCCTTGAAGAAGACGGCGGTCGGCCAGTCCGGGTCGGTGCGCAGGTGGGAGAGATCGACGCCCTCCTTGCCGATTTCGCGGCGGATCAGCCGGCCGAACGGGTCGTCGCCGACGGCCGAGATCCAGGCCACGCGATGCCCCAGGCGGGCCAGGCCGACCGCGAAGTTGCTCTCGGCGCCGCCAATCCGCTGCCGGTAGGCCGGCACGTCCTCCAGCGGCCCCGCCGCGGTCGGTTCGAGCAGCACCATCGTCTCGCCCAGGGACACAACTTCGACGGGCATCGGCTCACTCCAGTCCTCGCCGGCTCCGCGCGCCGGCCGCTACTCGAAGGCGATGACGCTGCGCGCGACCTCGCCCGCCTCCATCGCCGCGAAGGCGTCGTTGATCCCCTCCAGCGGGTAGCGCCGGCTGATCAGCTCGTCCAGCTTCAGCCGCCCGGCCAGGTAGAGGTCGACGTAGCGGGGGAAGTCGGCCTGCGGCTGCACCGAGCCGTAGTTGCAGCCCTTGAGGGTCTTCGCCGTGCGCATCATCCCGACAGCGTTGATGCTCACCTCGGCGTCCTCCGGCGCGACGCCGACGACCACCGCCGTACCGCCCTTGCGCACCGCCTCGTACGCCTGCCGGATCGTCGCGGGATTGCCGATGACCTCGTAGGCGTAGTCGGCGCCCCAGCCGCCGGTCAGGTCGCGGACACGCTCGACCGGCTCCTCCTGCTTCGCGTTGATCGTGTGCGTCGCGCCGAACTGGCGCGCCAGGTCGAGTTTGTGGTCCACGATGTCGACCGCGATGACGCGCGCCGCGCCGGCCAGCCAGGCTCCCTGCACGACGTTGAGCCCGACCCCGCCGATGCCGATCACGACGACGCTGTCGCCCGGCGCGACGCGCGTGGTGCGCGTCACCGCGCCGAGGCCGGTCGTCACGCCGCAGGCGATCAGCGCCGCGCGGTCGAGCGGCATTTCGTTCGGGATCACGACCAGGTTCCGCGCGGCGATGTTGGCGTACTCGGCGAAGGAGCCGACCTGAAGGAAGGGCGTCAGCGCGCGCCCGCCCGTGCTGATGCGCGCGTGCTGCGGCGGCGCCCCGACGCACAGGTGCGGCTCGCCGCGCGCGCAGAAGAAGCACTCGCCGCACTTCCCGCCGAACGCCGCGATGACGTGGTCGCCCGGCTTGACGCGCGTCACGCCCTCCCCGACTGCCTCGACGACGCCCGCGGCCTCGTGGCCGAGGACGAGCGGCGGCAGGAACGCGGTGTCGCGCTGAATATGATGCAAATCGGAGTGGCAGACCCCGCTGGCGACGACGCGGACGCGCGCCTCGCCCGCCGCCGGCGCCGCAAGGTCGACATCCTCGATCTGGAGCGGCGCCCGCCGCTCCCACAGGACCGCGGCTTTCATCTCATCCTCCAGTGCTGAGCGATGAGCGATGAGCGATGAGGGGTCCCGTCCCGGTCTTGCTCATCACTCGTTACTCATCACTCGTTACTCGTCGTCCGCCACTTCTGGTAGTCGGCCTCGATGTGCGCGGCCCAGTTGGGCACGTCGATCTCGCTCGACGTGTAGGTGCCCTCGGCGATGCGGCCCTTGCCGAAGCGATCGCGCAGGCGGGTGTCCTCGGAGTGCTCGACGACCTCCGCGGCGAGGTGCGCCGGGATGAAGAGGACGCCGGTCGGCGTGCCGAGGACGACGTCGCCGGGCAGCACGGTCGCCCCGCCAATGCGGACCGGCACGTTCACGCCGGCGAGCGTGACGTCGTGGATCGCCGAGGGGTCGACGCCGCGCGTGAAGACGGCGAAGTCGGGCAACTCCAGGATGCGCTGGAGATCGCGGATGCCGCCGTCCACGACGAAGCCGGTGTGCGCGCGGGCGTGGATCGCCGTCGAGAGGTTGTCGCCCGCGAAGGTGCCGTCCTTGATCTTGCCGAAGAGGTCCACGACGAGCACGTCGTTGGGGACCAAGGTCTCGATCACCCAGGTGTTCTGCCCGCCGCTGCGCCCCTCGGCGAGGCCGCCCTCCTGTACGAGCTCGTGGAAGTCGGGCCGCATCGGCACGAAGACGGCGGTGACGGCGCGGCCGACCAGGATCTGCTCGGGGTGCAGGTTGAGCCAGTTGCCCTCGAACTGGAAGTTATAGCCGTGCCGGCGCAGCACCGACCACGCCTCTTCGGTCGTGACCAGCTTCATCCGTTCGAGCAGTTCGTCGGGCACGCGCGGCCGGCCGTCGGGCATACGCTCGCCGGCGCTCAGGCGCGTCAGTTCGGCGACCTTGTCGGGCGAATTGAAGACCACCGGTCCTCCCTCCTCTCGATCGTGTGAGTGTAGCACCGAAGCCCTCACCCCCCGTCCCCCTCTCCCAGGATTGGGAGAGGGGGGGGCCTGCCTCGGACGGGGTACTGCTCTTCCAGATCTCGGGCGAGGAGAACAACCAACCGTTCTCCTGGCCACTCCCCCTCTCCCAGGATTGGGAGAGGGGGTCGGGGGGTGAGGGCCGCACCAACCACCTACCCCCGCCAACCCTGCCGCGGCTCGTAGCCGAGCAGGCAGCGCGCCTTGTCGATCGACCAGGCGGTGTCGCAGCCCGCGATCGGGGCGCGCAGTTCGACGTCCGGGAGATAGCGCGCCAGCAGTTCGGCCGTCGGGGTCTCGCTGAGGGTGTCGGCCGCGGTGATGTTGAACGCCTCGCAGCCGAGACCCTGCGCCTCCAGTCCGAGGCGGCAGGCCAGCGCGACGTCGCGCACGTCGACGTAGCCCCAGAGGCCCTTGGCGTCCTCCTCGGGGCGCTCGCGCATCGCCGCCGCCCGCGCGGCCGCCTCGCCGGGGAGCGCGACCCAGTGGAAGCGGTAGGCCAGGACGGTCATGCCGGTGCGGCGGTGGAACATCGCGGCCGTCGCCTCGTCCACCTCCTTCGAGAGCGCGTAGGGGTCCTGGCCGAGCAGCGGGTGCGCCTCGTCGATCGGCGCGTAGCGCGGCGCGAAGGGGTGGACGGCGTAGGCCATCCCCAGCGCCGAGATGCTGGAGGCGATGATCGCCTTGCGCACGCCGAGCAGCGCCGCCGCCTGGAGCACCGCGAAGGTCGCGCGCGTGTTGTTGCCGAAGACGACTTCGTCGGGGTGCCGCCCCGGCGCCGGGATCGCGCCGAGGTGGACGACGGCCTCGCAGCCGCTCATCGCCCCGGCCACCTGCCCGACGTCGGTCAGTTCCACCTCGCGGTACCACGCGCCGCCCCGGCCGCGCTCGCCGCGCGGCGGCAGTTGCCGGTCGGCCCCGACGACCTCGTACCCGTTATCGAGCAGGTGGCGCACCACCCCCTGCCCGACCCGCCCGTTCGCACCCGTGACCAGGACTCGCATCCGCCCTCCCTGCCTTCCACTTGCGTGCCGGCGGCCGCGCCCGCGGTTGCAACCGCGGCTAGGGGCTCGCTCCGCTCGCCGCGAAGTCCGCCTCCGCGGACTGGGACGCGGGCCATACCCAACCTGCGGGGGCGGGTTTCGCGGCGCCGTGAGGCGCCTCTCGCGGCGGTTTCAATCGCCGGCGCATCGCCCCGATTCTCGCGTCTCCCGTCTTCCGTCTGCCCCTATCGTCTATCGTCTATCGTCTATCGTCTCACCCCTACGGCCGGATCACCGTGCCGTCGAGGCGGCGCACCGGCGGCCAGGCGCCGTTGAGCGGGTGCTCCGGGAAGGGGTATTTCGCCGCCAGCGCCTCGTCGATCTCCACCCCGAGGCCGGGCCGCTCGTTCGACCAGAGCCGGCCGTCGCGGACCTCCGGCGTGCCGGGGAAGACCTCGCGCGCAGCCTCGCCGAAGTTGTGCTGCTCCTGGATGCCGAAGTTGTGGCAGGCCAGGTCGAGGTGCAGGTTGGCCGCGTGCCCGACCGGCGAGACGTCGCCCGGCCCGTGCCAGGCGGTGCGCACGCCGAAGAACTCGCCGAAGGCGGCGAGTTTGCGCGCCACGCTCAGCCCGCCGATGTCGGAGATGTGGACGCGGATGAAGTCGATCAGCCGGTCGCGGATCAGCGGCACGTACTCCTGCTGGTTGACGTAGAGCTCGCCCATCGCGATCGGGATCGCGGTCTGCTGGCGCAGCAGGCGGAAGTACTCGTTGTCCTCCGGCGCGAACGGGTCCTCCAGGAAGAAGAGCCGGTAGGGCTCCAGGTCCTTCGCCAGTTGCAGCGCCATCACCGGCGGGATGCGCTCGTGGACGTCGTGCAGCAGTTCCACCTCGTCGCCGAGGCGGCTGCGCAGGTGGTCGAAGAGGCGCGGCACCAGCCGGCAATACGGCCCCGGCTCCCACGGCTCCCGGCTGAGGCCGAGCGTCTGGGAGAAGCGCACCGCGCCGGCCGGCCGCACCTGCGAGCCGTAGGTGGAGTAGCCCGGCACGGTCACCTGGCAGCGGACGTGGCGGTAGCCCTGCTCGATGTAGCGGCGGGCGTTCTCCTCGACCTCCTGGAAGTCGGCGCCCGAGGCGTGCGCGTAGAGGTCGGCGGCGACGCGGCACTTGCCGCCGAGGAGCTGGTAGACCGGCATCCCGGCGCGCTTGCCCTTGATGTCCCAGAGGGCCATGTCGACGCCGGAAAGGGCGTTGTTGAGGACCGGGCCGCTGCGCCAGTAGGAACTGACGTAGGCGCCCTGCCAGATGTCCTCGATGTCGTCCGGGTCGCGCCCGAGCAGGAAGGGCTTCAAGTACTCCTCGATCGCCGTCACCACGGCGAGCGGGCGCTGGGTGAAGGTCGCGCACCCGAGCCCGTAGAGCCCGGGCTCGCTCGTCTCGACCTTGACCACGACGAGGCGGATCCCCTCCGGCGCGGTGCAGATCGCCTTGACGTCGGTGATCTTCAGCGCCGGCAGCCCGCCCGACGGCATCCACGGCGGCGGCACGACCGGCTCGATCCCGGCTGGGTCAGGCATGGTCCCTCCTTTCGGGATTGATAGTTGAGAGTTGTTAGTTGCTAGTGGCCAGAGCCAGATCCTCTATCAACTAACAACTTGCAACTCTCAACTCATCGCGACGCGCGAGCGGAACTCGGGCACACCCCGGATGCCGACGCGCAGGCGGTAGAGCGCGCCCGCGCCGGGGCCGTTGGCCTCCTTGTCGTAGCCGCCCGCGGTGGTGACGTAGATGTCCCGGTAGTCGTCGCCGCCGAAGGTGGCGCAGGAGACCTTCGCGGCCGGGAAGGTGTAGCGCCGCTCCTCGGTGCCGTCGGGCGCGTAGCGCACCAGGCAGCCGCCGTCCCAGCGCGCCGACCAGACGTAGCCCTCGGCGTCGACGGTCATGCCGTCGGGGATGCCCTCGCCCTCCGGCGTGCGAACGAAGAGACGGCGGTTACTGAGCGCGCCGGTCGCCTCGTCGTAGTCGAAGAGGGAGATCGTGCGCGGCGTCGAGTCGGTGTAGTAGACGCGCTTGCGGTCGGGCGTGAAGCCG
The DNA here is from genome assembly GCA_035708265.1 of Thermomicrobiales bacterium. GTDB lineage: Bacteria > Chloroflexota > Chloroflexia > Thermomicrobiales > CADCWN01 > DASSSV01. The sequence goes on along the minus strand of DASSSV010000734.1, from coordinate 3,366 downwards.
AGGCCGTTGGAGATGGCGACGCCCTCGACCACCGGCGTGACCGTGCCGTCGGTGTCGAGGCGGTAGAGTTTGCCCGCGTGGGTCGGCGTCGCCATCGTGCCGCAGAAGACCCGACCGGCCGGATCGGCGATGACGTCGTTGAAGCGCGAATCCTCCTCGCCGGGGATGCCGTCGAGGATCGTCGTGACGTCGCCGCGGTGCCAGCGGCGGACGGCGCCGCGCGACTGGAAGAGGAGGAGCGCGCCGTCGGCCTGGATGGTGAAGCCGCCGATCGGCTCGCCCTCGTAGACTTGCTCGTGCCGGCCGGTCGTCGGGTCGTAGCGATAGAGGCGGCCGGCCGGGATGTCGACCCAGTAGACGCAGCGCTCGTCGGGGTGCCAGAGCGGCCCCTCCCCGGTGTGGCAGCGATAGTCGGCCAGCAGTTCCGGCTCCATCGGGCGTCCCTCCCTTCCTCCGGGCCCACCAACGAGATCCCCGGCGCCCCCGCGTCCCGCCGTCCGCGCCACGATACCCGCCGCCTTGACGACCCGCAAGGGGGCGTGCTAGAGTCCACATAGTGGACGCTACGTTCATACACTGAACGAGCGGATCTGGCAAGTCCCCGGCGTGGTGGGGCTGGCCCGGACGGCGCGTTCGGCGTATGATGGCGACATCCGCGGTTCGATGAGCGGGCTGGTGGGGGCGGATGGCGGCGACAGACGGGCGCGCCCAGGCGGAGGGCAATCTCACCCGGACGGTGCTCAAGGCGCTCGACGTGCTCGATTGCCTGGCGGTGGCGACCGAGCCGCTGACCGCGCAGGCGGTCGCGCAGCGCTGCGGGCTGTCGCGGGCGACCGCTCACCGGCTGCTAACAACGCTGGAGCGGCGCGGCTACGCGCGCGGCGCGGGCAGCGGGCGCTACCAGCTCGGCCTGCGCCTCCTCCACCTGAGCAGCCTCCTCCTCGGCCAGCTCGACCTGCCGCTGGTGGCCAGGCCCGAGCTGCGCGAGGTCTCCCACCGGGTCGACGAGACGGCCTATCTGGCGGTCCTCGACGGCATCGAAGTCCTCTACATCGACAAGGTCGAGAGTTCCCAGTCGGTCCGGCTCTACTCCGGCGTCGGCACGCGCAACCCGCTCCACTGCACCTCGCTCGGCAAGGCGATCCTGGCCTTCCTGCCCGACGAGGAGCGGGCGACGCTCCTGGGCCGCCTGACGCTGACCCGCCGCACGCCGAACACGATCTCCGACCGCGGCGTGCTCGAGGCGCACCTCAACCTGGTGCGCGCGCAGGGCTACGCCGTCGACAACATCGAGAACGAGGACCACATCCGCTGCGTCAGCGCGCCGATCTTCGACCACGACGGGCGGGTCACCGCGGCGATCAGCGTCTCGGGGCCGGCCTTCCGCGTCTCGGTCGAGCGCGTCCCGGAGGTCGCCGCCGTCGTGATGGAGGGCGCGGGCGCGATCTCGCGCAAGTTGGGGTATCTGCCGCCGGCCGCGGACGGAGTGGTCCCGGTGGCGGCGGGGGAGTGAGGGGGTGCGGGGAACCAACCGCCGGCCGGCGGCGTCATAGCGGTATCCGACAGCACCCGCGGCGCCCGCGAGGCCGCGGGCATTTCCGGGCCTTACACGATTTGAACTGGTCGTTCATATAGTGGACACGCCGCGCGGGCGGCGCGCAGGACAGCGGCGTCGCAGACGCTCATCGTGGAGGAGGACCATGGCGAGTCGTGGGAAACAGGATCTCGTGCGCGCTCTGGCGGAGGGCCGACTCAGCCGCCGCGCATTCGTGACCCGCGCGGCGGCGCTGGGGCTCTCGGCGTCGGCCGTGGCGGCCTTCTTGGCCGCCTGCGGCGGCGCGGCGACGCCGACCGCCGGGGCCGGCGGCACGGCGCCGACCGGCGCGCCCGCCTCGGGCGGCGCGACGGCGACCGCCCCGGCGGCGGGCGGGGCGGCCAGCACGCCCGCGCAGGCGACCTCGCCGATCGCTGCCGGCACGCCGGGGGCCAACACCCGCACCGGCATCACCGCGGCGGAGTGGAACCCGGAGAAGATCCGCGCGCAGGCCGGCACGCTCCAGGTCGACACCAAGGCGGCGGTCGCCAAGGTCGTCCCGACCGACTACAAGGGCAAGCTCAGCTTCTGGTACGCCGGGCCGAACCAGGCGTCGCCGGACATCGACAAGCAGATCGACAAGGAGTTCTGGGACGCCTGGAACGCGACCTACCCCGGCATCCCGCTGAAGGTCGGCGACACCGTCCAGAACCTCGACTACAACCAGATGCTCGACAAGGTCCGCACCGCCGCGGCCGGCAACGCCGCGCCGGACGTCGCGCGGATGCCGATCCTCTGGGGCGTCGAGTTCGCGGCCAAGGGCCAGCTCGCCGAGGTCAAGCTGGAGGAGTTCGGCTTCACCAAGGACCAGTTCTGGAGCGGCGCGCTCAAGTCGGTCACCTGGCAGGGCAAGTACTACGGCGTGCCGACCAACAACGAGACGATGGCCTTCATCTGGAACAAGAAGGTCTTCGAGGCGGCCGGACTCGACCCCAACACCGCGCCCGCGACCTGGGAGGACGTCGTCAAGTTCTCCAAGCAGATCAAGGACAAGACCGGCAAGGCCGGCTACGGCCTGGTCGCCCGCACCAACGCCGGCAACACGCCTTTCCGCTTCATGCCGGTCCTCTGGGCCTACGGCAGCGGCGCGCTCGACGAGGCCGAGGAGAACCCGACCTACGAGAAGGTGCTGATCAACAACGACGGCGGCATCGCCGCGCTGCAGCTCCACTACGACATGTACGTCAAGGACCACTCGGTCCCGTCGTCGGCGCTGACCAACACGCAGACGGAGAACGGCGACCTCTTCATCAGCGAGCAGATCGCGATGGAGATCAGCCACCCGAGCGAGTACGCCGCGATGATCGACAAGGCCAAGAAGGCGACCGGCCCCGACAAGGCCAAGGCCCAGGAGGTCGTCGACAACATGGCCTACGGCCTGATCCCGGCCGGCCCGGTGCGCCGCGCGGTCGTCTTCGGCGGCTCCAACATGCACATCTTCGCCGACAAGAACACCGGCCACACTGTCGACCGCAAGGCCGCCGACGCCTTCACCACCTTCTGGTGCAGCCCGGAGTGGGCGACCAAACTCGTCTGGGACTCGTCCAACCCCGGCAATCTGGACGGCTTCAAGACCGACGCGATGAAGCAGCGGCTGGAGCAGATCAAGTTCCTCGACGTGACGACCTCGATGCTGCCCTACGGCATCCCCTTCCCGGTCATCCCCGAGTCGACGCAGATCATGAACAACATCGTGCCGGACATGATCCAGAACGCGCTGACGCAGAAGATGACCGTGAAGCAGGCGGCCGACGACGCCGCCGACAAGATCA
>DASSSV010000733.1:0-29052 GCA_035708265.1 Thermomicrobiales bacterium | reverse complement strand
CCCCGCGCCGGTCGGCCTGGAGATCCCGCCCGACGTGCTGATGCGCACCGCCGACGTCGCCCTGCTGGACCCGCAGCCGGTCGAGCGCCGGCCCGCCGACCCCGCGCTCGTCACGCAGGCGGCCGAACTCCTCGCCCGCGCCGAGCGCCCGGCCTTCTACGTCGGCAGCGGCGTCCTGGCGTCCGAGGCGTGGGACGAGCTGCGCGAGGTGGCCGAGGCGCTCCGCGCGCCGGTCGTGATGTCGCGCAACGGGCGCGGCGCGCTCTCCGCGCGGCACCCGCTCGCCCTCAACCCGGTCGCCGGCCTGGAGGCCCTGCCCGCCTGCGACCTCGTCGTCGCGGTCGGGACGCGCTTCCTCGAACCCGCGGCCGGCTGGGGGCTGCCCGCGGGGCTGCGCGTCATCCAGATCGACGTCGCGCCCGACGAGGTCGGCCGCAACGTCGCCCCGGCCGTCGGCATCGTCGCCGACGCGAAACTCGCCCTCGCGGCGCTGCGCGACGCGCTCGACGGCGCGAAGACCGCCGGCGAATGGAGCGAAGAGGAGATCCGGGCGATCCGCGAGCGCGCCGAGGACACCCTCTTCGAGTTGCAGCCGCAGGCCGCCTACGCCGGGGCGATCCGCGCCGCGCTACCCGACGACGGCATCTACGTCTGCGACGTGAACCAGGTCAGCTACTGGTCGTGGATCGGCTTCCCGGTCTACGAGCCGCGCACCTTCCTCACCTCCGGCTACCAGGGCACGCTCGGCGCGGGCTTCGCCACGGCGCTCGGCGCGCAGGTCGGCCGGCCCGACCGCAAGGTCGTCTCGGTCAATGGCGACGGCGGCTTCGGCTACGCCCTGCAGGAACTCGCGACCGCGAAGGCGCACCAGATCAACGCGGTCGCGGTCGTCTTCGACGACGGCGCCTACGGCAACGTCCAGCGCATGCAGCGCGAGCAGTTCGACGGCCGCACCATCGCCTCGACCCTGACCAACCCCGACTGGGTCATGCTGGCGCGGTCGTTCGGCGTCGCCGGGATGCGCGCCACCACGCCGGACGAACTGGAAGGCGCCCTGCGCGAAGCCTTCGCGACCGACGGTCCGGCCCTGATCGCCGTTCCCGTCGGCGAGATGCCGAGCCCCTGGCACCTGATCTACCCCCGCTACTTCCGCGACCGCGACTGAAGGGGCCGGGGCCGCGGCTAGGGGCGCCTCACGGCGGCGGGCGCCATTGCCAGGGAGGGAGGAGCGTGGACCTGACGTTGCTCGGGACGGCCGCGGCGGAGGGGTATCCGGCGCTGGCCTGCGGCTGCGCCAACTGCGAGACGGCGCGCCGGCGCGGCGGGCGGAACCTGCGCAAGCGCAGCCACGCCCTGCTCGACGGCCAGCTCCTGCTCGACCCCGGGCCGCACCTCCTCTGGTCGGTCCAGCAGTTCGGCCTGGAACTCCGCCGCCTGCGCCACGTCCTCCTCACGCACGGCCACTCGGACCACCTGCTGCTGAGCAACCTGCGCTTCCGCGGCCCCGGCTTCGTCCCCGGCGAACTGGCGCCGTGGGAGCTCTGCGGCTCGGCGGCGTCGCTCGCCACCGTCGCGGCCCTCCCCGAGTTGGCCGAGTTGCGGCTGACCCTGCGCCCGGTGGCGGCCTTCGACACCTTCGCGCTCGGCCCGTACACCGTCACCGCGCTGCCGGCGCGGCACGACCCGGCGCAGTCGCCGCTCTTCTACGCGATCCGCCAGGACGACGCCGCGCTCCTCTACGCGACCGACAGTGGCCCCTGGTTCGACGAGACTTGGGCGGCGCTGGAGGATCTGGGCCGCGCGGGCGTCCGCTTCGGCGCGGCGGTGATCGAGGCGACGAGCGGCGTGGTCGAGCGTCCGGCCGGCACCCCGCCCGGCGTCCACATGAACTTCGCCGAGACGATCGCCCACGCGCGCGGGCTGCGCGAGCGCGGCCTGCTGCGCCCCGACGCCGCGGTCGTCGCGCACCACTTCTCGCACAACGGCGCGCCGCCCCACGAGGAGACCGCCGCCCTCCTCGCACCCGCCGGCATCGTCCCGGCCTACGACGGGATGGTCGTGACGGCGTAGGCCGTGGGCCGTGGGCCGTGGGCCGTGGCAGCATGGTATCCGGTCGAGCTTTCGCGCGGCCGACCCCGGCGAAGCGGTACGGGTTCGTCGCCCCACCGCCTACGGCCTATGCCCCACGGCCAAGCATCGCCTCGTAGAGCGCGTGGTACTGGCGGGCGACGCGCTCCCAGGTGTAGTGCGCCAGCACGCGCCGGCGGCCGGCGCAGGCGAGCGCGCGACGCCGGTCTTCGTCGTCGTGGAGGGCCTGCAAGGCGCCCGCCAGCGCGGCGGCGTCGCCCTCCGGGACGACTAGGCCCGCGTCGGCGATCACGCGCGGGATCTCGCCCGAGTCCGAGCCGACCACCGGCACGGCGGCCGCCATCGCCTCGATGATGACCCGCCCGAACTGCTCCTTCCAGGTCGGCGTCGTCAGCGATGGCACGGCCAGGACGTCGAGGCGGTGCAGCCAGGCCGGCACCTCGGCCGCCGGGACCATCGGCACGATCTCGACCTGGTCGGCCAAGCCGAGCCGGGCCGCCTGCGCGCGCAACTCCCCTTCCTGCCCCCCGCCGCCAATCAGCAGGACGCGCCAGTCGCCGCGCAGCCGGGCCGCGGCGTCGAGCAGGACCTGGGCGCCCTTCTCCGGCACCAGCCGGCCGAGGAAGCCGATGGTGAAGGGGTCGCCGCGCGGCCCCTCGCGCGGCGGGTAGAGGTCGGGGTCGAGCGCCAGCGGCACGATCTCCACCGGGCCGGCGTAACCGCGGCGGCGCAGGACGTCGAGCGCGTCGGTGTTGCCGGCGATGGCGCCGGCGGCGTGGCGGTGGGTATAGCGCTCGAAGAGGCTGAACGGCGGCGGGTAGTCGCGGTAGACGGTCGCCCAGGTGACGAAGAGGGGCCGCGCGCCGACCCGCCGCGCCCAGTAGAACGCCTGCGCGGTCGCCAGGTTGAACGGCTCCTCATCCACATGGAAGACGTCGGGGCGGACCCGCCGGACGAGCGCGCCGAGCGAGCGGTAGAAGTGGACGTGGTGGTGGCCGTTGAAAGCGATCGGCGCGACCTCCAGGCGGTAGCCGGCCGTGTGCCGCCGCTCCAGCGGCACCGTCCCCCAGCGCGCCTCGCGCCACGCCGGCGGCACGACCACCGTCAGGTCCACGCCCGGCAGCGCCGCCAGCGCCTCGGCCTTCTTCTGGTACAGGCCGTTGACCAGCGCCTTGTGCAGCAGCAGCACCTTCATGGCGAGACGGCAGACGGCAGACGGCAGACGGCAGAGGGGAGTCGGGAGCCGGGCAGCCGCGCAGCCGCGCAGAACGAGCCAGGCCGCCGCTGACCGCTTCCCCGGCGGAAGCCGCTACTGCCGTCTGCCGTCTGCCGCCTGCCGTCTCCCCGCGTCATGCCCGCGCCACCGCCTTGCGCCCGCGGCGGGCCGGCTGGGCGCGCAGGGCCTCGTCGTAGGCGGCGAGGGTGGCCTCGGCGGTGCGCCGCCAGGAGAAGGCGGCGGCGCGGTTGAGCGCCCGGCGGCGCAGCTCGCGGCGCTCGTGCGGCGTGTCCAGCGCGAAGGCCATCGCCGCGCCGAGCTTCTCCGGCGTCGGCTCGACCAGCAGGCCGCCGTCGCCGACGACCTCGGGCAGACTCGTCCGCTCGGCGCAGATCACCGGCGCGCCGCAGCACATCGCCTCCAGGGGCGGGATGCCGAAGCCCTCGTAGAGGGAAGGGAAGACGTAGAGCGCGGCGGCGTTGAGCAGGGCCTGCTGCTCCTCGTCGGGGATGCGCCCGGTGAAGACGACCCAGTCGCGCACGCCGGCCGCGGCGACGACCGGCGCGAGGTCGGGGTAGACGGCGGGGTTGCCGGTGTGCGCCGCGCCGCCGATGACCAGGCGCGTGCCGGGCGGCAGTTGCGAGCGGGCCAGCGCGAAGCCGCGGACGAGCGCCGCCAGGTTCTTGCGCGCGTCGAGCCCGCCGCTGTTGAAGATGAAGGGCCCGTCGAGGCCGTACTTCTCGCGCGCGGCGGCGATGGACGGGGCGTCGGGCGGCAGCGGGCGGTAGATCTCGGCGGCGGCGAGCGGGATGGGACGCAGGCGCTCGCGCGGGACGCCGAGGTGGTCGGCGATGTCGCCGGCCGCGTGCGCGGAATCGGTCAGGACGAGCGCGGCGCGGCGGACGGTGGCGCGGGCCAGGCGCAGGTAGAGGCGCATCTGCCGCGAGGCGGCGTACTCCGGCAGCACCAGCGGCACGAGGTCGTGGATCGTCATCACGTAGGGGCGGTCGGGCCGGGGCAGCGCCGCGAAGTAGGGGACGTGGACGAGGTCCACGCCGGCGCGGCGCGCGGCGCGCGGCAGGCCGAAGAGTTCCCACCAGAGCTTGCGCGCCTTGCCGGCCGCGAAGCGGCGCGGCGGCTCCTCGACCACGACCTCGCCGGCCGGGAGATCGGCGTCGTCGAGCGCGCCGGCCGGGCCGGGGCGCAGCAGCACCGGCTCGAGGCCGGGCAGCCCGCGCGTATACTCGCGCCAGAGCGCGCGGACGTACTGGCCGCTCCCGGTCGCCGGCTGTTCGCAGAACGAGCCTTCCAGCCCCACCCGCACGGGTCGCCGCACCTCCTCGCGCCATCCGGGGAGATTATCGACAGTCAGGGGCCGCGCTTCAAGGGGCGCGGGAGCATGGGAGGGCGGAGCGCAGAGCGTATGGCGTCGTGGCGCGCAACTTGCTGTCGTCAGCCGGGATGGGGGCGGGAATAGGCGTCCTCGCCGGCGCGTTGCCAGGGATAGCAAGCCACGCGGCGCGCCGGAGCGCCGGGCTAAGAAGTAGTCAGCGCGGTACGCGGGTCGCGCCGCGTGGAGCGTAAGGAAAGGGAAGGACTGCGACGATGGGCAAACCGCAGGAAGTGACCGACGCGACGTTCGAGCAGCAGGTGCTCAAGGCCGACGGGCCGGTCCTGGTCGACTTCTGGGCGCCGTGGTGCGGGCCGTGCCGCATGGTCGCGCCGGTGCTCGAGGAGATCGCGCAGGATCAGGCCGGTAAGCTGACCATCCTGAAGCTGAATGTCGACGAGAACCAGCACACCGCCGGCCGCTACGGCGTGATGAGCATCCCGACGATGATCATCTACAAGGACGGCCAGCCGGTCAAGCAGGTCGTCGGCGCCAAGCCGAAGGCCGCGCTGATGCGCGACATCGAGCCCTATCTGAACAAGGCTTAGCCGCGCCCGGCATCCGCAAACTAGGAATACCGCGATGGCCCCGGCGTAGGAATTCGCCGGGGCCGTCTGTTGCCCCGGGCTGGCGGTTGAAACCGCGCCTGAATGGCGCCTGGCCCGCAAGCGGGCACCCCGCCACGAAACCCGCCTGCGCGGGTATCGAGACCGAGGCCGCGCAGGCGGCCTTCAGGTGCCGGCCCCCGCCCCACCACGCTCGCACGTTCCCACGCTCTCACGTCCCCCGCGCCCCTTGTCCCCCGCCGCGGCTTCGCGGATACTACGCCCGGTATCGTGACACCGCCCGCCGCGGGAGCAGGAGAGGGAGATCGTGCGGAAGTTCGCGCTCTACAACGGCAACATCCACACCCTCGACGACGCGCGCCCGCGCGCCGAGGCGCTCGGCATCGCCGACGGCCGCGTCGCGGCGGTCGGCACGCGCGACGAGGTCCGCGACGCCATCGGCGCGAGCGACGGCGTCGACCTGCGCGGCCGGACGGTCGTGCCCGGGCTGATCGACGCGCACCTCCACTTCCTCGGGCTCTCGCGGGCGCTCCGGGAGGTCCACCTCACCGGCGCGCGCTCGATCGCCGAGGTCGTGGACCGCGTCGCCGCGCGCGCCGCCGAGATGCCGCCCGACCAGTGGATCACCGGCGGCGGCTGGAACGTCAACACCCTGCGCGACGGCCGCTGGCCGACCCGCGTGGACCTCGACCTGCGGGTGACGGCGCACCCGGTCGCGATTTCCTCGCAGGACCACCACTCGGCCCTGGTCAACACCCGCGCGCTGGAGGCCGCCGGTATCGGCCGCGACACGCCCGACCCGCCCGACGGCCGGATCGAGCGCGACGAGCACGGCGAGCCGACCGGTCTGCTGATCGAGGGCGCGCAGGGCTACCTGCGCCGCGTCATCCCCGAACCGATCGAGGCCGACATCGACGAGGCGCTGCGGGCGGGCATGCGCGAGGCCAACCGGCTGGGGCTGACCGGCGCGCACTCGATGGAGCACCCGCAGGCGTTCGCCGCCCTGCAGCGCCTCCACGCCCGCGGCGAGCTGACCATCCGCATCTACGAGAGCATCCCGGCCGACCTGCTGGACCACGCCAGCGCGCTCGGCATCCGCACCGGCTTCGGCAACGAGTGGCTGCGCCTCGGCCACCTCAAGATCTTCGCCGACGGCGCGCTCGGCTCGCGCTCGGCGCTGATGCTCGCGCCCTACGAGGGCGAGCCGGAGAACTACGGCATCGGCGTCCGCCCGCCAGAAGAACTCCGCGACCTGATCCGCCACGCCGGCGCGGCCGGCATCGCCACCTGCATCCACGCCATCGGCGACGCCGCCAACCGGCTGATCCTCGACATCTACGAGGAGGCTCGGCGCGACGGCCTGCTCGACGGCCTGCGCCCGCGCATCGAGCACGCCCAGGTACTCGACCCGGCCGACTTCGACCGCTTCGCCCGCATCGGCGTGATCCCATCGATGCAGCCGATCCACTGCACGTCGGACATGGTCGGCATCGACAAGTGGTGGGGCGCGCGCGGGCGCGGCGCCTACATCTTCGAGACGCTGCGCAAGAGCGGCGCGACCCTCGCGTTCGGCTCCGACGCGCCGGTGGACGACCTCAGCCCGATCGCCGGCATCCACGCGGCGGTGACGCGGCAGAGCCCGCAGCACGAGCCCGCGGGCGGCTGGTACCCGGAGGAACGCCTCTCGGCGGAAGACGCCCTGCGCGCCTACACCACCGGCGCGGCCTACGCCTCGGGCGAGGAAGCGCTCAAGGGCACGCTCTCCGCCGGCAAGCTCGGCGACCTCGTGGTCCTCTCGCAGGACATCCTCGCCGTGCCCGGCCCGGAGATCCTGAACACGCGGGTGGAGCTGACGGTCGTCGGCGGCGAGGTCGTGTACAGCGCATGATCGGCACCTCCCCGCGCCGGCCGGTCGCGCGGCCCGCGCGCCACCGACGCGGCCCCTGGCGGCAGCGGGTGCGGCGCTGGCGCGAGGCCACCCGCCGCGCCCTCTGGGCGCCCGCCGCGCCCGCCCCGGCGCCCCCGCCCGAGGCGCGCCAGCGGGCGCTGCTCCGCCACCACCTCCTGCCGCTGGGGCTCTACCTGGCGCTCACCGCCGTCATGACCTACCCGCTCCTGCTCCGGTTCACGACGAGCATCCCGGGCGACGGCGTCGACGGACTGATGAACCTCTGGGGCTACTGGTGGACGAAGGTGGCGGTCTTCGGGCTGCACAACCCCTTCGTCACGCCGCTGGTCTACGCGCCGGAGGGCGCGCCGCTCTACTTGCACACGCTCAACCTCCTCAACGGCCTCATCACCCTGCCGGTGCAGGCCCTCTTCGGCCCGATCGTCGCCTACAACACCGTCGTCTTCCTCTCCTTCACCCTGGCGGGCTACTGCGCCTACCTCCTGGTCGCCTACGTCGGCGGCAACCGCCTGGCCGCCTTCGCCGGCGGCGTGATCTACGCCTTCGGGTCGTACCAGTTCACGCACCTGCTCGGGCACGCCAACCTCTTCGCCTCGGAGTGGCTGCCGGCCTACGCGCTCTGCCTGCTGGCCGCGCTCGACGCCACCGGCCGCCGCCGCACGCTCCTGGCGCTCGCCGCGGTCGGCGCGCTCGTCCTGATTACCCTCACCGACTGGCAGTACGTCCTCTTCGCCGTCCTCTTCACGGTGCTCTACGCGCTCTACGCGACGGCGACACGGCGCTCGCCGGCGCCGCTCGTCGCCAGCGCGGCGATCGGCTGCTGCTGGCTCCTCCTCGCCCTGCCGCTCTTGATCCCGACCATCGCGGAGACCCGCAGCGGCATCGCCGAGCCGCCCGGCCTGCGCGACTCCTTCAACTGGTCGGCCGACCTCGTCTCCTTCTTCGTGCCGAGCCCGCTGCAATCGCTCTGGGGCGGCTGGGCGGAGCGGACGATCGGCCACAAAGTCTGGCCGCCGCCGAACGAGCGGGCGATCTTCCTCGGCTACCTGCCCCTAGTGCTCGGCGCGCTCGGCCTCCGGTGGGGTCGTCGGCGCGCGGCCTTCTGGGCGCTGGCGGCGCTCGTCTTCGGCGTGCTGGCGCTCGGACCGGATCTCCAGATCCTCGGGCGCTGGCGCTTCGGGCGCGGCGACTGGCCGGTGCCACTGCCTTACGGCTGGCTCCAGGCGCTGCCGGTCCTCGACTTCCTGCGCGTGCCGGCGCGCTTCGCCCTGATGGTCACGCTCGCGCTGGCCGTGCTGAGCGGCATCGCGCTGGCCGCGCTCGGCCGGCGCCTGCCGGCGCGGCTCGGGCTGCCCGCGCGCGTCGCGCTGCTGGCCGTGCTCGTCGGCGCGCTCCTCCTCGAACACGTCGCCGTGCCCTACCCGATGCAGGCGCTCGGCGTGCCGGCGTTCTATCAGCAACTGGCGCGGTCGCCGGAGCAGGGCACGATCTACGAGGTCCCCTTCTCGCTCAAGCGCCCCCTGTCGCTCTACTACCAGACGGCCCACGGCCGCCCGCTGATCGGCGGCTACCTCTCGCGCCGACTGGCCTACCCGCTGCGCGACATCCCGCCGCTGGCCAATCCCGGCCGGGACATCACCCCCGCGCCGGCCGACCCCGCCGACCTGGGGCGCTGGGCGCTGGCCTACAGCGACGTCCACTGGATCGTCGTGCTGCGCAACGACCCGCGGCTCGACCGCGCCACGCTGCCCGCCTTCATCGCCGCATTCGCCCAGCCCGTGCCGCTCTACACCGACGCCGACACGCTGGTCTACCGCCCGCTGCCGCCCGGCGAGCCGGTGCTGTACGTCGAGCCCGGCGACGGCTGGTACGACGCCGAGCCGGTGCCCGGCACCGACCAGCTCTCCCGCTGGTTCGCCGACCGGGCGACCTTCGACGCCTGGAGTTTCGCGAACGGGCCGCAGGCCGCCCACCTGCGCTTCGACGCCTGGGCCTTCCATAGCGCGCGCCGGCTGGAGGTGCGCGTCGACGGCCGGGTGGTCGGCGTCTGGCGGGTGGCCGACACGCAGCGCTTCGACATCCCGCTGACGCTGACGACCGGCTACCACCAGATCGAACTGCGCTCGCTGGAGCCGCCGGTGACCCCGAGCAGCGTCGGCTACGCGGTGGACGGCCGCCCCCTCTCGTTCCAGATCCGCGACGTCACGCTGACGAAGTAAGCCGGCCCCGGTGCGGCGGCCCCCGCGCGCGTGGTACAGTTGCGCCAGCGGCGGCCCCGCGCGGTCGCCACCGGTCGGGTCGTGTCGAGAAGGGAAGAGCCGATGACAGCGCGAGAAGAGCGCGGCGAGCGCCGGGAGCGGAAGGTCGTGCGGCCGCAACTGCTGAGCGGCTTCCGCGACTTCCTGCCCCGGCAGATGTTGCTCCGCCAGGAGGTGCTCGGCATCCTGCGCGACGTCTTCGAGCGCCACGGCTACGAACCCCTCGACACGCCGGCGCTGGAGTCGGCCGCGACGCTGACCGGCAAGTACGGCGAGGACGAGAAACTCCTCTACACCTTCCAGGACCACGGCGGGCGGGAGGTCGGCCTGCGCTACGACCTGACGGTGCCGCTGGCGCGCGTCGCCGCGCTCTACGCCAATGAATTGGTGCTGCCCTTCAAGCGCTACCACATCGGCCCGGTCTGGCGCGCCGACCGGCCCCAGCGCGGCCGTTACCGCGAGTTCTTCCAGTGCGACGTCGACACCGTCGGCAGCCCCTCGATGCTGGCCGACGCCGAGGCGGTCGCGACAGTGGCCGAGGCGCTGGAACGGCTCGGCTTCCCCGAGTTCACCATCCAGATCAACCACCGCGGCATCATCAGCGGGCTGGCGCGCCTGGCCGGCGTGCCCGACGAGCAGGCCGCCACGATCCACCGCGCGGTGGACAAGCTGGAGAAGATCGGCGCGGGCGGCGTGCGCCAGGACATGCTCGACCGCGGCATCCCGGCCGACGCCGCCGACCGCGTGCTGGACATCGTGACGCAGGAGGGGGGCGACGAGGCGGTCCTGGCCGAGTTGCGCCGCCGGGCCGGCGACGACGCCGAGGTCGCCGGAGGCATCGCCGAGTTGGAGCAACTGCTCGCCTTCCTCGCCGGCCTCGGCGTGCCCCGCGACCGCTACGCCGTGCGCCTCTCGATGATCCGCGGGCTCGATTACTACACCGGCCCGGTCTTCGAGATCGCGGTCGAGCGGCCGAAGGTCGGCTCGGTCGGCGGCGGCGGGCGCTACGACGGGCTGATCGGCCTCTTCAGCGGGCGCGACGTGCCGGCGACCGGTTTCGCGATCGGCTTCGAGCGCGTCCTGGAGGTCGTGCAGGAGTACAACTTGCTGCCGGCGCCGAGCAGCGTCGCCGAGGTGCTGGTGGCGCTGGTGCGCGACGCGCCCGACGCGCCGCCCGGCGACGACCCCGGCATCCAGGCCGCGCTGGCGCTGGTGGACGAGCTGCGCGCGGCCGGCCTGCGCGCCGAAGTCTACCTCAACGAGCGCCGCAGCCTGCGCGACCAGCTCAGTTACGCCAACCGCAAGGGCGTCCCGCTGGTGGCGATCCCCGGCGAGGCCGAGCGCGCGCGCGGCGAGGTGCGCCTGCGCGACCTGCGCAGCGGCCAAGAGCGCGACATCCCCCGCGCCGCCCTCCCCGCCGCCATCCGCGAAGCCCTCGCCGGGACGCCGGACGGCGCGGCGGGCTGACCTGGAGAACGGCAATTACGAGATGCGGTTGATCACAGCCAGTTCCCGCCGCACCAGGTCTGACGCGGGGATGCGCTCACGCGTGGCCAGGGCGTCGATGAGCGGGCGAACCCGCGTCAGGTGCAGTTGCGGTCGCCGCAGCCGGTAGATGCGGGGCGGCTGGTGGTTCTGCTTGGCAATCTGCGGCAGGTGGAGCATCAGCAGCCCCGTCGCGCCCAGCGGGTCGTGGCCGAGCCCATCGGTCACGACGAGCGTGAGCTGTGTCCGCGAGAGCTGTACCATCTCGCGGGGCAAGTTCAGGATATCCGCGTCGTTGGTGATGAAGCCATCCACGTCGCCGCGCCGAGCGAGCGCGCGGAAGACTTGCCAATCGTCATGGTTGCGGGTGAGTTCTGGGTCGATCGCCGTCAGCGGGCTGACCTCAACCCCTCTGGGCCACGGCAACCCCGTCGCCTGGAAGGGGAAGTTCTGGTCGAGCACGAAATGCATGGCGGCAGGGGCTACGCGGCGCGCGGCGACGCCAGCGAGCGCTCGAACTCGATCGCCTCGCGCAGCGCTTCGGGCGACGCATCCGGATACATCGTCCGGATCTGGTCGAGGTCGTAGCCGGACCGGTCGAGCTCGACGATCGTGCGGGTGGGGATGCGCGTACCGGCGATGTGCGGCTCACCGTGGAGCTTGCCCGGGATGATCCGGAGCAGCGGTCGGGGCTGCAAGAGGTCGGGCGCGCCTTTGTAGGGGGCGACGAGGTCGAGCGTGTCGGGGAACGCGCCCTGTCCGCCCGGCCGGGCGCGGATGATCTTGCCCGGCAGTTGGAGATAGAGCTTCCCGTCGGCGGCCGACACCGCCATGACGTGAGTCAACTCCTCGCGCGAATATCCGGCCCGCTCGAGCTCCGCGAGGGCGCGCCGGATCTCGGGCACGCCGGCCCGCGCCCGCGCGTCGTCGCCCCGGCGGAACCAGTCGATCGCGCGGAGCGCCAGGAGGTCGGCCCAGGACCAGAGCCGCGTCCTCGGCCCCGGGTCGACGGATGGCGTATACAACTGCGTGCGCGCCCAGTAGTGCAGGGTGGAGGCGGGCACGCCGGAGAGGGCCGCGGCGCGCGCCGTATCATAGACGCCGCGCCCCGGCTCCAGCAGTTGCCACACATCGCGCTCGCGCTCTACCGCCGCCACGGTCCCGCCGCCCTTCGCAGCAGACGATACGAACTCCACCCCCAACCGGTCATGGGCTCGCCGGCGTGAGTATACAACGCCGGGCGGCTATCGTGGCGCTACGCCAGCATGCCCTCGGTGACGCTCACCTCGCTCGCGGTCGGCGTCACGCCCGTTAGCCGGAAGCCCGCGGCGCAACGCCGGATGGCGCGAGGGGATGGAGGTCTCCGTGTCGCTACGCCTGGGTGGCCCGATGACAGTCATCGTTCTCGTGCGGCCTGCCGAGGCGGCCGCACCCCGTCAGGCCGGCCGGCCCTCGTAGACGCAGTAGTTGGCCGCGTCGCCGAGCGGCACGACCTGCGCCAAGTGGAAGCCGGCCGCGGCGAAGAGCGCGCCGTACTCGTCGTCGGTCCGCTGGCGCCCGCCCAGCAAGACCAGCATCTGCAGGTCGAGGTGCAACACCGGCAGGGCCCGGCGGTGGTCGGGGGCGAGCGCGCGCTCGACCACCAGGAGCCGGCCGGACTCCGGCATCGCGCGGCGGCAGTTCGCCAGGATCGCCACCGCCCGGTCGTCGTCCCAATCGTGGATGATCTGCCGCAGCACGTAGGCGTCCCCGCCGGGCGGGACGGCGGCGAAGAAGTCGCCGCCGACGATCTCGCAGCGCCCGGCGACGCCCGCCGCCGCCAGCGTCGCCGCGGCGCCCGCGACCACCTCCGGGCGGTCGAACAGCACCCCGCGCAGTGTCGGGTGCGCCCGCAGCACCGTCGCTAGGAGCCGGCCGTGGCCGCCGCCGACGTCGACCAGCCGCGCGAGCCCGGAGAAGTCGTAGGCCTCGGTGAGCGCGGCGCCCGAGGCCGCCGTGTTGCTCGTCATCGCCGCGTTGAAGATCGCCGCGAAGTCGGGGTGCGCCGCGAGATACGCGAAGTTGTCCACGCCGTGGACGTGGTCGAAGGCGGTCTCGCCGGTGCGCACGCTGTGCGGCAGCGCGCCCCAGGCCCGCCAGTGCGACGGGTCGAGGTGCAACAGCGCGTGTGGGCGGAGGGAGCCCGGCAGATCGGCGCGCAGGCCGGCGCCGATCGGGGTCAGGGCGAAGCGGCGCGGGGCCACCTCCGCGAAGATCCCGACGCCGGCGAGGAAGCGCAGGACGCGGTAGAGCGCGTCGGCGTCGGTCCCGGTCGCCCGCGCCAGCGCGTCGCTCCCGCGCGGCCCGTCTCGGAGGAGGTCGGCGAGGCCGAGCGTGGCCGCGACGTAGAGGGCTTGCGACACGCGGTAGCCGAGCAGGAGGCGTTGTAGCTCCTGAATCTGCTCGCGCGAGGGGGCCGCGGGCGTGACGGTGGCCGTGATCTCGTCCATCCTCGGTCCTCCTGCGTCATCGGCCGACTCTCGGCAAGGCCACGTGCCCCGCCGTGGTGGCGTCGCCGGGTCAGTCGTCGGCACCCGCGTCGGCAGACCGACGGCGCCGACCCGGCTCGTCGTGCGCGGCGCGGGGCCGCGCGGTGGCTACGCTGGCGCGCCCTCGATGACGCTCACCTCGCTCGCGGTCGGCGTCACGCCGGCAAGCAGGAAGCCCGCGGCGGCGAAGAGCGCGGCCCACTCCGCGCGCGTGCGCTCCCGCCCGCCCGGCCCGACCAGCATGAGCAGGTCGGAGAACTTCGCGTCGGCGTCGTCGTTCGGCGGGCCGACGACCCGCTCGACGACCAGCAGCGTCCCGCCCGGCTCGATCGCGCGCCGGCACGCGCAGAGGATCGCGGTCGCCTCCTCGTCCGCCCAGTCGTGGAGGACGAACTTCAGGACGTAGACGTCGCCGCCGCCCGGGACGCCCTCGAAGAAACTGCCGCCGACGACCCGGCAGCGGTCGGCCACGCCCGCCGCCCGCAGGATCGGCCCGGCGCCGGCCACGACATGCGGCTGGTCGAAGAGTACTCCCTGCGCCGTCGAGTACCGCGCCAGGATCGCGGCGAGGAACAGGCCCTGCCCGCCGCCGACGTCCACGACGCGGCCGAAGCGCCCGAAGTCGTAGCCCGCGAGGAGGGCGGCGGCGAGACGGCGGGAGTTGCCCGTCATGGCGGCGTCGAAGATCGCCCCCTCCTCCGGGTGGCGCACGCGGTACTCCCACGCGCTCATCCCGTGGACGCGCGGGACGGCGCTCTCGCCGGTCCGCACGCTATGCAGCAGCTCTTCCCACACCCGCCACAGGTATGGCCCGGCGACGAACGTCGCCCACGGGCCGACCGGTTCCGGCGCGTCGGCGCGCAAGCAGTCGCCCAGCGGCGTCAGCGCGAAGCGGCGGTCACCCTCCTCGCGGAAGACGCCTACGCTCGCCAGCGCGCGCAGCAGGCGGTACAAAGCAGGTGGATGGGTCTCGGTCGCGGCGGCGAGGGCGTCCGCGTCGCGCGGCCCGTCGCGCAGGTGGTCGGCGAGACCGAGCTCTACGGCGACGCGGATGGCCTGGGAGATCCGGTAGCCGTCGACCATGCGCTTCATGGTCAGAGACGCCGGCTCGGTGGCTGGCTGCATCGTGTGCCCCTTCCCCGGCCCGCGCGGCCGGCCGCTGGCTGGATCGGCGCGCCAATACCCCTATTACGGGGCAGCGGCAACGGCGTTTCCCAGCACCAGATTCTGGGGCATTCCCAGCGGCGCGCGCCGCCCAACGTGGCAGACTCTTATGGTGGGGAGCGCTGGCCGATGCGACGCCGGCCGGCTAATACGACTTCGGCAGCCCCAGCACGTGCTCGGCCAGGTAGTTGAGCGCCATCTCCTGCGAGATCGGGGCGATCTTGTAGAGGCGGACCTCGCGCCAGAGGCGCTCGACGTGGTAGTCCTTCCGGTAGCCGCGCCCGCCGAGTGCCTGCACGGCCGCGTCGCAGGTCGCGCAGCCGGCCTCGGCGGCGAGAACCTTGGCGGCGTTCGCCTCGGCCCCGCACGGCCGATCCTCATCGAAGAGCCGCGCGGCTTTGAGGGCGAGCAGTTCGGCGGCGGCGAGGTCGGCCCAGGCGCGGGCGAGCGGGTGGGCGACCGCCTGGTTCTGGCCGATCGGGCGGCCGAAGACGACGCGCTCGCGGGCGTAGGCGGTCGCCAGGCCGAGCGCCGCGCGCCCGATGCCGACCGCCTCCAGCGCGATGACGATGCGCTCGGCGTTCAGGCCGGCGAGCAGGTGGGAGAAGCCCCGCCCGACCTCGCCGACGACGTCCTCGGCGGCGACCTCCAGGTCGGTGATCGTCAGGCGGTTGGAGTCGACTGCGTTGCGGCCGAGCTTATCGATGACCTCCAGCGCGCACGACCGCGGATCGAGGTCGGCGAAGAAGAGGGTGAGGCCGTCGAGCGGCCGGGCCGGGTCGCGCGGCGACGTGCGGGCCAGGAGCAGGGCTTTCTGCGCGTGCCGGGCGTTCGAGAGCCAGGCTTTCTCGCCGTTGAGGACCCAGCGGTCGCCGCGGCGCTCGGCGCGCGTCGCGATCCGCGAGGTGTCGGTCCCGGCCTCCGCCTCGGTCACGCCGAACGCCATCCGCAGCTCGCCCGTGGCCAGGCGCGGCAGGGAGCGCGCCTTCAGGGCCGCCGAACCGTGCCTGACGAGCGGATAAGGCGGGAAGATCGCCAGGTGCAGCGGCGAGGCGCCGCTGGTGCCCGCGCCGCTCTCGCAGACCGCCCGGAGGAGCACGCCGGCCTCGGTCACGCCCCAGCCGCGCCCGCCGTACGCCTCCGGGACGATCGCGCCGAACCAGCCGGCCGCGACGCAAGCGGCGACGAATTCGTCGGGGTAGGTCTCGGTGCGGTCCCGCTCGCG
This sequence comes from Thermomicrobiales bacterium, assembly GCA_035708265.1. Taxonomy (GTDB): domain Bacteria; phylum Chloroflexota; class Chloroflexia; order Thermomicrobiales; family CADCWN01; genus DASSSV01. The sequence continues at coordinate 13,223 of DASSSV010000733.1, read as the reverse complement.
CCAGTAGTCGAGGGGGAAGCGGGCGCAGAGCGCCGCCGCCTCGCGCGCGATCGCCTCGTGCCGGGCATCCTCCGCGGCGTCCATCACGCCTCCCTCCGCCACGTCGATGCACCGACCGGCCCGCGCGCCATCGGCAGGCGAGCCGCGCCTCACACGGACGCGCCCCCTACCACCCCGGCAGGCGCTCGCGGCAGGCCAGGGCCGCCTCCAGGGCCGGGTCGCGGTTCTCGCGGTAGGCGGCGAAGGTCGGCGGCGCGTAGAGGTCGGGCGCGAGCCAGGTGCGATAGTCCATCGGCCAGGAACTTTGCCAGGAGAGGTCGGAGATGCTCGCGCGCAGTTTGCTGTAGGGCAATTCGACGATGATGGTCTCGCCGATGAAGTTCGGGCTGGAGCCGGTCGGCTCGCCGACGAAGATCGCCGCGGTGTGGCGGTCGAGGAGGCTGGCGAGGTTCTGCGCGGCCGAGAAGGTCCGCCGCCCGACGACGACGAAGAGCGCGCCGCGCCGGTTGAGGCGGTTGCTGCCGATCAGGCCGTGGAGGAGCGGCAGTTCGAGGAAGGTGTTGCCGCCGTTGTTCCAGCGCAGGTCGAGGACCAGCCGGTCGACGCCGTCGCCCTCGGCGCGCGCCAGGAGCCGCGCGGTGAAATCGGCCAGCGGCTCGGCGGGGTCGTCGCGCACCCGGTTGAACTGGCAGTAGATCGCCCGCTCGCCCGGCAGGTGCTCGAACCAGTAGTTCGCGGCCATGTTCCGCAGATATGCCGGCACGGGCGCGGCCAGCGTCTCGGGGAAGAAGCGCCAGCCGACCGGGCAGGGGTAGTCGTACCAGATGTCCGGGTGGCGCTCGTCGGTCGCGACCGTCGCGGCCCGCTCCCGGCCGTCGCGGTCGTGCACGGTCAGGTCCACCCGGCCCGGCTGCGGGACCAGGTCGAGCGCGTGGAGGAGCGGCAACTCCCGCAGCCGGTAAGGGATCACCTGGTTGGGCCATTGCTCGTTGTCCCGGCTGACGAGCGGGTCGAGCGCGCGGCAGAGCTCGTCCACCGGGCGGTCGCCGAAGCGCAGCACCTGCGCGCCGAGCAAGTCCTCGTAAGCCGGGTCCGCGGCGACGACGAAGAGCCCCTCCGCAAAGAGGTAGAACTGCAAGGGCAGGGTCTGGCGCATGGCGGGGACCACGTCGAAGCCGCGCTCCAGGCGTGTGTGGCCGTCGCCGGCCAGCCGCAGGAGCGTCATCAACTCCGCGACGATCCGCGCGTCGCTAAACCGCGGGATCGCGTCGTGGAGCGCCCGCACCGCGGCGTCGAACTCCGCCTCCGGCACGACGCGGAAGGGGGCGTAGCCGAGGCGCTTGACCTCGCGCACCAGCAGGGCGACGTCCGCCCGCCAGCCCTCGTCGCGCGACATGCCCGTCGTGTCCACGATGCCGACGATGTCGCGGTAGCGCAGGTCGTCGCGCAGCGCCGCGAGGTCGGGGTCGGTCCGGGCGCGCGCGAGGTCGCGGTAGCCGCGGTCGAACGCCGTGGCGAGCCAGCGCAGCGCCGCCTCGCGCTCGCCGAGCAGCGCGTGGCAGCAGGCGATGCGGTAGGCCGCGTCGAAGGGGAAGGCGCAGAACGGAGGGAGGCCGGCGCCCAGGTCGAGCGCGCGCCCGGCCGCCGCGATGGCCCGGCGATAGTCCTGGGCGTGGTAGCAGACGTCGGCCAGGTGCGCCCAGCCCCGGCCCTCGACCGGGTTGGCCGCCACGACCTCCTCCCAGAGCGCCGCGGCGTCGCCCCACCGTCCGTCGGCCGTCGCCGCCCTGGCCCGCGCCAGCGCGCGCAGGTACGCGGCCGCGCCTTCGACCTGGTCCATCGGCGTCCCCTCCCCGTGTGGCGTCATGTCCCGACTGCCGGTGCCGCCGGCCAGGCGAGTATATCGCCCGCATCCGGCGCGCACGACCCGACGACTCCTACCGGCACTGGTTTGGATGCGGGGGCAATCCAGGCCGCGGAGGTGGCCTTCGTGCGCCGTCAGGCGCCGCCAGCCGCGGCCTCGGCCAACTGGCCCCTCACGCTCCCACGCTCCCACGCTCCCGCGTCACGGCCCGGCCGGCGTCGGCGTCAGGGCCGGCAGGGTCGGGGCGACGGCCGGCACCGCGCCGGGCGGCGGGAGTTGCCAGACCGAGACATCGACATCCTCGACGCGCATCGAAGCGCCAAGTTTCGCGTGCTGCGTCAGCCAGGTGTTGATGTCGGCGCTGGTCCAGTCGTCGGCCTTGCGGACGAAGAAGATCTGCCCGTGCGTCGCCGCCAGTCGCGCCAGCGTCGCCGCGTGCCCCTCTTCGGTCAGGCTCGGCTCCTTGATCGTGATCCCGTCGGTATCGACCGGACGGAAGAGGTAGAAGTCGCCGCGGCGGCCGAAGAATGGGTAGAAGTGCTGATAGAGGTCGTCGTCGGCGAAGACGAAGGCGACGCCGTCGTCAAGGGCGTAGCGCTGGATGAAGTCGGACGCCGGGCGCAGGTCGTCGCTCTGGTAGTACGCGGCGGTCCACGACTGCCAGGCCAGCACGCTCGCCGGGATCGCCACCACCACGAGCGCCGTCGCGCCCGCGACGACGACGCGCCGGTCGAGCGCCCGCAGCGGGTCGCGCAGCCCCCACAACTCCGCCAGCCACTCCCAGCCGAGCGCCAGCCAGACCAGCGTCCGCACGATCACGACGACGGCGAGGACCCAGTGGACCTGGCCCAGCCACTCGTGGTAGATCGGCCACTCCAGCAGGTTGATCCCGCTGAGCGCCAGCGCGTAGCCGACGGCGCGACGCCACGGCAGCAGGATCACGACGAACGGCAGCAGGTAGATGATGAACTGCGGGCTGTAGCCCTTGGAGTAGAGCAGGAAGACGAGCGCCGACAGCGCGGTGAAGAGCGCCAGGTTGCGCGCCGTCCGCCGCACCGGCCGCAGCCAGAGGACGGCGTAGAGCGCGACGAAGAAGAGGGCGATCGGCAGCCCCGGCACCCGACTCTGGTAGGCGATGTAGCCGGCCGTGGTCGGGTCGAAGCGCACGCCGAGCGGCGCGGTCCTGCCGTAACTGTAGTAGCCGTCCAGGAGGGCCCAGACCGTCTCCCAGGCCGAGCGCGAGAAGGTCGCCCGATAGGACGCGAGGAAGTACGTCGGGCTGATGACGACGAGCGGCGCGGCGATCGCCAGCGTAACCGCCGCCGCCGCGAGGACCGTCAGGACGCGGTCGCGCCAGCGCGGCAGGAACTTCACGCCCACCGGCACGAGCAGGATCGGGAAGATCTTGGTCATGAAGCCGAGGCCGGCGGCGACGCCGCCCCAGCCGCCGTCCCCGCGCAGGAGGAGATAGAGCCCGGCGAAGAGCATCGCCGCGGGCAGCGCGTCGTACCAGCCGAACGCGACCGCGACCGGCCAGAAGAGCGCGGCGTAGAGGATCATCCGGCGCAGCGCCTCGTCGCGTGGGCCGGTGCGCAGGGCGATCCGGTAGACCAGCGCGATGGTGGCGAGGTCGGCCGCGACGAAGATCGCCCCCAGCAGGAGGTGGAAGGTGATGTTGAAGTCGGAGAAGATCGTCGGCGGGAAGGTCAGCGCGAAGCGGTAGATCGCGACGGCCAGCCAGGGGAAGACCGGCGGGTACTCCAGCCAGTAGTGCAGGTATGGGTAGAAGCCGAGGTTGCTGAGTTGCCCGATGCCGAGGTAGAACCAGTAGTCGCTGCCCGTCGTCAGGATCAGCAGGAGCGGGAAGAGGAACGCCGCCGCGACGCCCAGCACCAGCCAGAAGTTGCGCTCGTCGGCGCGCGCGGACGGGGACGGGTAGGTGGCGGATGCCGACTCCGCGTAGGGCGGCGCTTCGCGCTCGTCGGGCGGCTCTAGCGCTGGCGGCGGACCGACGCGGCGGGCCATGCCTCGTCCTTCGGGCTGTCGGCGTCTCCCGCGCGCGCCCGCGGGCTCAGTCGTGCGCCTCGCCCTCGGGCCGCGGGATGGTGACGACCGGGCCGGACGGCGGCGCGCCGGCGACGGCGGGCGCCACGGCGGGCGCGCGGGCGCCGACGAGCCGGTCGTAGACGGCGAGCAATTCCGCCATGCGGGCGTCCCAGGCGAGGTGGCGCACGGCGCGGTAGCGCAGCGCCCGGCCCCGCTGCGCGGCCTCCGCGGGCCGCGCCAGCAACGCCAGCAGGCGGTCGGCCAGGGCCACCGCGTCGCCGCGGGCGGCGTATACCCCCAGGTCGCCGAGGATCTCGCGGTTCGCCGGCGTGTCCGACGCGACCGTCGGCAGGCCCATGGCCATGTAATTGTACAACTTGCCGTTGCCCTCGGTCCCGGCGAGCTTCGGGCCGACCGCGATGTCGCCGAGGGCGAGGAAGCGCTCGGCCTCGGCGTAGGGGATGCAGCCGGGGAAGCTGGTGTGCGCGCCGAGCCCCAGCCGCTCGGCCTGCAGGCGGTAGCGCTCGTTGCCGGGGAAGCCGCCGAGCAGGAAGAAGGCGCGCGGCTCGCGCGCGACGACGATGCGCGCCGCCTCCAGTAGCACGCCGGTCCCCTGGTGCGGCGCGAGCAGGCCGAGGTAGACGATCACGCGGCGCTCCGGGCCGATGCCGTAGCGGGCGCGCAGCGCGGCGCGCTCGGCCGCGCCGAGCAGGCCGGGCCGGAAGCGTACGGTGTCCACGCCGTCCGCGACCGCGCGCACACGGTCGGCCGCGACGCCGAACTCCCGCGTCAGCAGGCGTGCGGCGTTGGCCGTGCTGGTGACGATGGCGTCGGCGCGGTGGTTGACGGCGCGCTCCAGCGCGCGGGTCGGCCGCACCAGCGGGCCGTGCGGCCGGAGGAAGCCGTGGTCGAGCATCTCCGCCGTCAGGCTGCCCTGGTAGTCGAAGAGGAGCGGCACGCCGAGGAGCCGCGCCAGCCCCGCGCCGATCAGCGCCCCTTCGTGCAGGTGCGCGTGGATCAGGTCCGGGCGCACGGCCAGGCCGGTCAGGATGGTGCGCAGCGAGAGCGCGACGTCGAGATAGAGCTTGTGGCGCGAGGAGCCGACGACCGCGCGGCGCGGCCCCGGCGGGCCGAGCGAGCGCCGGATCGTCAGCCCCGGCACGTCGTCGCCGTTCGGATAGGTGCAGACGGTCACGCGATGGCCGGCGCGCTGGAGCGCGGTGGCCTCTTCGAGGATGCGGACGTGGCAGCCGTAGTTGGCGAAGAAGGAGGTCGGCGCGATCATCAGGATCGAGAGCCCCGGCTCCTCCCGCCGGGCGCCGTCCCGCATTGTCATCCCGCTTGCGTCCCCTTTCCACCACACGCAGGACCGCGCCCATCTTACACGAGTCGCGGTGTACGTGCAAGCCGCGCCGCGCACTTGTCGCGCGAAAGCCCGTTAAATCAGAACGCGCGGCGCGGGGCGCGGTTGCGGTGGCCATCGCCGCGGTTGACGCCCGACACTTCATCATGGATAGTCTTGGGCAGGAGAACGGCAACGGGCGGTAAGCCCGCCCGCACGGCCGTGGATGGGCCATTGTGGAGGAAGGAGCCAGCACACGCCGATGAGCACGAACGGCAGCACGAAAGACACCGAACAGGCCAGCCAGGAGCCGGTCCGCGAGGAGCAGCAGCCCCAGCCCCAACCGGAGGAACGCCCCATCGAGGCGGTGATGGCGATCGTCGCCCACCCCGACGACGCCGAGTTCAGCTCCGCCGGCACGCTGGCGAAGTTCGCCCGCGAGGGCAAGCGCACCTACATCGTCGTCTGCACCTCCGGCAACAAGGGCACGCCCGACCCCGAGATGACCGGCGAGAAACTTGCCGCGATGCGCCGGGAAGAACAGCTCGGGGCGTCGAAGGAGCTCGGCATCACCGAGACGATCTTCCTCGACAACCCGGACGGCGAACTCTTCCCCACCCTGGAGTTCCGCGAGCAGATCGTCCGCCAGCTCCGCAAGTACCGGCCTGACGTCGTGCTCACGCACGACCCCTTCCGGCCCTACTCGCTCCACCCCGACCACCGCGCCGTCGGCATCACCACGACCGACGCGATCTACCCGACCGCGCGCGACGCGATCTACTTCCCGGAGCACTACAAGAGTGGCCTCCAGCCCTGGAAGGTCGGCGAGATCTGGTACTACGGTGCCGAGCACCCCGACAAATTCATCGACATCAGCGAGACGTTCGACCAGAAGATCGCCGCGCTGAAGCACCACGAGTCGCAGGTCGGCCGCTCGCAGAACCTCGCCGAGCGCCTGCGCGAGCGCGCCCACGAGGTCGGCAAGGAGGCCGGCCTGGAACTGGCCGAGGCGTTCAAGGTGGTGCGGCTGCGCCGCTGACGAAGTACGAGGTACGAAGGACGAAGTACGAATAGGGGTCCGAGAGCAGCGAACCCAGGCGGCCGGCTTCCGCCGAGCCTTGTTCGTCATTCGTACTTCGTACCTCGTACTTCGTACCTCCCCCGGGGGGATCGTGGCTACGCACCGGCTCGAACCCGAACGCGCGACGCTCCACGGACGCTTTTCGCGCGAGTTGCCCCCGGCGCTGACGATCGACCCGGGCGACACGGTCGTGCTGCGGACGCTGCAAGCGGGGTGGGCGCTGGGGCCGCGACCGGACGATTCGCCGCAGTCACGCCCGCCGCAGTTCGCGCCGCGCGACCCGACCCGCGACGACGGCCACGCGCTCTGCGGCCCGATCGCGATCCGCGGGGCCGAGCCGGGGATGGCCCTCGGGGTGCGGATCGACGATCTCCGCCCCGACGCCTGGGGCATGTCCTTCGCCGGCGGCTGGTCGTCGGCGGTCAACGACCGGCTCGGCGTGGCGGAGGACGAGGAGACGGTGCTGCTCTGGGACCTCGACGCCGACGCGCTGATCGGGCGCGACCAGTTCGGGCACGAGTTGCCCTTGCGGCCCTTCATGGGCGTGATGGGGCTGCCGCCCGACGAGCCCGGCTGGCACTCCACCATCCCGCCGCGCCCGTGCGGCGGCAACATCGACGGCAAGGAGCTCGTGCCCGGCAGCACGCTCTACCTGCCGATCGCCGTGCCGGGGGCGCTCTTCTCGGTCGGCGACGGCCACGCCCGGCAGGGGGACGGCGAGGTCAGCCAGACCGCGATCGAGTGCCCGATGGACCGCGTCGAGCTGACCTTCACGCTGCACCCCGACCTGCATTTGACCACGCCGCGCGCCGAGACGCCGGCCGGCTGGCTGACCTTCGGCTTCCACACCGACCTCGACGAGGCGATGCTGGTCGCCCTCGCGGCGATGATCGAGCTGATCGAGGAGCGTTACGGCCTGCCGCGCGGCCGGGCGCTCGCCCTCGCGAGCCTGGTCGTGGACCTGCGCATCACCCAGGTCGTGAACCAGGTCCTCGGCGTCCACGCCGTCCTGCCGCACGGCGCGCTCTGAAGCCGCGGCCGTAATCCACCACTTTCCGGGAGAAACGCATGGTTGACCGTGTCCGCGACTATATCGACGAGCACTGGCCGGAGCACCTGGAGGCGACGCGCGCCTTCGTGCGCCAGCCCTCGATCAGCGGCGACGGCACCGGCATGGCCGAGATGGCGGCGCTGGTGCGCGACAAGATCGTCGCGCTCGGCGGCGAGGCCGAGATCGTGCCGACGCCGCTCTACCCCGTCGTCTGGGGCCACATCGACGCCGGCAAGCCGCACACGCTGCTCTACTACGGCATGTACGACGTCCAGCCGGTCGTCGGCGAGGAGGCCGACTGGATCGCCCCGCCCTTCGGGGGCGAGATCCGCGACCTGCCCGGCTTCGGCGAGTGCGTCGTCAACCGCGGCATCACCAACCAGAAGGGCCCGCTGATCAACTTCTTCAACGTCCTGGAGGCGATCAAGGCGGTCGACGGCGAACTCCCGCTCAACATCACCTTCATGATCGAGGGCGAGGAGGAACTCGGCTCGCGCAACCTGCCCGGCTTCGTCCGGGAGAACCGCGACCGCCTGCGCGCCGACGCGGCGTTCTTCTCGATGTACAACCAGGACCCCGACGGCAAGGTCGTCAGTTATCTGGGCGTGAAGGGCATCCTCTTCTTCGAGCTGATCGCGCGCGGCGGCGACTGGGGCGGCCCGGCCGGCGGGCGCGCGGTCCACGGCTCGAACGCGGTCTGGTTCGGCTCGCCGGCCTGGCGGCTGGTCCAGGCCCTCGCCACGATGATCACGCCGGACCAGAAGCACATCCTGATCGACGGCTTCTACGACGACGTCGCCACGATCTCGGCGCACGACGAGGCGCTGCTGGCGCGGCTCGCGCCGACCTTCAACCCCGCCGAGCAGTTGCGCGCCAACGACGTCCGCCGCTTCAAGTACGACCTCGCCGGCGCCGACCTGCTGAAGAAATACCTCTACCAGCCGACGCTGAACATCGACGGCCTCATCTCCGGCCACACCGCCGAGGGGACCAAGACGATCATCCCCCACGAGGCGCGCGCGAAGGTCGACATCCGCATGGTGCCGAACCAGGACCCGGAGCAGATGCTGGGCCTGGTGCGCGACCACCTGGCGCGCCACGGCTACGGCGACATCGAGGTCAAACTCGAAGACGCCTACAAGTGGGCCAAGACGACGGCGGACAGCCCGGCGATCGAGGCGCTGGTGCGCACCTACGCCGACTTCGGCATCGAGCCGGAACTGTGGCCGCACCTGGGCGGCTCCGCGCCCTTCTACCTCTTCACCGACGTGCTGGGGATCCCCTTCGCGCTCGGCGGACTCGGCCACGGCGGGCGCGTCCACTCGCCCAACGAGTACGCGACGGTGGACGGCATGAAGCGGCACGAGCAGTCGGTCGCGACCTACCTCTACCGGCTGGCGGCGGAACTGGCCGCTCGCTGACGGCGCCGTCAGCCGAGGAACGCCGCGACCGCGTCGAGGAAGCGCCGGCGCTCGCGCATGAAGAAGAAGAGATGACCGCCGGCGAACGGCGCCAGTTGCGACCCCCGGATGCCGGCGTGCAGCGCCTCGGCGAGCCGGAAGGGGGCGGTCGCGTCCCGCCGCCCGTGCAGGATCAGCGTCGGGGCGGCGATCTCGCCCAGCCGCGCGGTGCAGTCGTAGGCGGCCGACGCCGCGCGCTGGCGGACGAAGGCGTAGTGCGGCTGGGGGTAGGCGCTCCGAAAGAGCGGCAGCAGCGTCACGAGGCCCAGGAGGCGCAGCCGGAGCCGACGGCGCCCGCTCCGCGCGCCGGTGGAGACGAGCACCAGTTTGTCGACCAGGTCGGGGTGCCGGAGCGCCAGGGCCAGGGCGATGCGCCCGCCCATCGAGATGCCGAGGACGTGCGCCCGCTCCACGCCGACAGCCCGCATCAGCCCGGCCGTGTCGCCGGCCATCTGCTCGATCGAGTACGGGGCGTCCGGCTTGTCGGTGCGCCCCGCGCCGCGGTTGTCGCAGGCCAGGACGGCGTACCTCCCGGCCAGCCACCGGATGATGCTCTCGTACTCCGAGAGGTCGGTGCTGAGCCCGCCGATGAGGACGAGCGGCGCGCCCGCGCCGTGCCGCTCGTAGTAGATGTCGATATCGTTGACATGGACGGTCGGCATCGGTGCGACATCCTGCCATCAGCGCGCTCGGGCGACGCCCCCGGTGCCCGAATACCAGTGTAGCGCCGCGCGGCGGGATTCGCGCGGGGGCGGTCATCGCTTTGCATGGAGGGGCCGGGTGGCCGAGGCCGCGGCTGAAGACGGCCCGCGGCCTTCGTGGCGGCGCCCGCGCGGCCTGGGCCTCGTCCTAACCCGTGCAGGCGGGTTTCGTGGCCCGCAGGCCATTCAGGCGCGGCTTCAACCGCCAGCTCCCGCACAACGATGACGCGACTCCTCAGCCGGAGCGAATCTGCGACAATGCCGGCCGGGGCAGCATCGCCGTCGCGGGCGCGGAAAGGATAGGGAGCGTGAACGGGCAACTCCTGCACGAGAAGATCGCCCAGGCCAAAGAAGTGCTGCAAGAACTCGACCTCGACCTCTGGCTGCTGGCCGGGCGCGAGAGCGGCGAGCTGCGCGACCCGAGCTTCCCGCTCGTCGTCGGGACCGACATCACCTGGACGTCGCTCTTCCTGATCAGCCGGACCGGCGAGCATGTCGCGATCGTCGCGACCGGCGACGTGGCCAACGTGCGCGCGACCGGCGCCTGGCCGGAGGTCGTGGGCTACGTGCAGGGCTTCGGCGAGCCGCTGCGCGCCGCGCTGGACCGCCTCCAGCCCCGCCAGATCGCGCTCGACTACTCGCTCGACAACGTCGCCGCCGACGGCCTGCCGCACGGCATCTACCTGCAACTCGTCGGCGCGCTCGAAGGGACGCCCTACGCCGGCCGCTTCATCTCGGCCGAGCCGGTCGTCGCGCGCGTGCGCGGGCGGAAGTCGCCCGGCGAGTTGGCGCTGATGCGCGAGGCGATCCGCCGCACCGACGCGCTCTTCGACGAATTGACCGCGCGGCTGCGGCCGGGGCTGACCGAGCGCGACATCGCCGCCTTCCTGCACGAGCGCATGGCGGAGGAGGGGTTAGAGCCGGCCTGGGCGCGGGCCTACTGCCCGGTCGTCTCGGCCGGGCCGGAGTCGCCCTTCGGCCACGTCGGGCCGACCGACATCCAACTCGCGCCGGGCCACCTGCTGCGCCTCGACTTCGGCGTCAAGTACGAGGGCTACTGCTCCGACCTCCAGCGCACCTGGTACGTCCTGCGCCCCGGCGAGGACGACGCGCCGACCGAGTGCAAGCGCGTCTGCGAGCTGGTGGACCGCTGCATCCAGGAGGGGGCGCGGGCGCTCAAGCCCGGCCGGCTGGGGCACGAGATCGACGCCATCGCGCGCGGCATCTTCGCCGAGGCCGGCCTCGGCTGGGACTTCGCCTTCGGCCACCAGCTCGGCCGCGCCGCGCACGACGGCGGCGCCGTCCTCGGCCCGCCCTGGGAGCGCTACGGCGCGCGCCCGTTCGACCCGCTCGAAGCCGGCCAGGTCTACACGCTGGAAATCGGCGCGCAGGTCCCCGGCTACGGCGTCTGCGCGCTGGAGGACGACGTCGTCGTCACGCCGGACGGCGGCGAATTCCTCGGCCCGCCGCAGCGCGAGATGTACCTGGTCCGGGGCTGACACCGGCCGGCCGCGTCACGCCTCAGCCGCCGCGCCCGGCCACTCCGCCACGACGAACCCGCCGCCCGGGGCGAGCGTGACGGCGTAGAGGGCGTCGAACCCCTCGGCCGGCGCGGGCGGCTCCAGCCGCTTGGCCGTGCCGAAGATCGCCGCGGCCGGCACGCGCCGGTCGGCGGGGCGGGCCGCGTTGCGCGCGGCGCAGGCGCGCGGCTCGGGGAGAAAGTAGTAGCCGACGACGCGGAAGCCGGCGGCCCTGGCCGGCGCGATGTAGCGGGCGCGCTCGGCCGCGGTTGAGCTGGTGTTGTCCACGACGAACCGCTGCTGTCCCTCCAGGCACGCCGCCAGGAGCAGCGCCTCGCGGCGGCGCGTCCGCAGCATGTCGAGGTTGATGCGGACGTGCGTGTCGAAGAAGCGCTCGCGGTAGAAGGTCGACTTCCCGGCCGCCTGCAACCCGACGAAGAGCACCGCTTCCATCTCGTCACAGTGGAAGACGCGCCTGTCGGCGGCAGTCACCCGGGTCATCGTATGTCGTCACTCTGCGCATGACAACCATCTCACCCAATACCCGCAATGCCTTCTTTGATGCGTTCGAGGATCGTCCCCGCGCAACTGATCGAAGTCTGAGCCGTCGTGTCGACGATCATGTCGTAGTTGATGCCGGCGTGAACGCGCCGGGCCGACCACCGGGCGACGCCGGGACGGTGAGCGCGCCCGCGCTCTCGCCGCTCGAGCTCGTCGAGGGCGCAATGGACTCCGACGAGTAGCGGCTTAAAAGGCGCCAATACTGCCAACCAATCATCGCGAACTCGCTCATCGAGCAGCATCTCGTCAACGATAACCGGATTGCCGGACCGGACTATTTCAGCGACCGCCCGGTGGAACCCGGCCATGATCCGCCACCCTATCGGACCATAGCCGATACCGAGGACGGGATGGCCGTCCTCGGGCGGCAGCTCCAGGTACTCGAAACCGAGGTGCCGATAGGGCCCACGAGGACCGCCCGCCCAGCGGGCGGGAACCGTCTGGAAGCACGTATCCAGGCCGAGCAACAGGTACGGCTCGTCCAAGACGTCCTGGAGGGCCGTGCCGAGACTCGTCTTCCCGGCAGACGACGCGCCGTTGAGAAAGATGACGGAGGCCAACAGCGGACCGCCTCTCTACCGGACTGGTCTCGTGTCAAACTGGCGCCGGCACGGCGCTCACGCCTCGCCCAGCTCCAGCGCGAGGAGCGCGGCGTTGACGATGCTCTCGGCGTCGATCAACTCCTCGCGGTAGAGCTCGGCGCGCGCGCCGGTCTGCCCGAAGTGGTCGACGCCGAGCGGCACGACCGGCACGCCGAACGCCGCGCCGAGGAAGGCCAGCGTGTGCGACGCGCCGTCGAGCGCGGTCACGATCGGGCTGCGGCGCTCCTCCGGGCGCAGCAGCGTTGCCAGGTGGCCGGCGTCGGGGCCGACGGTGGCGCCGCGGACGTGGCCGCGCCGGGCGACGCTCAGGCTCCGGTAGAGGCGCTGGGCGCTGGTGACGTTGAGGACGAGCGCGGCGACGCCCTCCTCGTGCAGCGTCCGCGCCGCCTCGACCGCCTCGGGCACTAGCGCGCCCGCCGTCGCGATCGGCACCAGCGGCGCGCCGGCCAGGTCGGCCGGCGGCTCGACCAGGCGGTAGCCGCCCGCGAGCACCTGCCGCCGCAGTTCGTCGGCGCCGAGCCGCGCCAGCGCCGGCTCCAGAAGGGCCTGCTCGACCGGCTTCGTCGAGAGGCGCAGGTAGGTCGCGTCGCCGCGCTCGCGGTCGCAGCAGCGACGCAGGCCGTCGAGCAGGCACCACTCCACCTCGCGCGCGAAGGCCGGCTCATACGCCGTCAGGTTCGGCAGCTCGATCCCGAGCGACGGCGTCACGGTCGACTGGTGCGCCCCGCCCTCGGGGCTGAGGGAGATGCCGGAGGGCGTGCCGGCGAAGACGAACTTCGCGGCCTGGTAGACGCCATAGATCAGCGCGTCGAGCCCGCGGCAGATGAAGGGGTCGTAGACCGTGCCGACCGGCAGGAAGGGTTGGCCGTTCATCTCCGCGGAGAGCCCGAGCTGGCCGAGGAGCATGAAGAGGTTCATCTCGGAGATGCCGAGCTCGATGTGCTGCCCGGCCGGCCCCGGCTGCCACTTCAGCAGGCGCGGCGCGTCGCCGGCGT
>DASSSV010000732.1:0-8205 GCA_035708265.1 Thermomicrobiales bacterium | reverse complement strand
GCCGCGGCGCACCTGCCCCACCTCTTCGACCGCTTCTACCGCGCCGCGGCCGACCGCTCGCGCGCGGCCGGCGGGGCGGGGCTGGGGCTGGCGATGGCCGCGGAGCTCGCGCGGGCGCACGGCGGCGCGCTGGCGGTCGCGAGCACGGTCGGCGCGGGCAGCGCGTTCACGGTGTCCCTGCCGGTGGCGTCGCCGGCCCCCGCGGCGCCGTCGCCCGACCCGCGACAACCCTAAGAAGACTCTCATCCGCGTCTCACCGCCCTCACATCCGACTCGCCCATACTGCATGCATGGCCGGGGGCCGCGCCGGCGCACCGGCCCGGGCGCGCGGGGCGGCCGCGCCGGAGGCGTCGCCGGCGACAGGAGGGGGAGATGGTCTTCGGGGAGGTGGGCGAAGCGCGCGAGCTCCTGGCGGTGATCATCATGATCGTGATCGGCCTGGCGCTGATCATCTGGATCCAGCGGGCCACCTCGCGCCACGACTGAGCGGGACGGATGGCATGGCCCCGAGAGGAGCCGGAGATATGGTGGTGCGAGAGCGCTTCACGAAGCTGGGTGCGTGCCTGCTCGCCGCCCTGGTGCTCAACCTGGCCTGGGTGGTGCCGGCCTTCGCGGAAGCCGCCGACGGCGTCGACGGCGACGGCGACGAGCTCCTGCTGCCGCTCGCCATCGGGGCGGCCATCATCATCGGCGGGCTGGTCTACTGGCAGAGCCGCCGCGCCCGCTCGCGCTCGTCCGCGCGCGAGCGGGGGCCGCGCTGACGGTACGAGCCCGCGCCGCCCGCGGGACCAGCCGGCGGCGCGGGCTCGCGTAGCCGCAGCGGGGCGGGGTAGTGGCCAGCCGCGGCCACGCCGCTGGACGCGCTGCAACTGAGCTTGGACGCGACGAAGGTGCCGCTGGCCGGGGGGGGCTGGACCGACGTGAAGCGCGCGGGGCGGCCCATCGCCGCCCACCCCTGACGGAAGCTCGCCTTCGGTGCCGCCCCGCGCCCGGTCGGCTGACCGCCAAGAACCCTCAGGGCGAGTGCATCTTCTTGGCGACGGGTGTCGCCGCCGTGGACAGGGCATGGCCGCGGGCGCATCGTGGATACTGGGCGGCGATGACGCCGCCACGGCCGCCGCGGAGGAGGACGCATGGCCCCGCCCGTCGAGACGAGCATCGCCCGGCACGTCGCCGCGCTGCCCGACCCGCGCGTCGAGCGCACGAGAGCGCACCTGCTGCTGGACAGCGCGGCCATCGCGCGGTGCGCGGTCGTCTGCGGCGCCGACACCTGGGTGGCGGTCGAGGCGTTCGGGCGGGCGAAGGAGCCCCGGCTGCGCACCTTCCTGGCCTTGCCAAGCGGCATCCCCAGCCACGACACCCGCGGGCGGGTCTTCGCCCGGCTCGCCCCGGGCGCCTTCGGCCAGTGTTCCCTCGCCTGGGCGCAGGCCGTCGTCCCCGACCGCCCCGGCGCGGCGCGGCTGCGCGCGCTCGCCGGCAAGAGCGTGCGCGGCGCGCAGGATCGCGCGGACGGCCAGGCGGCGCCGCACCCGGTCCGCGCCTGGGCGGCGGAGTCGGGGCTGGCGCTGGGGCGGGTGGCGACCGACGCCAAGGCCAACGGGATCACGGCCATCCCGGCGCCGCTGGCGCTGCTCGACCTGGGCGGCTGCACCGTGACCGTCGACGCCATGGGCGGCCAGACGGCCATCGCCGCCCAGGTCGTCGCGCAGGGGGGCGCCTACGCGCTGGCGCTCGAGGAGAACCGTCCGACGCCGCGCGAGGACGTGCGCCGGGCCTTCGCCGTCTTCGCCCCCGGCGACCACGACCGCGCGCGCCCGGTGGACAAGGGCCACGGGCGGCTGGAGATCCGGCGCCACTGGACCCTGTACGACCCGGAGCTGCTGACCTACCTCGACCCGGCCGGGGCCTGGGCGGGGCTGGCCGGCGTCGGGCTGGTCGAGGCTGGGCGCCGCGTCGGGGAGGCGGGGAGCGTCGAGGCGCGCTACGACCTCCTGAGCGCCCCGCTCTCCGCCGCCGCCTTCGGCCGGGCCGTCCGCGGCCACTGGGGCAGCGAGAACCGCGTCCATCGGGTGCTCGACGGCACCTGCGGCGAGGACGCCTGCCGGGTGCGGGTCGGGCACGGCGCGCAGCACTGCGCCGCGCTGCGCCAGGTGGCCCTCAACCTGCTGCGCCGGGAGCGCACCCGCCGCGGCAGCCTCCCCACCAAACGCTGCACCGCCGCCCTCGACGACGCCTACCGCACCAAAGTCCTGGCCCCCATGGCGACTGGCCTCGCAAGTGTCCGGAAGTCGATGCAATCGCCCTGGCGGCGACAGGCGGCCGTCTTGCAGCATCCGCGGATGGTGGTAGACTCCCTGGAGGGGCTGCGCCACGGTATCATGAGCGCGACAGCACGCGGCTGGCGTGGCGAGCCGGAGCGCACTCGACGCAGGCGGCAGCCCGGCCTGCGACGCGACGAGGCCGCGCGCGGCCCGCGCTGGCCGGGGATCGCCCCTCGACCGGCGCCGGTCCCTCGTCGGCCAGTTCCCCCTCGCCCGGCTCGGCGGCGCCACGGCGCGCGAGCCGCACGCGGAGGGCGGACGAGATGCTGCGGATCTGCCTGCTGGGGCCATTCCGAGTCGAGCGCGACGGGCGGGAGATCCCGAGCCGGGAGTGGGCGCGGCCGAAGGATCGTGCCCTGCTCAAGCTGCTGGCGCTGGACCGCGGTCGCCTGGTCCCGCAGGATCGCCTGCTCGACGCGCTGTGGCCCGACCTCGAGCCCGCCGCCGCCGCCCGCAGCCTCCACGTGGCCGTCTCGCGCCTGCGCAAGCTGCTCGGCCCCGCGCCGCTCATCCGACGCGACGCGGCCGGGTACACGCTCGCCGCGACCGACGCGGTCTGGCTCGACGTCGAGGAGTTCCGGCGGCTGCTCGGCCAGGGCCGGGAGTGGCGGCGACGCGGCGCCTGGGCGCCCGCCGCCCAGGCCTACCGCGCCGCCGCGGCGCTCTACCGGGGCGAGCTCTGCGAGGACGACCCGTACGCGGAGTGGGCGCTCCGCCCGCGCGAGCAGCTCCGGGAGGCGCACCTCGCGCTGCTGGAGGAGCTGGCCGAGTGCCTGCTCCACGTGGGCGCCCCGGCCGAGGCGATCGAGCTCTGCGAGCGCGGCCTGGCCCAGGACCGGACCCGCGAGGCCCTCTACGCGCAGCTGATGCGCGCCCACGGGGCCGCCGGCCACATCGCCGAGGGCTTGCAGGCGTACGAGCGCTGCCGGCGGGCGCTGGCCGAAGACCTGGGCGTCGACCCGGGGCCCGCCGTCCGCGCGGCTCACGCGCAGTTGCTGCGGGACGACGGCCCCGGCGCGGCGCCCCCGAGCGGCGCCCCGACGGCGCCCACGACCGCGGCGGCCGCCGAGCGGGGCGCGCCGGCGTCCCGGCCGCTGCGCGATGGGCTGGGCCGGCTGCACCTGCCGTGCGTCGGCCGGGAGGGGGAGCTGGCCGAGCTGGTGTCCCACCTCGACGCGGCCCGGGCCGGCCAGGGCCGGCTGGTGCTGCTCCATGGCGAGCCCGGCATCGGCAAGAGCCGGCTGCTGGAGGAGTTCGGGCGGCTCGCCGCGTCGCGGGGCGCCCGCGCGCTCACCGCGCGCTGCTACGAGCTGGAGCGCGACCTCCCGTACGCCCCCATCGCGGACGCGCTCGGCCGCTTCCTGCGGGAGCGGGCCGACCCCGCCGAGGTGGCGCCGGCGCTCGGGCCGTGGGGGCCGCAGCTCACCGCGGTGCTCCCGTCGCTGCGCGACCTCGTGCCGGGGCTGCCGCGCCACCAGCCCTTGCGGCCCGACGCCGAGCGGTCCGCCCTGCTGGCCGGCCTCACCCACCTCCTGTCCAGCCTGGGCCGGAGCGCCCCCCTGGCGCTGCTGCTCGACGACCTGCACTGGGCCGATGCCTCGACCGTGCAGTGGCTCCACTACCTGGCCCGCCGGCTCGGCGGCGCGCCCGTGCTGGTCGTGGGCACCTATCGCAGCGGCGAGGTCGGTCCCGACCACCCGCTCCAGTTGCTCCTGGAAAGTCTGGCCGGCGATCCGGTCGCCCCGCCGCCCCTCGAGCTGCCGTGTCTGGGGGCGGCGCAGGTCGCGGCGCTGCTCCCGGCGGTCTCGGGCTCGGCCACGCGGGGCCGCGCCTTGGCCGCGCGGCTGCACCGCGAGACCGACGGCCACCCGCTCTTCCTGATCGAGACCCTGCGCACCCTGCTGGAGACCGGCGTCCTCCGGCTGGACGAGCCGGGTGGGTGGGAAGAAGCCGACGCGACGCTCCCGGCGCCCGAGCGCCGCCTGCCGCTGCCGCCCACCCTGCGCGAGGCGATCCGCTGGCGGGTCGGGCGGCTGAACGAGCGGGAGCGGCGGGTGCTCCTGGCGGCGGCCGTGGTGGCGCGCGGCTTCCGCCCCGAGCCGCTGGCGCGGATGACGGAGCTGACGCCGGACGCCGTCCTGGACACGCTGGAAGCGCTGGTCGCCCGCCAGCTCGTGCGCCTCGCGCCCACCGGGAGCGGCTTCGACTTCCGGCACGACCTGATCCAGCAGGTCGTCTACGCCGACCTCGGCCCGGACCGGCGTCGGGTGCTTCACACCCGGGCGGCCGAGGCGCTGGAGGCTCACGCGGAGGGACGCCCGCCGGCGGCGCGGGAGCTCGCCGGCGAGCTGGCCCACCACTGGCGCCAGGCCGAGCGGTGGGCGCCCGCCTGCCGCTACGCGGTGCTCGCCGGCGACCACGCCCGCGAGGCCTCCGCCCCGCGCGAGGCGCTGGCCCACTACCGGCGGGCCGCGGAGCTCGCCGAGCGCCAGCCGGTGCCGCTCGAGCCCGACGAGCGCGCGGGGCTGCTGGAGCGGCTGGGGCGGGCCTACGCCGACCTGGGGGAGTTCGACGCCGCCGTACGGCAGTTCGCGGCGCTGCGGGCCCTGGCCCGCGCGCTCGCCGATCGGCCGCTCGAGGGCCGGGCGCTCCTCGCCCTGGCCGACGCCCACTACTGGCGCCACGAGTTCGTGCCGGCCGAGCGCCTGGCCGCGGAGGCCCTCGGCCGCGCCGAGGAGCTGGGCCACCGCGGCTTGCGGGCCGGCAGCCTCGCCACGGCCGCCAGCGTGGCCATGGCCCAGGGCCGGGCGGAGGACGCGGAGCGGCACTGCGGGGCGGTCCTGGCCCTGGCCGGGGCGCGGCCGCCGGTGGGGGGCGGCGAGGAGCCGGTGGTCGCCGCGGCGCGGCTCAATGCGCTGGGCTGGCTGGGCCTGCTGCGCGAGTTCCAGGGGGACCACGAGCGGGCGTTGCCGGCGATCGACGCGTCGCTGCGGCTCGGCCGCGAGCTCCACAACCCCTTCCTGACGGGCCGCTCTCGCTTCGCGCTGGGCATGTCGCTGGGCAACCGCGGCCGCTACGAGGACGCCCTGGCCACCCTGCACGGCGCCTTCCGGCTGGCCGAGGAGGGCGGCGACCGCTACTTCCTGCCGCGGCTGCCGAATACCATCGGCTGGGTCTACAGCGAGCTGGGCGACCTCGGGCAGGCCGAGGAGTGGAACCGGCGCAGCATCGCGCTCGCCCGCGAGACCGGCTGGCTCGAGGCCGAGGCCAACGCGCTGGTGAACCTGGGCGGCGACGCGCTGCGCGCCGGCCAGCGCGCGCGGGCGCGCGAGCTCTTCCAGCAAGCCGCCGCGCTGATCGACCGCGACGCCTGGTTCACCTGGCGCTACCGCATGCGGCTGCTGGTCGGGCTGGGCGAGCTGGCGCTGTCGGAGGGCGTGCCGGAGCGGGCGCTGACCTTCGCGCAGCAGGCACTCGCCGTGGCCGACCCGACCGGCTCGCGCAAGCACGCCGGGCGCGCCCGGCTGCTGCGCGGCCGGGCCATGCTCGCGGCCGGCGCCCCGCCCGCGGAGGCCCTGGCGCAGTTGGAGCGGGCGCGATCGCTCGCGCGGGCGGCCGGCCACCCGCCGCTCCTGTGGACCAGCGCTCGGGAGCTGGCCGTCCTCCACGCCCACCTCGGCCACGAGACGGAGGCCGCCGCCTGCCTGGCCGAGGCGCGCGCCGCGGTCGAGGCGGTGGCGGAGGGCATCGGGGACCCGGCGCTCCGGCGCTGCTTCCTCGGCGCCGACACCCTCCGGCGCGCGCTCGCCGACGCCTGATCCCGCTCCGCCCGGGCGATAAGCCGGCGATAAGCCGGCGATAAGCGCGTGCCCCTAGACTGGCCCCGGAGCGAACGACGCACGAGGAGGGCACGCCGATGGGGACCCGGACCGCCGCCGAACGGCTCGCCGTCCCGTCGCAGGACGGCACCCCGATCGCCCTCTGGAAGCGCGGCGCGGGGCCGGCGCTGCTGGCGGTGCACGGCACCGGCGCCGACCACACGGCCTGGGACGGCGTCGTCCCGCTGCTCACCGACAGTTTCACGGTCTACGCGATGGACCGCCGTGGTCGGGGCGCGAGCGGCGACGCGCCCGCCTACGCGCTGGAGCGCGAGGTCGAGGACGTGGCCGCGGCCCTGGACGCCCTGCCCGGCCCGGTGCATCTGTACGGGCATTCCTTCGGCGGCACCTGCGCCATCGAGGCCGCTCTGCGAACCCAGAATCTGGGCCGCCTGGTGCTGTACGAGGGCGGCCCCAAGCCGCCCGGCCTGCGCTTGTTCCCCGACGACTTCGTCGCGCGCCTGGACGCACTGATCCAGACCGGTCAACGTGAGGAGGCCCTGACCACCTTCATGCTGACGGCTGCCGGCGTGACACCCGACGAGCTGGAGGTGCTGCGCCGCCAGCCGGCATGGCCCGGCCGGCTGGCCGCGGTCCACACCATCCCGCGCGAGCTGCGCGCGTTCAACGACTACGGGCCCGACCTGGCGCGCTTCGGCGCGATCGAGGCGCCCGTGCTGCTCGTGACCGGCGAGCTCACCGAACCGCGGCGCCGCGAGATGTTCGAGCGCCTGACCCAGGTGTTCCAGAACGCGCGGGTAGCGGTCCTGCCCGGGCAGCGGCACGCCGCCCACCAGACGGCTCCCGACCTCCTCGCCGCCGCCCTGCGCGACTTCCTCCTCGCCGACGCCTGATCGCACAGCGCCCGCCGTGTACCCGACGATACGCCCGCGATGCGCGCACGTCCCCATGTTGGCCCGGCGTGAACGGCTCACAACGACGCGAAAGGAGGCACCCTCGATGCAGTTTCTTGTCATCGGCCGACTGATCGATGCTCCGGTGGCGCCGCCCGACCAGGAGATCGCCATGCTCAAGGCAACCTTCGAGCAATTGGCGAGCGGGGCGAACCCGCAGATCAAGGCGGTGTACCCCTTCGCCGACGAGCGCGCGACCGCCTTCGTCGTGGATGTCGACGCGGCGGACGACTTGGGGCGGCTGATCGGCTCGCTGCCGGCGAGTCGCCTCTCCACCTTCGTTTCCCACCCCATCGTCAGCCCCCAAAGCGTGCTCGAGCAGTTGTCCCACTGGGAACAGCTGATGGCGGGACGGTAGGCGCACGCACCGGCCGAGGCGCTCCGGCCATTGATCGAGGGGGTGAGCTGGCGTGACCGCCTTCAACGATCAGGGAGGAATCGCCATGGAATCGTCTCCGCTGCTGCACGAGGTCACCGGCGAGGGCGAGCCCATCGTCCTGGTCCCCGGCGGCCTGAGCGGCTGGCTGTCGTGGATCCCCTTCGTCGAGCCGCTCGCGCGGGACCGGCGGGTCGTCCGGGTCCAGCTCCGCAGCGTCGAGCTGGCCGAGGCGGGCAGGCCCATACCCGCCGACTACGGCACGCCGACCGAGCGCGAGGCGCTGCGCGCCACCGTCGACCGGCTCGGCCTCGACCGCTTCGACCTCGTCGGCTGGTCCTACGGCGGGCACTGTGCCCTCGCGTTCACCTTAGAATATCCCCAGCGGGTCCGGACGCTCACCGTGATCGAACCGCCCACGGTGTGGATCCTTCGGGAGACCGGCCACGCCGCCGCGGCGCTCGGCCGGAGCGAGGCCTACGATCGCTCGGTGGCCGGCAGGCGGCTCACGATCGACGACCTCAAGGCCTTCCTCCTCCGAGCGGGCCTGGCGAAGCCGGGCGGCGACGTCGAGGCGCTGCCGGGGTGGCCGGTGTGGGTCCGCAACCGGCAGGCGCTGTCGGTCAACGGGACGCTCTGGGACTACACCGACTCGCTCGACCGCCTGCGCGCGCTCGACGTGCCGGTCCTGGCCGTGAAGGGGACCGAGACGACCG
>DASSSV010000731.1:0-4195 GCA_035708265.1 Thermomicrobiales bacterium | reverse complement strand
CCCCCCTCTCCCAATGCTGGGAGAGGGGGGAGACCCCGCTGAGACGGAGTGCTGCTCTTCCAGGGTATCAGTCATGAGTATGGCCGGGCGGCATCCTGTCCATCTCCCTACCCGGAACTCTGGAAGAGCAGCACCCTGTCTGTATGAGGCTCCCCCGCTCCCAGGATTGGGAGAGGGGGACGGGGGGTGAGGGCTTTACGCCCGCGCCCGGACGTGCGAACCTAGGCGCGCACGATCGGGGAGGCCGGCCACGCGGGCCGGCGGGCGCAGCGCAGAGAGGAGCAGCACCATGGCCACCTCACCGGGCACGCTGACCTACCGCGTCGCCGAGGGTTGGGAGCAGTTGCCGGCCGAGTTCCGCCACGGCGACGTGGCCGGCGTGGCGGTCGACGCGCAGGACCGCGTCTACCTCATCACACGCCAGGACCCGCGCGTGATCGTCTACGACCGCGACGGCAAATTCCTGACCTCCTGGGGCGAGGACCGCTTCAGCCCGCGCACCCACGGCATCACGATCGGGCCGGACGGCACGGTCTACTGCGTCGACGAGGGGCACCACGTCGTCCAGCAGTTCACCCCCGAGGGCACGCTGCTCATGACGATCGGCACCTACGACCAGGCGGCCGACACCGGCTACGACGGCCGCACGATGGAGAGCATCACCCGCGGCGGCCCGCCCTTCAACCGGCCGACCAACCTGGCCGTCGCGCCCAACGGCGACCTCTACGTCACGGACGGCTACGGCAACGCGCGCGTCCACCGCTTCGCGCATGACGGCCGGCTGCTGCAATCGTGGGGCGAGCCGGGCACCGGGCCCGGGCAGTTCCACCTGCCGCACGGCGTGGCGGTCGCGCCGGACGGGCGGGTGCTGGTGGCCGACCGCGAGAACGACCGGATCCAGATCTTCAGCCCGACCGGCGAGTTCATGGGCCAGTGGACCGACGTGCAGCGGCCGACCAACATCGCGCTCGACGGCGCGGGGCGCGTCTACGTCTCCGAGTTGTGGCGCAAGGTCGGCGAGCGGACGCCGCTGCACGGCACGATCGAGGACGACCGGCCGGGCCGCGTCAGCGTCTACGACGCCGAGGGCAACGTCCTGGCGCGCTGGGGCGGCGCGGACCGCTGCGCGGCGGGCAACTTCGTCGCGCCGCACGACATCTGCGTCGACTCGCGCGGCGACATCTACGTCGGCGAGGTCACCTGGACCTTCGGCGTCCGCCCCGGCCTGGTGCCAGAGGACTGCCATTCGTTCCAGAAGTTCGAGGTTGGGAAGTGACGAAGTACGAAGTACGAGGTACGAAGTACGAATTGGGGGACGGGGCATGGGCGGCGCGGGGGGCCGGCGACTGGAGTCGCGCCTGGAGGGCCCGCCACCGATGCGACCCTCATTCGTACTTCGTACCTCGTACTTCGTACTTTACACGAGGGAGGCTTGAGCGATGAATGGCGCGGAGTTCCGCGAGGCGCTGCGGCGCGGCGACACGGTCTACGGCACGATGCTGACGCTGGCGAAGGGGGCGCGCTGGGCGGGGGTCTTCGGCCGCCTCGGCTTCGACTACGTCATCGTCGACACCGAGCACTCGCCCTTCGGGCGGCACGACGTCGGCGACCTGTCGGCGGCGCTCGCCGCGGTCGGCGTGACGCCGATCGTGCGCATCCCCTACCCCGACCCCTATCAGGCGCGCATCGCCATCGACGCGGGCGGGCACGGCGTCCTGGCGCCGTACGTCGAGCGGCCCGAGGAGGCGCGGGCGATCGTCGGCGCCGCGCGCCTGCGGCCGCTGAAGGGGGCGCTGCACGACGCGGCGCGCGACGAGTCGCGCTACGTCAACCCGGAGACCGAGGAGTACCTGGGCCGCTTCAACCGCAACGCCGCGGTCATCATCGGCATCGAGAGCGTGCCGGCGATCGAGCGGCTGAACGAGATCCTCGACGTGCCGGGGATCGACGCGATCTTTATCGGGCCGCACGACCTCTCGATCTCGCTCGGCGTGCCGGAGCGGTACGACCACCCGCGCTTCCAGGAGGCGGTGCGCCAGATCATCGAGACGAGCGCGGCGCGCGGCATCGCGGCCGGCGGCCACTGGATGCAGGTCGAGCAGGTCCAGCACTGGCGGGGGATCGGCTCGCGCTTCATCCTCTACAGCATGGACGTCCGCGCGCTCTCCGAGGGCTACCGCCGCGACCTGCAGGCGATCAAGGGCTCGGCCGGCGAGGCGGAGCGGCACACGATCTGAGGAGCGGGGGACGATGGCACCGCGAAGCAACGCGGACCCGGGCGAGGCGCCGGCGCTCTCCGGCGACCTGCGCGACCGGGTCGGGCTGGTGGTCGAGGGCGCGACGGCGGCCGAGGCGGTCGCGGCGATCGTCGCGGCCGAGGCGGCGGGGGTGCGCCAGGTCTGGATGACGCAGGGCGCGGTCACGCCCGACACGCTGACCCTCTTCGCCGCGGCGGCCGCGCGCACGACGGCGGTGCGCCTCGGCACGGCGATCGTGACGACCTACCCGCGGCACCCGCTGGTGCTGGCGCAGCAGGCGCTGGCGCTGGCCGACCTCGCGCCCGGCCGGCTGCGCCTGGGCATCGGCCCGAGCCACCGGCAGACGATCGAGCAGGTCTACGGCCTGCCGATGACCGCGCCCCTGACGCACCTGCGGGAGTACACGGCGGTGCTTCGCGGCCTGCTGTGGGGCGGCCGGGTGTCGCACCACGGGCGCTTCTTCAACGTGGAGGCGACGCTGCCGCGCGCGCCGCGCACGCCGCTCCTCCTCTCGGCCCTGCGCGCCGCCTCGTTCCGGCTGGCCGGCGAGGTGTCGGACGGCGCGCTCTCCTGGCTCTGCCCGCTGCCGTACCTGCGCGCCGTGGCGGCCCCGGCGCTGCGCGAGGGCGCCGCGGCGGCCGGGCGGCCGGCGCCGCCGCTGGTCGCCCACGTCTCGGCCGCGCTCAACGACGACCGCGCGGCGGCGCTGGCGGCGGCGCGCGAACGCATCCGGCGCTACGCCGCGTCGCCCTTCTACGCGCAGATGTTCGCGGAGGCCGGCTACCCGATACCGGCCGACGGCACGGTCCCGGAGGCGCTGGCCGACAGCCTGGTCATCTCGGGCGACGAGGCGGCGGTGCGCCAGGGCCTGCGCGACGCCCTCGGCGGCGGCATCGACGAGCTGCTGGTTATGCCGATCCCGGTCGCCGACGCCGCGGACGAGCGCGCCCGCCTGGCGCGCCTGCTGGCGGGGTTGTAGGGGGGAGGCGCTAGGCGTTAAGCGTTAGGCGTTAGGGTCGGCCCCGTGCTGGCTTGGGGGCTGGCGGCTGAAGCCGCGGCTTGGGGCGCCTCGCGGCGCACGAAGGCCGCCTGCGCGGCCTGAGACCCGCCCCAACCCATGCAGGCGGGTTTCGTGGCCGGCAGGCCATTCAGGCGCGGTTGCAACCGCCAGCCTCGCACCCTACCAATACCCTGCCCCCATCAACCCCGCGCCTGCCAGGCGCCCGTCTGGATGCCGGTCAGCCGAGAGACCGGGCCGGCAGGGGGCCGGCCCCGACGAATGGGAGACCCATCCAGCGCCGGCATTCCCATCCCGCGCCGCGATCAGTGGCAACTCTGCGCCATCAGCGCGGCCGCGTCGGCGTCGTTCGGCACCTGCCGGATGCTGGCGGACTGGATGCCGAGGGGCTGGAAGGGCGGTTCGGCCTGGTTGGCGGGCTGCCCGATGTGCAGCCGGTAGCAGCCGACGAAAGTCTGCGTCGCGCCGGCGGCTGTCGTCGCGCGGAGCGTGACCGGGACGGAGAAATAGAGGCTGCCCGCCCCCGCGCCGGTGAAGGCCGGGCCGGTCGTGAGTCGCACCGCGGCGGTCTGCGCGTAGCCCTGCTGGAACTGGTCGAAGGGCGGCATCTGCTGAAGCGCCTCCGCCCCGGGCTCCCAATATGAGTAGGCCCTGGCGTACTCCTTCCGGTTGATCGCGTTGTAGAACGAGCGGAGGACCGCGTCGGCGCTGCTGCGGTCGTCGAGGTAGCCCGCGCCGTCGATGGCCGCCGGGCCGGGCGTCGCGCCGGGCGGGAGCGGCGGCGTCTGGCCCTGGCCCGCGCAGGCGTCCGCCAGCAGGCCGGCCACGTCGGTACCGGCCGGCGCCTCCCGGATGCTGGCCGACTGGATGGCGAGCGGGTGGAAGGGCGGCGCGGTCTGGATCTGCGGCCGGCCCAGGT